>JAPUET010000039.1 GCA_027492465.1 Candidatus Saccharimonadota bacterium | reverse complement strand
GCACCAACCACCAGCAATGTGGCGTCACTCTTATAAAGCGGGGTTTGTATAAACGCCGTATATACAACACCTATAATCGCACCAACTAACAGGGCGCTTAGTAAATTTAGCCAGTTACGCCCATAGTAGCGTAAAAGGTCATACAGATTAATTTCTTGCACTTCACTTCCTCACAAAGTTTACTTGTCTAACTGATTCTATTTTAGCATACATTTGATATAAAGTCAATTGTTTGTAGCAATAGTTTTATAGATAAGTTACATATGAGGACAAGATAGTGCTAAAGGGCTGCAAGAGTGGCCCACCGCTCCCACCCAGCTTGCTGCTCGGCATTAAGGCTACGGGCTGAATCAATTGCGGCAGCCAGCGTGGTTGCGTTAAACGCGACTACCTGCCCTACTTCTAGTATTGGCTGGCCTGCCTGGGATGCAAGGGTGGCTTCGGCAGCGATTTTTTGTGCGGGAGTAAGTGTAAGGTTGGTGCTGGCAACATAGGCTTTTACGGCCATGCGTGCAAGCAAAGTGTAACTATCGCCCACACCTGCAGTGTAGTTGTAGTCTTTGCTTTTGCTAGTAGCAGAGTTACTCGTGCTAGCTTGGGGGCTAGTTGTAGCCGCCGTAGCAGGCACCTGTAGCGCATCGGCAACAGATTGTTGCGTAATCTCGACAGATTGACCTATTTCGAGGAATGGCTGGCCTGCCTGGTTCGCAAGCGTAATTTCCGCCTGCTGAGCTTGAGCCGCACTTACCGTTACCGAATGCTCCTGAGCGTACTGCTGAATAGCAGTGCGCGCCAATAATGTATAGCTGTCGCCTGCAACGGCAGTGTAGCTATAGTTATTTGTGCTTGGCTGAGCCTGCTGTGGTGTGGGCGCAGTGTTGGCGGTATCGCTCTGCGCTGGCTGAGTGTCAGCCTTGTCGTTTTTATCATTTGCTACCTGTGTGCTACCTGGTTGATTTTGCGTATTTTTTAGCCAATCGACAATTGTTGGCTGTGCCGTGCGTACCGCAAGCGCAACCAGCATACCCGCAAGTACTACACCGCACGCAATAGCAATACGTTTCTGTGTTTTTTTACTTAGCTCCACAAGCTCCCTCTCTCTACTCGCGTATTGCCGTAACTCGCTTTGGCAACACACCATTTATAGAGAGTAGTATAGCACCATTATGAAGATGTTAGAAAGTGTAAAAAATACCACTCCGCCTCTTTGGCTATAATTATCTGAACACATTTTTTAACTTTAAGCAATATCGCCCCTGTTTTTGGAGCGGTTTGTTAGAACTTTTTTACCCCGATGGCTAGCTGGCTACCTTCAATGACAACGTTCGTTTGATACCCATCCTGCACGCTCACTAACTGCTCGGCAAGTGTTTCTTCGCAGATTGTTTGCTGATGTTCGGTAATTGCTTCGGTAAGTGTGGCGTCATCAGCATGCAAGTCTAAGACAATTCGGTCATCGACATTTAGCCCGGCCGCCTTGCGCGCTGATTGTACATGCCGAATCACTTCGCGCATCATACCTTCACGTTTAAGTTCTGGTGTGATCGTTTCGTCAATCGCAACTTCATTGCCCTTGGTTACGTCCTTCACGTTTAACTCGTCTAGCAAGATGGCTTTGTAGTCCACTACCTCGCCCAATGCTGGTACGGTTACACTCGCGAGCGGCTGGCGAACTTTTAGGCTGGCTTTGGCGCGTAGGCTCAAGCCTTCGTTTACATACGTACGTACTTGCTCCATTTCATCGAGGACAAGCTGATCGACACTTGTCTCGGTTGGCCAATCAAGCAGATGTACCGATTCGCTCGCCCCGCCCATATTGTGGTACAGCTCTTCAGCCAAGAATGGTGTAAATGGTGCTAATAATACAGATAGCTTGAGCAGTACATAGTGCAGCGTACGGTACGCCTCGGCCTTGTCGCCATCATCATCACTCTTCCAAAAGCGGCGGCGGCTGCGGCGCACAAACCAGTTACTCGCATCGTCAATGAATGGCAATATACCAGCCATAGCATCGGGAAGATTATAGGCATCCATATCTTTTGTAATCTGCTTAGTAAGCTCATGGATACGACTAACAATCCATTTATCGAGTGAGTTAGACACATCGGCCGGCGCCAGGGTGAGCGAATCTGACGGGTCGTATTCCCAGCCGTCGACTTCGGCATACATAGTAAAGAAATCGTACATATTCCAAACCATACTTAGTTTGCGTGCGATATCGCCAACATCTTTATCGAGCAAGCTAAAGTCTTCGCCCTTTAAGAGCGGGCTCGAAAGCAATAGAAACCGTAGGCTATCGGCACTAAACTTGTCCATCAGCTCATTTGGATCGGTGTAGTTACCCAAGCTCTTGCTCATCTTGCGGCCATCGTTGCCAGCGAGCGTACCAGTGGTGATAACGTTCTTGAACCCTTCCGAGCCAAATAGTCCCGTGTTTACAACATGCACATAGTAAAACCATGCGCGCACCTGACCAACGTATTCGACGATGAAATCACCTGGGAAATTCGCTTCGAATTTTTCTCTGTTTTCAAACGGATAGTGAAACTGTGCGAATGGCATGCTGCCGCTCTCGAACCAGCAATCGAGCACCTTTTCGATACGTGTAAAATGTTCGCCGTCGATATCAAACGTAATGTCGTCGACCCATGGACGGTGATAATCCTCGAGCTCCACGCCACTTAGCTCTTTTAGCTCGGAGTAGCTGCCGACAACCTTAACCGTGCCTTTGTCGCCCTTCCATACCGGCATCGCGGTCGCCCAAAAACGGTCACGGCTGAGGTTCCAATCTGGTGCTTGCTCGATGTTTTTAGCGAATCGCCCATGCTTGAGGTGTTCTGGGAACCAATTAATGTTTTCGTTTTGTTCTAACATTAGTAGTTTTGAACCCTGAATGTCGAAGAACCAGCTCGGGATTGCGCGATACATAATACGCTGCTTTGAACGAGGGTTAAATGGATATTCGTGGCGAATGTACTCGGTTTTCCAGACGATACCAGCTTTTTCTAAGCCTTTAGCGATGTTTTTGTTGTTTTCCCAGACTTCAAGAGGCTTTGAGCTGTCTACCCATGGCATGAGCGGGTACAGCTGCTCGGCAACTTCAGGGTAATAATAGCCGTTATCATCCAGTACATGCGCCCTAGGTATATCGTTCGCCTGCGCTAAGACAAAGTCTTCTTCGCCGTAGATTGGCGCAAGATGCACGATGCCCGTACCCGCTTCGGCTTCAACGTAATCTGCCGCCCATACTTTATGAGCATTTTCGCCCTGATGCGCAAACAGCGGTTCGTACTCTGACCCTACAAGCTCACTCCCCTTTAATTCGCGTAGCACTTCGTACTGGAGTGGTTGCTTTTTCTCATCTACCAACACTTTTTCGACCAAGGCTTTCGTGAGGATAAACTGCTCGCCTCCCACTTTTACTTCTACATAATCCAGGTCTTTATTCACCGCCACTGCCGTATTGCCTGGCAGCGTCCATGGCGTAGTGGTCCAAGCAAGCAATGTACCGCCATCGATCAGTTTAAATTTCACATACACGCTTGGATCAGTCACCGTCTGATATGCATCGTTATCCATCGTCACTTCGTTTTTACTCACAGGTGTCGCAAACTTGGTGTCGTACATCAACACCTTTTCGCCTTCGTAGATCTTGCCCTGCTCGTATAGAGTTTTAAATGCCCACCAGATAGATTCCATGTAGTTTTTGTCCATGGTTTTATAGGCACCCTTAAAATCGACCCAGCGACCCACCCGATCCACGACGTCTTCCCACGTTTCGGCATTTGCCACCATTGATTCGCGCGCTTTGGTAATGTAATGCTCTAGGCTGATCGTTGGCAGTTCGTTGCCATCTTTATCTAACGGAGCCTGCGCATCGGCAGTTGTAACGATCTGGCGACGATCGGTAATATTCAGCTGCTTTTCGACAAAGTTTTCTGCCGGCAATCCGTGTGTGTCCCATCCCCACACGCGCTCAACACGCTTACCTTTCATAGTCCAGTACCGAGGCACGGCGTCTTTAACAATACTACTTAGCAAGGTTCCATGATGTGGCACACCCGTAATGAATGGGGGCCCATCGTAAAATACATAGGCATTGTCTGCCGGTCGGTTTTCGACCGACTTTTCAAATGTCTTATCTTGCTTCCAGCGCGCTACCCAGTCTTTTTCATATTCTAGTGCTCGCCTACGCGTTCCGTGTTTGAATTTCATAAGTCCTCCTCGTATTTATGCTTGGCAGGGTCAAAAGCAGGGCCACATGGCACGATAAGATCCATATCGCCATTCCAGCGGAAGCGCTGCATGGGTGGAACGTATATCACGTCACCGGCAATCAGTTCCTCGCGCTCGCCATCCTTTGTCTCTATAAAGCCGCTACCACGAACGACGACCGCCATTTCGTGCGCTTCTTCCAGGTAGCCCCAACCGGTTTCGGGATATTTACCACGAATAGATATTTTAGCAACATCTATCGTGCCCGAACCAGGGTCGTACTCACGACCAAAACAAACATCGCTATTGCGAAACTCTTCACCATCGCTATCTGACCACTTTTTCACGACAAAGCTCCTTTTCTAACCATCATGACCTCTGGAATTTTATATGCAAACAATGTTTCCGAGCCCGGCACTTCCTCGAATCCCCACTTACGGTAAAAGGCTTTGGCGCGCTCGTTATAGCTAACTACGTGGAGTTCGATTGTCTCAACCGGCCCATGCCATTCGACTACTTTACTCATTAATGCATTACCCACGCCCTTTCCATACCAAGCCTTTGCAACATATAGGGAACCTACTCGCCGAATTCCTTCCGGTTGAATAAAAGGGGTAGCAAAGCCGATAATCTTTCCGTTTTTGGCTCGCGCAACCCACGCCATGATCGTACCGTTCCCCTTACCTGCCTCATATCGATCACGCCACGACTGAATATACTCTGGTGAATAGTAACGCGAATTGCGCTCATTTAACCACTTACGTGTCACACCAAGCTCCTCATTTACATACGCATCTGCATACGATTCGTAGCGCAACACCGTAATCACCTCGACATCATCGGGGCGTAATTCTTCAATCGTAAATGATAGTTCTGGCTGCTCGTTCATATTTTCTCCAAATAAAAAATCCCTTTTCCGTCACTGGAATCCGCGTTTTGCGGACGGTACCATCCAGTTTCGAAAAAGAGATTCTTCTTGAATAACTCTTCTCGCACTCAGTTATTCCGCTTTATCGTTGCGTTCACGGCTGGTTCTACCCCGATAAGTTCGGATCTTCCAGCTAGCATTCGTGGGTGATGACCACTGTACCTTATATTACTAAGGGCGCTTTCACACCCTTAGTATACCAAACTGTTGCGTTTTTTACTAGACTAGCTAAATAGGTACGGACCGTACTTAACCAAAATCACCACAACGAGCAGTGTTACTAGGCTAAAAAGGGCTACTTTATCGTAATCTTTTTCAATAATTCGATGCATTACTCTAGACGCCTTTGGTGGCAAATAAAGATTATTCTCGCGGACGTTGTAGCGAGTAATCGCAAACCAAACAAACGTCGTGGTTGCCGTAACAAGTAGACACCATGGGCATAGAGCCCCAATAACAAAGTAGCTCACACTAAAGAGATAAAATGCGAATAAAAGCCCAAGTGTGTACATAATTTGTGCTGCAAACATAAACCTACGAGGAAACTTTACCCCAGCAAGCCCGGCAATTGCGACCGTAATAACTATTGGCTCAGCTATTAGCCCTAAGAAACTATTAGGAAAACCAAATAAATGTGCCGAGGGGTGCGCGGCCACCGTTGCGCAGTTCAATACAATATTAATGCTGCAAGACAACACTGCATTAGGATTCGCGGCCAGTTCAACCGCTTCTACCGAAAGTACGAATGACGCAATAAGGCTACCGATTGCGCCAATAAGCATGCTAAGGAAAATCCAGCGATTGTCGCGCAAGTTACGTTCTTTATGTGTAAAAAATTCTTTAATCTTGTCCAGCATAGTAACTTACCTCTCCAATAGTTGGCAATGTTGTGCCACTCCACATATTTTGCACTTGCCCATCGTTGCTCAGCGCTATGATAGTGGGGTATTCAACGATATCGTATGTGCGACAAAACGAATCACCGTCGAGCGATTCGGGGTTAATCACTTCGAGACTACGACCAGTCTGTCGAGTAAAGTTTCCTAAGAACTCCTGCACTTGGCGTGCGTAATCGGTGTTTTCTTTTGTGACAATGACAACTCGCATACTAGCCCTTTCTGCGATGTTCGAGGATTTTTACAAAATCATCGAGGGTTTTAAATTTATGAAACACGCTCGCAAACCGAACGTAGGCCACGTCATTTTTAGCCGCAAGCTCATCGAGTACATAGTCGCCAATAACAGATGACAGTACTTCGCTTTCGCCCAGCTCATAGAGGCGATTTTCGACACTGTTAATAATTTCTTCTACCTCTAGCTCAGACTTAAAAAACTTACCTACCGAACGACGTATGGCATTTGCCAGTTTTTCACGATCAAACAGTTCGCGCGTACCATCCTTTTTTATTACCGCGAGGTTCGGATGCTCGATACGCTCGTAAGTAGTAAAGCGATGTTTGCCGTCGATAGTTTCGCGACGACGACGAATAGTAATACCATCGGCTGATTCGCGAGATTCCAAGACGCGACTATCGCCAATTTTGTAGCTGTGTGACATGAGGACGCACTACCCCTTTCTAAGATTCGTCTGACTGTTTCTTTTTGCGGCGGCGAAGAAAGGCTGGCGTATCGTCATCGTCTTCTTCTACTGTTGGCTGGTTCCAGATATCGCCGGTTGGCTCAGCCGCAAAATGATCAGCTGCGTCGGTGTGGTTGAGATCCATATCGATGTCATTTACTGCAGTATCAATTGTGTCAGCGCTTGTTGCTTCGCCAAAACTCCCAGGCTTTTCAAGCTCGGCTGCCTGCTGATGGAAATAAGCGCTATCGAATCCGGTTGCGATAACCGTAATAATGAGCTCATCTTCAAGCTCTGGCTTCAGAGTAGCACCAAAGATAATGTTCGCATCTGGAGAAACGGCGCTGGTAATGATTTCAGCAGCCTCTTGGATCTCGCTCATGCTCATATCGTAACCACCAGTTACATTGAACAGAACGCCCTTCGCTCCGTCGATTGATACCTCAATAAGTGGCGACTCGATTGCCTGCTGAGCCGCTTCGGCAGCGCGGTTGTCACCGCTTGCTCGGCCAATACCCATCAGTGCAGAACCTGCATTACTCATAATGGCCTTTACGTCAGCAAAGTCGAGATTAATCAGGCCGTGCTCGGTAATAAGCTCGGAAATACCTTGTACACCCTGACGCAACACATCGTCAGCGATTTTGAAGGTTTCAAGAAGCGGTGTGCGACGATCAATTGTCTGAAGAAGGCGATCGTTTGGAATAGTAATAAGAGTATCGACTTGCCTGCCAAGCTGGGCAATTGCCCAATCGGCATTGGTGCGGCGCTTTTCGCCTTCGAAACTAAATGGCTTTGTTGCGACACCCACGCACAAGATACCAAGGTCGCGCGCGATTTCAGCAACGACATGCCCGGCACCACTTCCGGTACCGCCACCCGCACCAATGGTAACAAATACCATGTCTGCACCCTCAAGCGCATCGCGGATTTCATCGATTGATTCTCGAGCAGCAGCTTCGCCCACTGAAGGGTCGGCACCAGCACCCAGACCATTGGTTGTATTATGGCCAAGGTGAATCTTAATATCTGCCTTAGAGTTATGAAGTGCCTGAGCATCGGTGTTCATTGCAATGAACTGCACACCAACAAGTCCCGCATCTTTCATGCGATTGACCGCTGAACCGCCCGCACCACCAACACCAACAACCTTTATGCTGGCGAAGGTTTGGATTTCACTTGGTTTTACTTCTGGCATGTATTGTCTACTCCCCTTTGCTCAATCTGGATAACTTTCTTGTTCTAGTATACCACTAGGAGTTAAACTTGCCAAAGAGCGATTTAAGGAAACCGCCGGCGCCCTTTAAGGTGTCGCTGGCAGTACCTCGCTTGCCTTTTTTCCCGGTTGGAGCCTGAGCCCCCGATTCGGCATCGATAAGCATAAGGCCGACGGCTGCAGCAAACTGTGGCTTATCAATATCGTCCGCTACGCCTCCGAACCCAGCCGCTTTACCAACCCGAGCTGCAACCCCTAGATGTTCTTTAGCAAACTCTGCTATAGCTTTAAGATTGCCCGTACCACCAACAAGCACGACACCGCTTGGCAATTGCCCCGCGCGACCAGCCTTCTTTAATTCTTTATTCACGAGTTCAAAAATCTCTTCAAGACGCGCTTCGACAATTTCATCAATTTCAGTAGTACTAAAATTCAGCACTTCGCCGTCATGCTTGATACTAATGCCCTCGTTCTCTTTGCGAGGTAGCGCCACAGCATGCTGCACCTTCACTTTTTCGGCAATTTCGGGATCAGTTTTTAGGCCGATCGCAAGGTCGTTGGTAATATTTGCGCCACCCATAGGAATAATACCTACATATTGCAGATCGCCCTCCTCAAATACCGTAACACCAGTGGTAGCGCCGCCAATATCGACGACCGCAACTCCACTTTCAATCTGTGATTCGTTAAGTACCGCCTTAGCCGAGGCCATTACGGCCGGAACAATCGCACTTGGAGCAACTGTTGCCATTTCACTCGCTTTTTGAAGATTAGTAAGGTATGGCCCCATTGCAGACACAACATTTGCATTAATCTCTAGTCGAGTGCCGTTCATACCAAGCGGATCTTTCACGCCCCCTTGGCCGTCAAGCGTATAACTAAATGGAACAACCTCTAAAATCTCTCTATTGGCCGGAACTTTGCCGGTAGTGGCAACTTCTTCAAGCCGGTGTAAATCTTCGTCATTGATTTCGTGATCACCCATGCCCACAGCTATCATACCGTCGGCTTTAGTGCTTAAAATATGAGCACCGTTTATACTGAGTGTGGCTACATTTACCTCGTGCCCGCTCATGCGCTCGGCATCACCAAGCGCTTGGTCGATAGAATGAGCCGGCCCACTCAAATTTACTACCGTACCCTTACGCATGCCTGAGTTAGGGGCTTGCCCTACTCCAACGATCGTAGGAGTTCCGGTCGCCGGATCAACATGGCCCACCACACAACGAATAGTCGTTGTACCGACATCAATACCGACTGCATATCGAGATTGTTCCTGCATATATCTTTATTGTAGCATAAACACCATACAGCCACATACCTACCCTCTTTCACACATCCGACTATGCTATGATGACAATATGACTGTCGAACTTGAACGCGAATACACCTTCCTCATGACTAAGCTACCCGCCAATCTTGGTGAGTTTCCGTCTAAAATCATTGAAGATGATTTTATTCCAGCCAGTAGCAACCACCCCCAACTTCGAATTCGTCGTAACGGTGATAGCTACGTTATTACCAAAAAATCTCCCGAAACTAATGGCGATTCTTCGCGAATGATTGAACACACTATTGAACTGTCACTTGAAGAGTATACTGCGCTCAATCAATTACCGGGCAAACGCCTAAAAAAGCGTCGGTTTGCCTATCAAATTGACGAATATACTGCTGAGGTAGATGTATACCTTAACAACCTCGAGGGCTTGGTACTTATTGATTTCGAATTCAACAATGATCAAGCAATGGCAGATTTTATTAAGCCCTCGTTCGTCGGTGCCGACATTACCCAAGACAGCCTCTTGGCCGGCGGAATGTTATGCGGCAAAGCATATACCGACATTGAGAGTTATTTAGCCGAAAAATACGACTACAAACCACTCGAAGGCATTACTAACTACTATGAATAGTAAAGCATTACAGCTGAGTTAGAATTTCAGCACCACGTTCAGTAATCAAGACAGTATGCTCAAAATGTGCCGCTAAGCTGCCGTCTCGGGTGGCAATCGTCCATTCATCATCAAGGGTAACAATTCCCTCGCCGCCAAGCGTCGCCATTGGTTCAATGGCAATCGTTTCGCCCGGTTTTAGCAATACACCAGTGCCCTTTCGGCCGTAATTTGGAATGTCTGGCGGCATGTGCATCTTTAGGCCAACGCCATGACCCACTAATTCGCGAATAATTCCTAACTTTGCTTTTACCAGAACGGCCTCTATTGCCGCGCCAATATCCCCAGTGTAAACAGGTCCTTTTATAGCATCAATGCCCGCATATAAACTGCGCTCAGTTGCGGTGAGTAAATGCTTTATAGCGCCTGTTGGCGCTTCACCAACTACCATTGTAAAAGCAGCGTCGGTTTTCATTTCTTTGTACGTAATAACGAGGTCAAAGCTCACTACATCGCCTTGGCGAAGGGTATAGTCCGAAGGTATACCATGCACAATTTCGTCGTTTGTACTAATACAAATCACACCCGGAAAGTTAACTTCATTCGTTTTATATGTTGGTACTGCGCCATACTCTGTAATTTTGCCGGCAACAAACCCATCAATCTCGAGCTCGGTCTGGCCCGGACGGACAAAGCCACGAATATCATCAAAAATACGCGCGATAATTTTACCGCCTTCTCGCATGACTTCAATTTGTTCAGGCGTTTTTGTGCCCGTAATTAGCTCTGCCACGCTCCCATAACCTCTTCAAAAATACGATCGTGCACTTCGCCCGCTGTACCCGTACCGTCCAAGTGAACAATCTTCACACCAGCTTCAGCAAAAATCCCAAGCACTGGATACATTTTCTGCCTATAAATATTCATACGCTTTGCAATCGTTTCAGGCGTGTCTTCCATGCGATGGCGCTTCTCTAATCGTGCCATAATTTCCGCCTCGGGAACTTCGAGTACCACCACAATATCGATCTTTTCACCCATTGTTGCCATGTAATCGTCAAGCCAAGCCGCCTGCTCTTTGGTGCGAGGAAACCCATCAATAATGATATTGCCATACTGCTTATCCCGTGCATCTTGCACGGCTTCTTCAAACACCTGAAACGTAAGTTCGTCATTCACGAGTTCACCAGATTTTAGAATGGCAATTACCTCTTCATCGGTGCTTTGACGCAACATCTCACCAGTAGAAAGCCACTTCCAGCCCTGTCGTACGGCAAGCATTTGCCCTTGCATACTTTTACCAGCGCCAGTCGGACCAAACAACAGAATCATTTTTTATTTATTCCCCTATTTACTTAGTGCTTCTTTAACCAGCGCTGCAATCAGCGCGCCATCAGCAGTATTGCCAACAGTACCCTTGACTACCCCAATCACCTGCCCCATTGCACTCGGGCCGCTTGCATCAAGTTCGGTTATTTTCTGTTTTATAATTTTTCTAAGATCATCTTCGCTAAGTTGCTCAGGTAAAAAGCGCTTAAGAATCTCGGCTTCTTGCTCTTCTGGTTCGGCAAGCTCGGCACGATTGTTATCTCGATAGATTTTAGCGCTTTCATTACGCTTTTTGACCTCACGGGCAATCACCTTTTCAATTTCTGCATCAGATAGACCTTCGTCACGCTTGCCACTTGCCACCTCTTCGTTAAGGATTGCGGCTTTAAGGTTACGAAGTGTTTCCCCAACAAAACGATCGCCGCCAAGAAGGGCGGCTTTCATTTCATCGGCAATGCGCTGTTTGAGCGCTCCCACCATAAGCTCCTAGCGGATCCCTAGGCGCATTTTCGCCAGTTTATCTGCTTTACGCTCACGGCGAATAATTGCCTTTGCGCGTCGCTCGGTTTTAGAAAGTGGTTTTTCAAATCGCATCGAAGCCTTAGCTTGTGCAAGTACACCACTCTGCAGTACCTTGCGGTTGAAGCGACGAATCAAATTTTCGTTCGCCTCTCGTTCATCTTTACGTGTAACTTGTACCATATCGGTAGTATTGTAACAGATGCGAAAAGGATTTGCAACTATCTAGAGACGGGTTGAGCCGCTCAACGCAGATAATCGTCCATCGACGTATCGGTTAAGATGCAACTTCAAGTTGGAGCAACCTTCCCTCAACACTTCGTCGGCCCTGCCATTCATTCAGTATTGGCTGAAACCATACGTTTATGCGTGTGCCTGGCTCGACAAACCATTCACTCGGCGCCGAGAATGCAAGCAACTCTACGCTACGGTCATTAGCATCTTTCGCGGTGAGTTTAAGGTGCTGCGCCTCAGCGCCCATTCGCCGCACATTCGCGACAAGTACGTTAGTTATTTTTAGCACAGGTTCTGGATTGCCGTTGCCAAATGGCTCCAGCGTAGCGATTTGCTCGACGACCGCTTCGGTTATTTCGGTAAAATCAGTAATTTCAACGTCCTCTTTTGGCAAAAGATGCGGCAGTTGCGGGGAGAGATTGAGCGACAAAAAGTATTCGTTTACTCGCTTGCGGAATGCCTCTATATTATCTGTCGGCAGCGTTACTCCGGCGGCTAATTTATGGCCACCGCCTTTGGTAATAATGTCATCGCTGGCACGAATCGCGTCGGCAGCACTAAAATCACCGTAACTACGCGCACTTCCCTTACTTTCCTTACCCATTTCCTGTAGTACATACGTCGGCTTTTTATATTTCTCCAGTATTTTTGCCGCGACTATGCCCACAATGCCATGATTCCAATCTGGATGACTCAGTACGAGTACCGGGTCGTTCTCGTACTTCATCGCCTGTTCGAGCGCAGCTTTATATATTGCATCTTGATCAGACCTGCGCGCGAGATTCATCTCGTCAAGCTGCTGGGCAAGCTCTAGCGCTGCTTCCCCACTACGAGCAAGCAGCATGTCCTGGGCATATTTTGCCGTTTCTAGACGACCTGCTGCGTTCATACGCGGCCCAAGTGCGAAACCCAAGTTTCGTGCATTTACCTTTTCGGGCTCTACCCCGCTTACCGCCATAAGCGCCTTCAGGCCTGGTCGTCGTGTTTTAGCCAAAACTTTTAGCCCCCAGTACACATGAGTACGGTTTTCGTCCACCAGAGTCACAACATCACAAACGGTACCAAGCGCCACTAAGTCGAGTAGCCACTTTTCTTGCCCATTTGCTAAGCCATCCAGCCTTGTCTGCAACGCCTGCACAAGTTTGAAAGCCACTCCAACACCTGGTAGATCTAGGAATGGATAGATTTTAGATTCTAGATTATAGATGCTAGAAGAGTTACTTAGCGAGTTCGACAAAGGTTTTGCTTTGGACTTTGAGGATGCTTGGCTGAGACCGGATGAAGACACCACATCTGAAAAGTCCGAGGCAAAACCTGGCTTTAAGATATAGTTTTCATACACATCAGGGTAGTCCTGCAACAGTCGCTTAGGATTAATCACCGCAACCGCTGGCGGCTGAACAGGCGCGACGTTATGATGATCGGTCACGATTACATCGACACCAAGTTCTCTAGCGCGGCGGATCGGCCCCTCACTGAGGCTACCACAGTCTACCGTAACAATGAGCGTTGCGCCTGTTTCAGCAATCCGCTCAACGGCGGCCTCGGTCATGCCATAGCCTTCGATAAACCGATTTGGAATGAAGGTTTCAACAAAGCGAAACCCGAATGCATGGAGAGCCTCGACTAATACTGTCGTGGCGGTTAGTCCGTCAATGTCATAGTCGCCATAAATCGTCACCTTCTCTTGTTTCTGCCGGGCACTCACTAGTCGTTCAACGGCTGCCTGCATATCCGGCAACAAAAAAGGATCGTGCCCAAGGGCATAATCCGGATGTAAAAATACTTCTGCCGCATCACCGGTAAGCCCGCGGCTTTCTAGTATCTGTTCAAAGAGTGTCATTACGGCTGAATGTCGGTAGTAGTGCGGCGAGGTCGCCCAGCACTCGTTTGCTGCTGCGATTTAATCACGATACTTTGGAGTTCTTTAAAAATTGGGAACTGTTTATTCGTAGAGTAAATTTTTGTGTTGCCCTGTTTCTCACCGAGTAAAAAGCCAACTTTTTCGAGACGTTTTAGTTCACGCTGAATGTTACCCGGGTCTTCCTTGATAAGTTTAGCAAGACCACGAACATGCGTATGAAAATCAGGATATTTAGCGTATACAACAACGATTTTACGGCGCACTCGAGATGTAATAAAAACGTCTAGCACTATGATTCCTTCAGCTCACTTCCCTTAATAACTGTTGCTTTTTATTCTACATTTTACCAGCAGGCTTTGCAACCCCGAACTGATACGATTTATTGCCAATTGAGGATCATTTGGTTAATTTTAGCAACCGATTCTTCGTGTGTCGGGATGGAATTATCGTCGTAGTAGTGGTTGGTGCTAATGAAATTCTCCTTCACATCAAGTATATGCAATTCGTCAGCTACGACATGGAGCTTATCTACTACCGGAATCGTCGCAACAGGGGCCACAATGACTAACTTCTCAATACGGATCGGCTTCAGATAGTCAAGCGCGACACTAATAACCGCACCATCGCTAAAGCCATCCGATACCAAGATAATCACTCGATCACGCAACATTTCTTTACCAATTGCGCCACCGTCGCCAATCAAACGATTAATTTTACCGAAAGCCTCGCGCTTTTTATCATCGAAATAGCCATGGAACTCACTCACATACTCTTCTATCTCGCCACTTGAAAATTCGTTATTGTAAGTAAAATTACCGCCCTGAGAAACGGCACCGATACTAACGCTCTCGCCCGGCACTTCAATCGACTCAGTCACAAGCATGGTAAGTGCACAGTGAAGTTGAGCCGCAATTTGTTCCCCCACTAATACACCGCCGTCTGTGAGTGCGATCACCGCGCAGTCTTCGTAGCGATATCTTTTGTGTAATAAACGCGCTAGAACCTGTCCGGCATGAGCGCGACTCTCAAAATACATATGCTTATAGTACCAATACTTATAGCCGGGCCGCAAGGTATAATGAATACCATGCATTATTACGAGGTAGCGCCAAATAAGGTTATTCGTGCAAACAGCAATACCTACACCTACGCCAGTCCGAAGCCTCTTGCTATCGGCAGCCTTGTTATCGTAACGATTGGCAAACAAGAACATGTCGGATTAGTCACCTCCGAGGTAAAAAAGCCAAATTACGAAACGAAAGAAATTGCAGCACAACTTGACCTACCACCGCTACCAACAGAGCTTGTTCAAACGGCTTTATGGATGGCCGAATATTATCACACTCATATGGCAACAGTGCTCCAAACGCTCTTACCTCGTGGGCTTACCAAAAAGCGTCGTGTCCGAAAAGCCTCAACCCCAGATATTCACCGTAAACGAACAAATTTTTTACTCAATAAACAACAGTCCAGCATTGTCGATCAATTGGCAACAACTAGCCCTGGTACCGCACTTCTTCATGGTGTTACGGGGAGCGGAAAAACCGCCGTATATATCGAGTACGCAAAGCATCTCATCGCTGAAGGAAAGTCAGTTATTGTTCTTGTACCAGAGATTGCCCTCACCTCACAGCTTATTGCAGAATTTCGCCATTATTTCCCCGATATCATCCTTACCCACTCTAAGCAAACCGAAGCCGAACGTCACCTTAGTTGGCTCACTGCCCTTACGTCCGTTACGCCTCATGTGGCGATCGGTCCCCGCTCCGCTCTTTTTCTACCACTTAAAAACCTTGGAGCCATTATTATTGATGAAGCCCATGAACCAAGCTTCAAGCAAGAACAGTCGCCAAGGTACTCTGCGCTCCGCGTTGCTGGCGTGCTTGCGAAGACTCATGAGGCGCTTGCCCTGCAGGGTACCGCCACTCCTCTCATCAGCGAGTATTACCTTGCGCTCCATCACAATCGCCCAATCTTAGCCCTACCCGAACGCGCCCGAAGCGATGCTACTAAGCCAGAAATTACATTAGTCGATATGACAAAGAAAAGTCACTTCTCGCGACATCGACTATTTTCTGACGAGCTGCTCGAGACTATCACTCAAACACTTGAAAACGGCGGCCAAGCACTTATTTTTCACAATCGCCGCGGGAGCGCTAGCACAACTCTATGCGAATCGTGTGGGTGGTCAGCCATGTGCGCACGATGCTTTGTGCCCTATACTCTCCACGCCGATAGCCATCAACTGCGCTGCCACATTTGTAATAGCGCGGAAAAAGTACCTACCTCTTGCCCAATATGTCAGTCTACCGATATCATCCATAAAGGGATTGGCACGAAACTTATAGAGGCCGAGCTACAGAAGTTATTTCCGAACAAAAAAATTGCTCGATTTGATGGCGATACACAAGACTCTGATACGGTCGAAAAACAATACCAGGCCCTGTATAACGGCGAGATTGAAATCATCGTTGGCACGCAGGTGATAGCAAAAGGATTAGACTTACCAAAACTGCGAGCGGTGGGTGTTGTACAGGCAGATGCCGGCTTATCACTACCCGACTTTAGTGCAAGCGAACGGACCTTCCAACTGCTCGCACAGGTAATTGGTCGCGTAGGCCGCTCCTCACACCCTACATCGGTAGTCATTCAAAGCTATCAATCAGATGCGGCGGCAGTGCGCTATGGTATCGCTCAAGATTACACTAGTTTCTATAACGAAACTTTGCCCATTCGTAAGCAAGCGAGTTTTCCTCCTTTTACTTATCTTCTTCAACTCACCTGCGTGTACAAAACCGAGGCTGCGGCCATCAGAAATGCACAGACACTAGCAAAATCGCTCCGCGCTACATTTGATGACATACTGGTTCTAGGGCCAACCCCGGCATTTTACGAACGCCAGCACGATACCTACCGCTGGCAACTCACTGTTAAATCCGCATCACGAGCGCGCTTGCTCAAAGTTGTTGATGCCCTGCCCCCAAATGGCTGGCAATACAATCTTGATCCTAGCAGCCTACTTTAGACTGTTTACCTCTGTGCCTCTAGAGGCAATTACGGTATAATAAGTACTAATGAAAAAAGAAGATATTATAACCTTGCCAAATACACACCTACGGCAGAGGTCTAACCGCGTGCATGTCGTCACAGATGACATCTTGCAGCTTATAAAAGACATGACCGATGCCAGCCTCGACTGGGAAAATTCACGCCCTCACGAGATCAGCGCAGCCCTTGCAGCCGTACAAATCGATCGTCTAGATCGTGTTGTCATTGTACGAAGCGACTTTGACGATAAGGCGATTCAAGAATTCATCCCGCTTATTAATCCCGAAATCGTGAAGGGCGAAGGTCCTATGATCACCGATTACGAGGGTTGTCTTAGTGTAAACGGCTTTTATGGCAAAGTGCCTCGCTTTAGCAAGGTGCGTATCAAGGCACTCGATATTAGCGGCAATGAAGTGCGTATTAAAGCCGAAGGCTTCTTGGCGCGCGTACTCCAGCACGAAATTGATCATACAAACGGCGTAGTTTTTATCGACCATATTCGCGATCAACACGACGCATTTTACCGCTTAAACGATAAAGGCGAGCTTGATCCACTCGACTATGACACCTATGTCAAAGACAACCACGACCTCTGGGACTAACCGACCAATTGTTTTCTTTGGGACCGAAGATCATAGCTTATTAGCGCTGCGCGCACTCGTTGAGGCTGGATTCCAGGTCGCCACGATCATAACAAAGCCCGATACGGTAAAAGGCCGGGGCAAGAAACTTACTTTTCCCGCGGTGAAGACATATGGTATAGAGCAAGGCATTCCTGTGCTGCAGCCAGAAAAGATAAAAGATATCGCTCCGACTGTTCAAAACCTCGACTCTCCTGTTGGTGTGCTCGTGAGCTTTGGTAAGATTATCCCGGAAGCTGTTTTGCAGCTTTTCACGCCTGGTATTATTAATATACACCCTTCTCTGCTGCCACAGTATCGTGGTCCGTCCCCAATTGAATCGGCTATTTTACATCGAGACAATAAAACTGGCGTATCAGTTATGCTACTCGATAAAGCCATGGATGCCGGGCCAATATACCTACAAGCCCCCTATGCGCTCGACTATACCGAAACCAAGCAAGAGCTTTACAATACGCTATTCACGCTGGGGGCAAACTTACTCGTAGCAAAATTGCCAGAAATCATCACGGGAGGCCTGCAGCCCACCCCGCAAAGTGAGGCTGATGCGACGTACTGCTCGCTACTCACAAAAGACATGGGCAACCTTGATCTCACACAACTTACCCCTGGTGAAGCTGAAGCTCATGTGCGTGCCTACCTGGGCTTTCCGCGCTCACGTATTAGCGTAGGGCCATATAATCTTATCGTCACAAAAGCCCACGGAGTAATGACGAAAGAATCCCCGCTTGATCTTGAGTGTGCCAATGGTGCCTTTCTCGCCATCGACGAAGTTATTGCCCCAAGCGGCAAAAAAATGAGCGCCGCCGAATTCTTACGCGGGCACTCACTTTAGTCTACACTCTTTACTTAGAACCTGTTCCAAATCTCCGAATTCAGCCTAAAAATCACCCGAATTCCGGTCATATTACATCCATGACTCCGCGATGTAGCTACGGCTACCTCTTGTCGCCCTTAATGTAATCTGCCTCGGCATCGGGAAATTTCGGCGATATTGGAGATTTGGAACAGGTTCTTAGGCTGCTGGAGCCTGCGCGCCGGAGTCGACACCAAGAATCGCGTCGCGATTAGCAATAATTTCAGCCTTAAGCTCGTTCATTGTAGTAGTTACGACATCTTTATAATCTGGTCGGTTTAGGCCAAGCCATTTAAGACTCGCATACTCCGCTAGAACAACATTTTGCGGAATCTGCTCTGGCGCACCAGCCTTCAGCTGCTGGTAAATAGTATCTTCTTCGTAATTTGGCACGTTTGCCGCCAGCCATGCGTTAACTCGGTCATCTTTGCGGTCGATAAAGCTCTCAAACTCTTCAAGTTGCGCATCACTGAGGCCTTCGCTCAGCTTCGTACCCACACGAAGCTCAAGCTGCTCCCTAAAATGGTCTAAAAATAGCTTCTTTTGGTCGTCGGGCAACCCGCCCAGGCCCACATCTTGCAAAAATTTATCATCTAACTGAAACATATCTGTCCTTACTTAGTGTAACTATTCTGATCTTCTAGTATATTATACGTCCCATCCGATAACATATCAAATATGGACACCCGTCTGGCTTATGCTGTATTATACATATAAGATAAAGGAGTGGGAAATATAATGGACGACGATCAGAGCAATAACCAACAAGTTGCTGACAATAATAATGATAATAATAGTAATGCTTCACGCCTTGCTGAAGTAAAGGCGCGTGCGTTAGAAAGTTTGCTCCCCCTTGTACAGCAAGCAAACGAGTTTAGTCCTGAAAAACGATTCGACATTTATATGTCAGCCATGCGCGATTCCGGCAATGCACAATCCGCAGAAGACGCTCTTGAAGCCGCTCTAGTGATTGAAGACCAAAGCTCACGTGCAAGTGCCCTCTCAGAACTTATCGACGAGGTGGAATACGCAGAAATTAAAAGCGTATAGTAGGCCTGACTTTTTTAGACACCAAAACTAAAGCAGCTGCTACCTATGCAGCTGCTTTAGTTTCTCGACTCGACCCCTCACTATTCTTCCTTCGACGTGCCGCGCGTGCCTGGGCATTGGCGGTTTTATTTTTCCCTCTATTTATATCTGCCATATCACGCTTTGCTTCCAGGCGATCTTTATCGGCTTTATTGATTTTTCTCTGAATTTCTTGCAATGTCTCTATAGACAAGCCTTTACGTATAGCTGCGGCCATCTCTTGTCTAGCAGATTGAAGTGAATCCTTCGCATAATTAAAGTTGTCTGCGGCGTCACGATATGCCTCAGTATGCTGTAGCTCCTCGGGTATAGGGGCTCCGTTCTCTCTCGCACGTATACCTTCTTCCTGATCAATACGGCGTTTTCTCTGCTCGGGAGTTTCCGTCTTGCCATTCTTGGGCCCAGAAGAGCCCTGCCTGGCCTGTCGCGGACTACCGTTCTGCTGGGGTGAGTTTGTTCCTCCTCCATCAGCATGAGCCTCACGGAATCGATCAGACATCGCTTTTAATTTTTCTCGTGCATCCTTTGCCGCGTCTTCAGCTTCTTTTCGTAGACGAGCGCTCTCTGCGGCGCGAGCCTCGGCTTCCTGTCGGAGACGCTCATTTTCTGCCCGCCATCGCTCCCGCTCAGCATCCATCTGCTCCTGCCGTATACGGCGTGCACCTTCTTCAAAGTTGGATGGCTTATCGGTGAAATTCACGTTACGAACATTGTTAGTTTCATCCTGAGGCGCACCCTCGTTGCCGCCGTCTTGAGCAGGAAGCGTTGGAGGGGGCACCTCATCAGAACGCGGTCGCACTTCAAGCTCTGTTGACGGTCCGCCACTGTTCGCTGGCGGAACTGGCGCCGGAGAATTAACGCCATCGCGAGGGCTTTCCTCGTTATCAGCTTCGCGTAGACCGGTGCGGTATGGTGGGTAAATGTACAGTGTCATTGGCTCACCAGTGTCACTAAGATCTGCCAGCGGCATGATGCGCTCGTCTTTCAAATACATTGTCATATCGCCAACCAGTTTTTCACCATCTGCTGGAACATCGAGCGTTTTTACCGAACCAGGACCGGTGTCTGTCGCGAGAGCACGAATATCAAGTCGTCCATCATGATCCCTATCGCCCATTTTTTGTACCAATTCAGCATATTTACCCTTAAAGTCGGCATCATGACCGTTTTCATGTGCAGTAAAAAGACTATGTAATGGATTATTAGGCTTGATGACGGCCCGCAAGGTATCGCCATGACGTTCCATATCTACTATTACCGGTGTCGACTGACTTTCCTTCGTTAGCGAGAATGCCATCTTAAATGTTCCACTTTTCAGGTTAGCATTCTCTTTTCCGTGGAATGCGATAGCATCTTCGTTTATCTTCATAGAATAAACGAAGTTACCCTTGGCATCTTGACTCAACTGAAGGGACTGCTCAAGATATGGAGAACCTTCATAGGTGCGGCCTGTATTATTGTCCCACCAGCTACGGTCTACCTTTGTACCATGCTCGCGTGCGTAGGCGTTAACCTTTTGGTGTTCTACGCCGCCACCTTTTACCGGCACTTCACGAGTAGATTCACCATACTGGATACCTGCAGCCTTTAACTTATCTTGTGCAGCATGAGTCAAGGTGCCGTTTGGATCTTTTTCAAGGCCATCGATATGTATTCCATTTGGCCCCTCCACCGAAACGGTTGAACCATGATCGACAAAATTGAGCTTGTCATCAATGTGAAGATTGCCGCCACTTGGGAGGGAGTGATCGACAAATGTTGGTGAGGTTACCTGTGGTATGTTGCCGATTGCGCTAAAGTGACTCTTTATAGTGTCATAGGTAGCGGCAAGCACCGTTTTGGCAGATGCGCCAAAATTAGTATTACCAATTGCCTCTCCTAGACCCTTGATTTCATCTGAGACATAGGAGCTTGCCTCTGAAATACCAGCCCCTATTAGCAGACCAGCTCCAGTAGTCATAGCGCCCTTTAGGAGTGCGCGCTTGGTGCTGTAGCTTGCATATTGCTCGTCTTTATTTGCAGCTTCTCGAAGCAATGATTCTTGGAATGAATACTTCCTTGTTTCGTAAAATTCATCAAAATCAATGCCGCCGTTCTTACCCGCTAACCCCTCGGTTTCATAGTGCCTTCTTAGAGCCGAGCGAGCACGAACCGTTTCTAGGAATAGCGCCCGGCGCTCGGCTGCGTTTTCTGCTTCTGTTTCACCGCTATACGAAACAAATGCTCGTTCTTTTTCGCTAGACAAATCTCGTCGCGCCGATGCACCAACCGCCGCGAGTAGTAGCTCGTTGAAATTAGCGTCAGAGACTTCATATTGCTCGTTGCCTTCTTCGCCTTGTTTGTGTTGGCGCAATGCTTCTGCTAGGACAGTCGCATTGGTCATGTTATTGAGCAGATCTTTGAGCTCGGTTCGGCGTTTTGTCTCTTTAGCACCCTTATACCCAAGCTCTTCTTCTCTTTGCACCTGAGTAGATTCATGTGCAAGTCGGGATTTTTCCTGAAAGGCGCTTATTGCACCAGCCATCAAAGAACCAGCGATCGGTATACCTAAACCAGCCTTGGCACCCCATTTTAGGCCAAATTTTCCGCCAACAACAGCGGCGCCATATAGTATCGCCGCCCCACTTGCAATAACGGTGCCATTCAGTCCACCCATCTTAGCTATAGCATCAAATGCCTTGGTGGTTTTAGTTTCACGAAGCACGGTGCGCGCTCCTGGGTCGAGTCGTGCAGTAATAAGGTCGACTTTCTTCAATACCTCATCGACACCATGCTCATGATCAACACGCTGCCGTACTGCTTCGGCAATATCGGTAATGTTGGACATGTACGCTTCGCCTTCGCCAAGCAACCCTTGTACTTCTGGATTATCTTTCGCAAGTTCTGCAAGTTGTCGGCGCATTTCTTGCTGCAAGCTCTGCTTACCTTCGTCAGTATCATAATTACCGTCGTAATTGTTAACGTATTCAGCAACAAGACCATTGATGACTGATCGGATTGCTTGTCCCTCGTTCGTTTCCAGTTTCTTTTGGCTTTCACCGGCATTAATATCCATCATTTCGCCGACCTGTCTGTCGTCAAGAACTCGCTGGATACTCTCGGCGCTCAGTGTCTGCCACTCTTCTTCGCCCATATCGTAGAGACGATGCGTCTCTTCGATAGTGTCTTGAGCTTTCTTCCTTCCGCGAAACATCAAAAATTCACGTCCTAAATCGTGACGAACGATGTTGCGCAGAAACTTCTTAAACCGGCCACCTTTCGCGGCAGAGCCACGATCGAACTCTTTTTCAGCAGACACCAAAACAGACTGTCGCTCAGCCTTACCGGTAACACCGCTCACAACAAGCTGAATTCTATCATCTTCTTCAGAAGGCCTACCAGATTCTAATTCTTTAGGACGCAAACCGGCCGTAAGCTCGTCGTGAGGCTGCGAAGGATTACCCTCTAGCTCGTGCTGCTGCAGAGCATGATCAAAGACCTCAGCTGAAGGTGGAATAGGAAGTGTATCTACAGACTTATCGCCCGGAACGGCGAGATCAACGTTGCGCCGTGCTAGATCTTTACCCGCATCTCTTGGTGGTAGTTCATTCATGATTGAACGCCTCTTACGAGTTACCGCCCTTATATAGTTCACGGAACTCAATCATCACGTTTTGGACCAGATTAGCAAGATCTATCCCTTTCGCTTGAGCTAGCGCAGGCACCTCTTCCATACGATTGCTCTTAATGAGATCCTCTACCTCTGCAAGATCTTCGTCAGAGAACGAATCTACAAGTCGCGAATTAAACAGCTGCATGAAAGCAGATTGAAGCTCCGCTTTGGCGTCAGGAAGTTCTTCAGGGGTTAAATCATTACCAAAATTTTCTTGAACTAAATCTGTCAGATAGTTGTCGAGAATTGTATTGAGGTCCATAGTTTCCTTTTTGCAATATTATTTTTGATCTTTTGTATCTTTATAAGGTAGATTAAACCACACTCTCAACAAAATATCAAGCATAATGGAAAAGATTTTATGGAAACTTTACCCTCTCTCTCGCTGTATCGACTACTTTAGGGTACGTTTTACGAGCGCACGAGTGAAGAATTCGAGCTTGTAACCCTCTTCAACGAGGATTTTTTTGTTCGTTTTAAGACTCAGGCCACACATCTCACCCTCGAATACCTCTTTGGCCTCTTGCTGCTGACGCTGAACGTTTGTTACTTCCACTTCGGCTATCTGCTCGTCACCCTGTTTGATGCGCGCAAGAACATTAGCCATCGCCTTGCCGCTTGTTACTTCACCACCACAAATTACCTCGTCGCGGGTAGTACGGAACACACCCTTGATGGTAAGTTTGCCGATTTCAGTCTCTACTACCTCTGGAGCAAGGAGTTGCTCCATGCTCTGACGGGCGTCATCAAGCAACTCGTAAATCACTCGGAAAATACGAATTTGTACTTTGTCGCGCATTGCAAGGCGCTTCACTGCTGGCGGAAGCTCGATATTAAAGCCGTAAATAATCGCGTTTGAACTAGCCGCAAGACGCACGTCGCTTTCGCTAATATTACCCACACCATTGCCAATGATCCTAAGGGTAATCTGCCCCTTGGTATCGACAAGTCGCAGGCTATCCATGACGGAGGTAAGCGAACCCTGAACGTCAGCTTTTACAATTACGTTCATTTCCTCGCTGTCATGCTTTTGTGTCATCAGTTTAAGCAAATCGGCGCCTGTCACATTGGTACTTGCCGCGTTTCGCTCGGCCTCAAGCTTTGCTCGCTCAACCAAAATACGGGCTTCTTTTTCACTTTTAACAATTGTAAACACATCACCAAATTGTGGTAGCTCTTTGAATCCGGTTACAGTAACAGGCGTAGAAGGACCAGCCTCTTTGAGGGTTTTACCCGCAAAGTCAAGTAGTGTACGTACCTTACCGTAAGCACTGCCTGCCACCAAGAAGTGACCAGGTTTTAGCATACCCTGCTCTACTAGTAGATTTACCACCGAACCCTTGCCCTTTTCCATGTGCGCCTCGATAACCAAGCCTTCGGCAGGCACATCGGTGTCTGCGCGTAATTCTTCAAGATCGGCAACGAGCAATACCATATCGAGCAGTTTATCAATACCATCGTTTTGCTTGGCGCTAATTGGCACCATAATGGTGTCGCCGCCCCATTCTTCGGGGTTAAGCTGATGTTCGCTCGCAAGTTGCGCCTTTACCATGTCTGGGTTAGCGCCTTCTTTGTCCATCTTGTTGATAGCCACTACAATGCGCGCATTGGCACTACGAGCAAAGCGAATTGCTTCTATAGTTTGCGGCATCACGCCATCATCGGCGGCTACCACAATAATTACTACGTCGGTGAGCGCTGCACCATGCTGGCGAAGTGCCGCAAACGCTTCGTGGCCAGGGGTGTCGAGTAGTGTAATAGCCCTACCATTACGGATAGTCTGGTAAGCACTAATATGCTGCGTAATACCGCCAGCCTCGCCCGATACCGTTTTTTTATCTAAAATCGTATCAAGCAGTGTCGTTTTACCGTGGTCAACGTGCCCCATCACAGCAACGATTGGCGCGCGTTCAGTAGCGTTATCAGACGGCTTGTGGAGACGCTGGACTACCGCTTTTTCAACTTCTTTACGCTTCAGCTCAACCTCGAGGCCGAGTTCTTCTACGATGATCTGCGCCGTTTCAAAATCAATCCGCTGATTGATCGTGGCTACGATACCGTTCTTGAACAATTCCCCGACAAGCTGCGTAACCGGCAGGTTTAGGGTCTCCGCGAGTTCGCCTACGGTGATAGAATCGGCGATTACCAAAACTTTCTTCTCTTGGCTACTCATTTGGTTCTCCTTTCTGCCGGCAGCTTGCCGGATCAATTATCCATGAATTACATGGCTGCTATTTCTTTTTTGCCTTGTCTGCAAGACTCAGGCTAATCTTGCGACTTTCTTTGTCGATTTCAAGCACAATGAAATCTTTGCGCTCGTTCAGAGTAAATACTTTCTCTGGATCAACGTCGCTACCGCTGCCAAGTTCAGAGATATGAACAAGGGCTTCGACAGCCGGGCTAATCTGTACAAATGCACCAAACGGTGTAATACGCGTCACGGTACCTTCTACTTTGTCGCCCTTCTTGAATTTCTCGACTTCATCAAGCCATGGGTCTTGAGTGAGCTGCTTCATGCTAAGGCTTAGGCGTTCTTTGTCGATGCTGATAATCTTGGCTTCGATTGTTTGGCCAACTTTTACGTAATCTGCAGGGTTATTTACACGCTCCCAGCTGATTTCTGAAATATGCACCAAGCCTTCAATGCCATCAACATTTACGAATGCACCGAAGTCTACTACACCGGTAACTACGCCACTTACAGTGTCGCCAACCTTTAGAGTTTCGAATCGTGCCGCAAGTCCGTCCTTGATCGCTTCTTTTTCGCTAAAGATTAGCTTGTTTGCCTTACGATCGCAATCAAGAATGCGCACCTTTAGGGTTTGCCCAACAAGTGCGTTAAGGCGCTGCAAGATTTCATCTTTGTCGGCGCTACCAACACGTGGATAATGTTCTGCTGAAAGCTGCGAAACAGGCAGGAAGCCACGAACACCTTCGTATTCGACTAGCATACCACCGCGGTTTGCGTCGTATGGGGCAACCTCGATAATTTCACCTGCATCCATCTTAGCCTGGACTTCTTCCCAACCGCGATCTTTTGCCGCCTTGCGAAGACTAAGAAGGCTATAACCATTGTCGAGTTCGGTATCGACAACACTTGCTGTTACTTCATCACCTTCGTTCAGCTGGCGACTAAATCCTACCTCGCGGCGCGGAACAAGGCCAACACCTTGTGGACCTAAATCGATTAATACTTCGTGTTTGCGCACGCTCAAAACGTGCCCGTTGATTACCTCGCCTGCGACAAGTTGCTTGACGCTATCTTCGGCCAAGAGGTCATCCATTGTTACCAAGGCTTTTGCCATATAAGTTTATTAGAAACCATCACTCCTCTATGGGTAGTGTACGGTCACTAAAACTCCTCTATTAAATTTAATATTTCTCGGGCGCAACAAAATAATGTGCACAAAAGATTACTCTTATTATATCTGATAGTACAGATAAAGTCTAGATGAGGCGGCGTGATCGTGAATATGAGACACCCGCACCGACAAGAAGTGTCGCACCGACTATCGCGGCGGTTGTTTCACTTGGTCCGGTTTCAGGCAAGGTATCGGCATGAGTACTCGACGAGCTACTACTCGAATTCGAATGCGAGTCAGTGGTTGATGGCGATGAATTTTGCTGATTGCTGGAAGATTGCTGCTTAAGCGCGTCTTTAAGCGACTGGTCGTCTGACTTTTCGCTTTCATCACTTGTTGATGGACTGCTTGTATCGTTATTTACGACCTCGCTACCACTGTTGCCCGACATTGTATGCCGAACCACATAAATACCGCCCAGTAGCAGCGCTACGAGCAATGCCCCCACCAGCACGAATCCAAGTACATTTCCTTGTTCACTTCGATGTGCCATACTTACTTCCTCTAAATTACTTCTGTAATTATACCCTATTGAGATCACAGACGCAACTAAGGGCCATATGCTACTATGAGTACATGATAGTAACAATC
The DNA here is from genome assembly GCA_027492465.1 of Candidatus Saccharimonadota bacterium. Taxonomy (GTDB): domain Bacteria; phylum Patescibacteriota; class Saccharimonadia; order Saccharimonadales; family Saccharimonadaceae; genus Saccharimonas. The sequence continues at coordinate 5,365 of JAPUET010000039.1, read as the reverse complement.
GATACCGGTGGGACAAAAACGCTTGTTTCGTCATTTAACAAAAATGGCACAATAGGCACATCGATTAAATTTCCTACCCCTGCAAACCCAAAAGAATACGTCGCTCTTCTTAAAGAAACTGTGCGCACTCACTACTCACATGCCGAGGTTGAGGTGGTTGTGCTTGCTTTGCCGGGTATTGTAAAAGATGGAGTGGCCGTGTGGTGCAATAACCTTGGATGGGCTAACTTTAATGCTGGTAAAGAACTATCTGATCTTTTACCCGGCACTCCTCTACTCGTAGAAAATGATGCCAATCTTGCCGGCCTCGCCGAAACTCGCGCGCTCAATCCGATTCCCGTATCGTCGCTCTACATTACTGTCAGCACCGGCATCGGAAGTGGCTTTATCACTAATGGTTCTATTGACCCCGGACTACAGCTTAGCGAGGCAGGACGTGCGCTTGTGGAATATGACGGAAGAGTGCAGTCGTGGGAAAACTTTGCTTCAGGCAAAACAATCGCGAAAGTTTACAAAAAATTTGCGAGAGATATCACCTCAAAGCGCACGTGGCGTCAGATTGCTGATCGTATCTCGCGTGGATTTTTAGCAATTATCCCTATTGCACAGCCCGATGTGATTATTATTGGAGGTAGCATCGGTAGCTACTTTGAACGTTACGGCGACATGCTTAAAGCGATACTAAAAGAGCACCTACCCTCGCACATCCCCTGCCCTAAAATTATCAAAGCACAGCACCCCGAACAAGCAGTAATTTACGGATGTTACTATTATGGAAAAGACTACCTCGCTAGTAAAAAAACTAAAAAATAAGGCTGCTTCTTATGAACACTTAGCACATCTCACTCTTATACAGGGTGAGATGTTTGGTTGGGACCATACCGCTTGCGCTATTACCTATAACAAAAGCATACCTGGCGCCGAAAGCTACCTACTGCACGAGTTTGGCCACGCGCTTAAGAACCACAGCGGATATAAAAGTGACGTTGGGCTAGTGAAGATAGAGCGAGATGCATGGGAAGAAGCACGGATAATTGGTAAGGAATTGGGCATCAGTATCAGCGATGATTTAATAGAGTCGTCGCTTGATACCTACCGCGATTGGCTTCATAGTCGCTCGCTTTGCCCAACTTGCGACGCAACCGGCATCCAGTCGGCGGAACTAAAGTATGCGTGCGCCAGTTGCGGCGCAACGTGGCGCGTAAACGAAGCCAGAACCTGCGGCCTAAAACGCTACAAATACTAAAATACCCCTTTTATAGGGGTATTTTAGTATTCTGATCAGCTAACTATTTGTCGGCTTTTTTAGTGCGACGTGAGATACGGCCACCCTTAGCACCTGCAATACGTGCAAGCTCAGGGTTGGCAGCAAAACCACCAGTACGGCCGTTCTGTCCACCTTTTTTACCAATCTTTGCGTAGAAGTTTGGATCTTTTGCTAGATTTTTTTGTGCAGCTTTCATGCCGCCAGCTTTAGTACCTGCCATTTTAGGCTCTCCTTGCCCCACCTAGGGCTAAATTATATTAAAAGGGCTTCGCCTATTTACCTCTGTAAATGGTTCGAAACCCTCTCGTTTACCTCACATATGCTATGTGTATGATTCTATATTAGCACAAACAATTCAAAATGTCAATGGTTACAATTGGAAATTATATGATATAAAAAGTATTGCACTTATGCTCTTGGTGCGATATTATAGATATGCACCTGTTTGAATCTTAGAAATTATAAGGTTCACCACAAAAAATGTCGCACCTTGAGAGATGCGACAAACAATCAACGACCCACCTGCGAGATGGGTCGTTTTTTGTTATGAGGAGTTAGTTTAGCATGGCACGCATTGCTGCCTGGTGATGCCGGAAGTCATAGTAGGTGTAACTTCCAAGTTCGAGCACCATACTCGGTATGCCCTGCTTTGAATACGTCCAATCTTCGTAGGCGCCAGAGATATCGTAGTCAAATGTGCCACTTTGACCAGTTGCATCGCGGTACCCTACCATAGAGGCATATTTTGCCGCATAGCCTGCTGAGTAGCCGCCAGGGTCCCCCGTTACAAGGCTCCCTACTGCGTGATATGACAGCAATAAGCGCGGTCGCAGACTAGTCGTCAGTGCGGCTAATGCCTTTGCCTCGGGTTCAGAGAGCGGTTCAGACCCGCCCCCACCTGCATGATACCCATCGGTATCATTAATATCTTTTGTCCAACCGTCGGTCGGGAAATTACGGTTTAAATTAACGCCTCGGCTATTGGTTCGGGTATTTGCGGCAAGTCCATCGGGATTGATAGATGGCACCACAACAATACGCTTACCACCGTACAAGCTCGGGTTAGCTTCAAGGTCATCGATCCATGACTTCAAAATGCCGCTCGAACTCGACTCGTTACCATGAATCGCGCCTACGTACATAGTTAATGGGCCGCTCGTGCCAAAATTATATGCGAGAAGCGCCCTGCCCTTAACCGAGTAGCCGTACGTCGAAACGGTGTGACACGTTATACGCGACGCGTACGACCAGCCATTACTGGCTGGAACCCCCGCGCCGCTCTCGACACCCTTGTTTACCGAAAGAGTAAACTCGGCGCAAAGGGGTGTACCCTGCAAAGCAAATGTAATACTATTGGTACCCTTTGTAAGGCGCGAGGATACCCCGCTCGAAGAAGCAAATGGTGTAATATCTTGCGACGGCGAGAGCGGCTGATCAAATGTAATCGTTATAGTGGCGTTTTGCGAAACTCCAGAATGCCCAACGGAAACGGCCACAACTTTCGGTCCACCAGACATATGAAAGGTAATCGTATATGGATCCACCAGTGTACTGCCGTCTTCGGCCTCTACGCCGTCTATCACCAAGGTGTAGTCTTTATCTCTATCCAATTCTTTGGGTACAGTTGCAATGATACGGTTTTCTTCTGTAGTGGTAGCGACTTCGACTGCTGTATCACCCGTTTTTATAGCCACTTTCGCCTTTTTTACATTTTTATCCGCCGTAAAGGTAAATTCTGTCGGACGGCCATAGATTACCTCGCCCTGCTTCACCGAGCCATCGGCAATCGTCGTCGCCGTAAGGGTATTGATCGCCTTTTTCAGCACACTCTTTGGGGGTTCTGAGCCAAAACTCCGTCGTAGCTCCATTGCATACGTATGCCCTTGCTCTAACTCGAGGCTTGCAGTATCGCACTCCACCGCCACCACGCTACCGGCCGGCTTACATGATGCTGTCTTTGTGCCAACTGCCAGTGTGTAGGTGTATACGTAATCGGGCGAACTTAGTAGCACTGTGAGTGGTTTTGTGGTCGGAATTGGCTGATCAAGCCCCGTACTACGTGCTGTTGGCTCGGGCGGAACATTAATCTGTAACATCTGCCGAAATAGCCAGCCGCCAAATGGCGCAAAACCGACGATCATACCGCCGCTTGTAGGTTCTTTTGTTGGCTGTGCGCAGAGCTTTGTTCCTACCAGCCAAACAGTTCCTACCTTCCATCCACCCTGCACACTCAGTTCATAATCCCCGGACGTCACTTTGCGAGGGACATTTGGTAGAAGTGTCGGGAATGTTGTACAGCTTTTTGCCGATGCAAAAGAAAACGATAGGTTCTTTGGTACGATAAACACAAAAACATATAAAGCAACCGTGAGCAAAAGTACGGTTGCAGTACAAAGTAGAGGTGCGCGGGCTTTTGCCCAGCGCTTTGTTGTGTGTACGAGCTTGTTAGCCAATAGACACGGGCCTCACTTAATTAGTATCGAACGGCGACAGATGATTCGTCGAAGATGTATTCTACAGAGATTTTCATTTTTTGGATCCTCATTTTTGTTTCACACTAAGTTGATAACCTTAGTATACTCCATATTTCTACTTAAAAGCAATAGCATTTTGCATAAAAAAATTATTCTTTTCACCCCCACGCCTTGCACCGGCTTAGACTCTGACCCCTTATGCACGCTTATAAAAGGCCGACTAACCCCCTAGGCGATGCAATGCGACGATCTGGTCGAGAAAAGATGCTTCTTTATCTACATGATCCGGTGAGTCAAGTAGTCCAGTCATCCGCTGCATGAGCAGCTAAGGTCTCTGGCATGATAAAAAACTATATTGATTCTACTGGTGGTCAGTGTCGTGTTCGTGCGCTTTTACAGAGGTGTACGCAAGGACTTGCAATGCGTCATAATCGTCAGCGACTTGAGATGCTTGTTTCACGAGACGCTCAGTGTCAATTCCAAAATTTGGTCCACCGAACGCACCCGTAATAGCAAGGTTATCGAGGTCACCTTTGGCACCTCTTTGAACCGCACGCTTAGCAATGGTAGCCTTTAGAAAGTCATCAGCTTTCCGATTTATTCGTTCCTCGTCAATCCCATCGGGTCCAAACTCTTCTTCCTGAAATTGTCTGTGATCCTGCATACCGTATGCAGCAACCTCGGCAAGACCAATGTCTTTGACTCGACCAATATTATCACCGCTGGTATCTAGTGCTCTCTTTATCTCAGGATGGAATTGTGGTGTTTCACTCATCGTTAAGGTATCCTTTTCGTTTATTGAACTATATTCTCATATTAGCATAAGAAGTATAATTTGTCAAGAGCACTCCTTATGGCTAGAAGTGGAATTATCAAAGCAGCAAGTCATATAGAAGCTCTCCAGGACGTCTTTTATCTTAAAAAGATAAAAGCCCTCCTATTCGGAGAGCTTCTATATAATTCGGCGCCGTGCTAGTTTCCCACTTGTGGCAGTATAATCGCCGCTGAAGAGCTTAACTTCTGTGTTCGGAATGAGAACAGGTGTTTCCTCTTCGCCATGGGCACCGAAGAAGGGGATTTTGTGCACTTGGTCCCGTATAAACTCCACGGTGGGCCAAATCCCTTTCTTCGATGTCCTTGAATGATTCTAGGGCACGGTCTTGATTGATGTCGAAAAAAAGATCGACGATTGGTGATGAAGTACCCTACAAAATGCTAAGCATTTTTCGGGGACCCCGTTGTAAACACCAATTACTAGTTAAGTCTATCTCTTTACCGGCGTTATTGCAAGCAACAACAGAGGTAAAGAGAACATAAAAAGGCAATGGGACTATTAGTATGCTTCGGCTCCATACATTACTGCACTTCCACCTTGCACCTATCAAACAGATAGTCTTTCTGTGTCCTCATAGGGAATTCTAATCTTGAGGCTAGTTTCGCGCTTAATATGCTTTCAGCGCTTATCTATTCCGTACATAGCTACCGGACAATGCAGCAGGTGGCCACAATCCGTACACCAGAGGTACGTCCACCCCGGTCCTCTCGTACTAGGGGCAGATCCTCTCAAAATTCCTGACGTCCATACCGGATATAAACCGAACTGTCTCACGACGTTCTGAACCCA
>JAPUET010000038.1 GCA_027492465.1 Candidatus Saccharimonadota bacterium | reverse complement strand
GCTCAGCTACCGCCGACACCACTATCGTCGGCAATCCACCAACTTTGTTTGAACAGATCTTTGGCAACTAATCAATATACAATTTCGAGCGCTGCAACATAGTGTTCTTGTCTGTAATGTCGAAGCTAAACAGATATTTCTCATCACCACTCAGGGTAACTCGCCCCGAGCCACTGACGATATCTTCGCTATTGGCGCCGTCAAATTCCACTAGCTTGATCGTGCCGCCTGACATATCGACGATATGCGTATCGTCAACCCACTGCGGCGCGCCGTTGACTTCGCCTAGCTCGAAAGAGTAGTTGTCGTCGGTATCAAGGTCGAAATCAACCAATTTGTTCTGGTAGCCGGCGATAATAAAGCGTCCGCTCGGGCTAAAGTCCAACCAGTCGACACCGCCTGGGCTATTGAGATAAATTGCGCCAGAGACGTGGTTTTCATCCAAAGGACTAGGGTAGATCGCTACCGTTTCACCGCGTGCCACTGCTAGATAATCTTGATCGCGATAGCGCGTCACGCCAGCATACGTCGTCGCAACCGTATCGTAGGTTTTGATAGTTTTGACCTGACCATCGTTATAAATACCGACCGTCTGGGTAGTTTTGCCGTCCTTGGTCTCGGTCGCAACAAAGGAAATCATGTTATTTTCGGTTAACTGATAGCTCTGTACTCCTGTAGCGAGCGGTGCACTCGCCGTTTGATTCGAGGCGTCAAATTTGCGCAGGTCGCTGCCGGTGAGTGCAAAAAAGATCTGTCCCGATGTGCCGGAAAAGTGCGGACTGCTAATATCGAGGCCAAAGGTTTTCGTCAGGTTACTGGTCATAGTCGGGTTCTCGCGGTCGATCCGTAAATATTCGCTAGTGTCACCCACTTGATGTTTCAATAAAATATACCGCGAGCCCATATCCCACTCGACGATCGAAAACTTCTCGGTCTGGCCGCTAGTCGGCGCTGTAATATCATTCGCGCTAATCGTTATATCTGAAAAACGCACGTTTTTTGGATCGGAGATATCAGCCAGTGTCAAGACATAGGCGTTATTAGTGCGCTCGTTATCGCTAGTGCGGAGCAAAATCCAGTGCTGGTTGGGCGATTCTAGCATCTCGCTAACAGTCGAAAAGCTCTTTATCTGGTCGGTCGTGATGCTATTTGGAATGAGCCGAATATAGTCGAGCCAACGCACCTCACTGGGATCCAGCGTGACAGTTTTTTGCCAGGAACGATAGCCGGTTTTGGTAATTTCAACAGTGTTCTCACCGGACTGGACATTTTCGCGCGTGGTCGTCTTGCTAGACAAGGTCTCACCGTTAATCTTCACCGTCGCGCCGTTTGGAAAGCTGTCAAATTGCAGCAGGGCAACCTGCGTCAGTTTACCTCCGTTAAAATCAAATCGAAAACCCATCGCCCAAGCCAGCGACAGCAACACTCCAAACACAGCTGCGAGCGTCATCGCCCCGTAGGTGAATGACCTGATCGCAATCTGTTGTCGACGAGTTCGTTTCTTGTGCAAGTTATAGCTCCTTGTTCGTGCTAATTAGCCTCTATATTTTATGGTTTAACCACTAAAAAAGCAAGTATTGCACTGTGATTGCGGTTTTGCTAAAATGGTACGCGATATAGTATGTCATCGAGAGGGCAAGAGACGACAGTAAAAGGTGAAAAGGGGATATATGGGCAAAGTAATAATTAACGGTAAAACGTATGACTCATTGACTGGTTTACAGATCACTGATGCTAATCATGTCGTGCCAGTCGTCGAGGCAGTTGATACACCAGTAGAGACTGTCGGAACTATCGAGACCGTCGAGGTTGTCGACAAAGCAAAGCCCGCAGCCCCAGTTGCCAAAGCCCATACTCCTAGAGCAAAACGCGTCTCTAAACAGGAACGCCTCGCCGCCGCCGTCGCCGAGGAGTTTGCTACCGAAAAGTCTGCTCGTCACAAGAAAAAAATTGCCCCCGTCGTTAAAAAAGAGGCCGTCATCGCACCTGTCGCCACCAATGCACCTAATTGGATCTCTAACTTTGTCGAAGGCCACGATCCGATTGAAATCGAGCCAATCCGCATCGAGGATCGCAAACCAGCCGAGCACAGTAAACGAGATCACGTTGCGGCGCAGCATTATAGCCGTAACCGCCGCACCCAGCGCTCTCAGACCCTGAATCGCAATTTTGTGAAAAAACCAGCCGAGTCGCCAGCTCATATAGCGGTGAATCGCCGCTCCGCCGCGCCAGCTATCGACAAACATCCAGCCGTACATCGCTTTGCGCCGGTTGCGCCAGCTATCGACAAAGCTCCGAACATTACTACTGTGGATAAAAAAGACGGCATTGTACCAGTCAAAAAGGTCGCTACGCCGTCAACTCCAGATACACCTTTCATGCCAGCCGTGAGCCACAACGCCGCTAAAAAATTGGTTAGCCAGCCTAAACCAGCCGTTTTATCTAGTAGCGAACTAAAGGATTTCCTCATCCAAAATCAGTTAGATCAGCCTATCGATAAAAAATCTCGTCGCCAGGCCGAAAAATCCGCCGCTAAATTCGGCACGAAACGTTATTTTACGCGAACTAGCCTGGTAACCGCCGCCCTCGCCGTTGCCGTGCTCGGCGGCTACATGGCTTATATCAATATGCCATCGCTCAGCATTCGCGTGGCTGCGAATAGCGCTGGCATCGACTCAGATATTCCTTATACGCCGAACGGCTATTCACTGGATGGACCAGTGGCGTATTCTCCCGGACAATTAACCATCAAATACAAATCGAACTCCGGCGGATCGGGCTACTCTATCACCGAACAGACCACTGGACTAGATAGCCGGGAAGCCTTCGCTAGCTCGCACGACGAAGCATCATATACCACCGAAGACCTCGACGGCGTCACTGTTTACTATTACGGTAACAATGCCGCCTGGGTCAAAGACGGCGTGCTCTACACCTTGAACGGCAATCATTTGCTCGGCAACGATCAGATCACCCAGATCGTCCAAAGTGTTTAGATCCTGAATATTTCGTGCTATACTAACAGATATGAATACGAGAACACGTTTCGCACCGAGCCCGACTGGCTACATTCATGTCGGCAACGTACGTTCCGCGCTCTTTCCATACCTCATCGCACGTCAAACTGACGGGCAATTTGTGTTACGTATCGAGGATACCGACCGAGCCCGGTTCGTCCCTGGCGCGGAGGATCTAATTCTGGACGCACTAGAATGGCTCGGCATCGACTGGGATGAAGGCCCGAGGAAAGGTGGCGACAAAGGCCCGTACCACCAATCGGAACGCCTGGCAATTTACCACCGCTGGGCACAAAAGCTCATCAGCAAAGGTCTAGCCTACGCTGACCCCTATACACCCGAAGAAGTCCAGAGCTTCCGCGAGCAAGCGAAAGCTGCTAAAAAGGCCTTTCTATACCGCGATTATCGCCCCGAAAATCCACCCGAATGGGACGGCACCAAGCCGCTCCGATTTAAGGTGAGTCATCCCAAGCGCTACACCTGGGATGACGCCGTCATGGGCGAACTTTCAGCTGGACCAGAGGCATTAGACGATTTTATTCTCATCAAAGCTGACGGCTATCCAACCTACAACTTTGCCCACATTGTCGATGACGCCGAAATGGGCATCACGCACGTCATACGTGGCATAGAGTACATCTCCAGCACACCACGGTATCTCAGTCTATATGAAGCGCTCGACATCACACCACCCGTTCTAGCGTGTCTACCGCACATTATGGCTCCAGACGGCAAGAAAAAACTGGGTAAACGCGACGGAGCCAAAAGCGTGACAGACTATCGTACGGATGGCATTTTGCCCGAAGCAATGCTAAATTTCCTAGCCAGCATGGGTTGGAACGATGGTACCGAACAAGAGATCTTCACCAAAGATGAGCTAATTGAAAAATTTAGCCTAGATCGCGTCCAAAAGAGTGGGGCAAGATTCGACGAAAAACGACTACTGTGGATGAACGGATACTGGATCCGATCGCTAGACCTAGATGATTTATATAGGCGTGTCGCGAATTACTGGCCAGCCGAGGCAGCTGCGTATGAGGATGTTTACAAAAAACAGGTGCTGGCACTAGCCCAGGATCGCCTAAAAACACTGGCCGAGCTCAGTATGATGACACGCTATTTCTTTGCCGAACCAGTCCGAAACGACGAATTAATTACTAGCAACAAACAGCTCAAGAAACTAGATGAAACCGAAATCCGCGAATTACTAACTGCGGCGATCGATCAGTTCGAGGCAATGGACGCTTGGACTCCAGAGACGATCCAGGAAACGCTCAACCAACTACTCGAAACCACGGGTCAAAAACCTGGCATTTTATTTAGCCTGATTCGCATCGCAGTTACCTGGGCGCCATTTAGTCCGCAATTAAACGATACGCTCGCACTGCTCGGTCGTGATCGCGCCGTCACACGGCTAAAAAATTTCTAGAGAGCGACTACTTGCGCACCGCAAAGCATATGCGGTATAATATCACCATGAGCGCCATGAAAAAACTATCTGATATTGCGCCGCTCTCAGAAAAACACCATTCCGAGAAAA
>JAPUET010000037.1 GCA_027492465.1 Candidatus Saccharimonadota bacterium | reverse complement strand
CCGGTATTCTCGGTTTGTTCGAGTGCTACAAAATCATCTTCTATAGCTTGTTTTTCATCTTTTTCTAGTTCATTCATACCGTACTACCCTTTTAGATACTAGAGGTAGTATAGCATAAGAGTTACGAGAGTAGGTAGCTAAATACGATGGTCTAATTAAAACTCAAAGTCTTCAACATCAAGTGCGTCTTCGCGAGCTGATACGAAAGATCGTAAATCAGCAATACTGCGTTCAATGTTCCATGTTGCTAGTTCTGTTTGCATTTTTTGGCCTTTTTTTGTTTTTATTGGCTTATGTATTTAATATAGCACAAACTTTACAAAAAAGCAATACCTTTTTAAAAAATTTTTGACTCTTGAGTACCGCTTATGGTATAAATAACAATGAGAGGACGCCTAAAACAGAAATCATGGATACACCTACCGCCCTTAGCGTTATCGCGCTCGCCGCGCTTATTCATGCGAGCTTTCAGCTAGGAGTGAGTGCCGTTACGCTACTTTCGAGCCACAGCGCGGGTAAAAAAGTGGCAGCCAAAAAAACTAGTCGCTTAGTTGGCGCATTTTTGCTCGGCACGCTAACCATCACCACTCTCCTTCTCGCTACGCTTCTCTATGCAGTGCTACTCCATCTAGAGGTGCTCTGGCAAAGCCCTCGCACCCTATGGACAATCGTGTGCGGCATACTTGCGGGACTTGGCGTAGCGGTCTGGGGATTTTATTATCGTCGTGGTGCCGGTACTCCGCTGTGGATTCCGCGGGCATTTGCCCGCTTCTTAACCAATCGCATTCGTAGTACCAGCCTTGGTGTAGAGGCATTTAGCCTTGGCCTTACTACGGTTATTGCGGAGCTTCCCTTTATTGCTGCGCCGCTATTTACCGCCGTGCTGGCACTTGTCTATCTGCCCCCTCACCTGCAAATCATTAGCATTCTTGGGTACATACTTGTTGCCTCTTCAGGCAGCATTATCATTGCCATTCTCACCGGCAGCGGGCACAGCATTAGTCGCATTCAGCACTGGCGCGAAGCAAACAAGCGCTTTTTACAGTTCGTTGCTGGCACCGGCTTAATTGTTCTCGCTTGTTATCTATACGTTAATCAGGTGATCACTACAGTTGTCGCCGGAGCAGCGGTACAGTAATGGCGCTCGCGGTTGACGTAGTAAAGCGTGGCGGCAAGCGGCCTAACGAGGCGTTCGATCACTCTAAACTGCATGCCAGTATTTATGCCAGCTGTCTTAGTGTGCGTAGTCTTGAGGGTCACGCCGACGATACCGCCAAACATGTTTGCAATGTTGTGGTATCGTGGATTGATAACAAGCCCGAAGTCACCAGTGCCGACATTCGCCGCCAAGCCGCAAAAGCTCTTGAAACCCTACACCCAGATGCCGCTTACCTCTATAAACACCACAAACAGATTATGTAAGGAGACCCCTACGCTATGGCCAAAAAACCAACATTCGACTATGACCTCATCGTTATCGGCAGCGGTGCCGGCGGCTCTGCAGCGGCAACCATCGCCGCACGCGAAGGCAAAAAAGTAGCAATCGTAGAGGAAGATACCTTTGGGGGCGACTCGCCAAACTGGAGCGATATTCCAACCAAAGCTCTTCTGCACGCCGCACAGCTCTACGACAAAGCACGCCGTGGTGCACGGTTTGGTCTGCGTTCTAATACGCTCGGCTACAATTACCCTAGTTTACGCGCCTGGAAAGATATCGCCGTAAAACGGACGGGCGCTGCCGGAAACCGTAAATTTTACGAATCACAGGGCATCGATACACTGGCGGGAAGAGCGCATTTTATTTCACCCCACGAGATTTCGGTCAACCGCAAACACCTTTCGGCCGGCCGCTTTTTGGTGGCGACAGGTTCGCACTGGGTAACACCAGATATTCCTGGTATCGATAAAATAACTTACCTCACGCCACGTACGGTTCTTGAATCAATCCGGCCACCAAAAAGCATTTATATTATTGGTGCAGGCACAATAGGCGTCGAACTCGCTCAGCTGCTTGCGATTTTTGGCACAAAAGTCTATCTTGCCGAAGTCGCCGCACGTATCTTGCCAAAAGAGGAAGAAGAGGTTGGCGAGCTACTCGAACGTTTACTGCGCGAACAAAAAGGCGTTACCAGCCTAACCGGCACGCGGACCGTTGCCGTTGTTAAAGATGGCCTTGGCTACCGTGTCACGTACATTCGCGGTGGTGCAGAAAAATCCGTCCGGGTTGATGAAGTGTTGGTGGCAACAGGTCGAGTACCGTCACTCGATTTAGGACTCGAAAACGCGGCCGTTACCTACGACCCCACGGGCATTAAAGCAAATGAATTCTTGCAAACCAGCGCTCGACATATTTACGCTGCGGGTGATGTGCTTGGGCATTCAAGCCATACCCATACCGCATTGCTGGAAAGCCGTATCGCTGCCCATAATCTGTTTCATAAAACACAGCTTAGCCCAGACTACACCGCGACACCTCGACTGGCGTTCACATTTCCAGGCGTTGCAACCGTCGGCTTTACCGAAGACGATTGTATTAAACGCGACCTTGCTATCGTCACCGCCCTTGCCCCAATCAATATAATTGCGCGTTCAAACACTAGCGATTTTCGTGATGGATTTGTAAAACTTGTAGCGAATAAAAGCGGTGTTTTAATTGGTGCCACTGTCGTAGCGCCCCATGCGGCCGAGATTATTCACGAGTTAGCCCTCGCCGTTAAGCACGGCCTTACTGCGCGCCAGGTTGCCGAAACACCTCACGCCTTCCTTAGCTGGAGCGAAGCCGTGCGTGTGGCCGCCGGCAAGTTGGTGAAGTAGATGTATTTGCACGACCCAAATGTTAAGTATGAGCTACTACGACTCGTCATTTCGCTGTGGGTCACCTTTATCGCACTAGTGCTCATGATCCGCCACAAGTTCCCAAGCCCCATTGTGCATAATACGATTAATATTTGTTTAAGCGTAGCGGCCGTACTACAATTTGTGGCTATTGTGTATATTGCTTTACGGTTTGTGTACTAAACACTATAACACTTATCGTTTACCTAAGCCGCTCCTAATGATATACTCTCCTGTATGTCAAACCAGGGGTCGAGCTTGCTCCCTTGCTGGGAGACTCGTACCTCACGATCCGGAAGGAAAACCTATTATGCTCGTCACCAAAGGCGCACGTCGGTATCGACGTCGGGGTCGGCGCTGGCGCCACGTGCCCAACCTCATCTCGCTGACGCGAGGACTGTTGGGCCTCATCCTGTTGTTCCTGCTCATCATGAGCCCCGAGATCCTCGTCGGCCCCGAGTCGGGCTGGGTGGCGCTTGCATTCGCGATCATCTTCGCCACCGATTGGGTCGACGGCCACATCGCCCGCAAGTACAACGTCACGTCCAAGCTCGGCGCTGCACTCGACACGGGCGTCGACAAGATCATCATCGTGCTGCCCGTGTTCTGGCTGGCGTGGCTCGGGATCATTTCCCCGGACTACGTTCTGGGCTGGACCCTTGCCATACTCACCTTCCTGCGCGAGCTGCTGATCTCGGTAGTGAAGCCCCTGGCTCGGAAACGAGGCGTGGAGATGCATGTCCAGCCGAGCGGGCGGTTCAAGATGGCAGCGCAGTGTGTTGCCGTCATCATGACTATCTGGAGCGCCACGCGTGGCGAGTGGTCACTGGTGCTGTTCGGTGGTGCGGTAGTCATGGGCCTGTACTCGTTGTCGGACTACTACCGGGTGTTCAGCTCACACCGGCATCGTGAGGTCAAGGCCGCGCAGTAATGCGCGGCCTTTGGCCTATCTAAATCTAATTCGGAGGCAGAATTTGGTCACATTCTGCCTCCGTGATCTCATAATCAAGAATATAATTCTTGTCGGAAAGTCCTTTTGCGGCAATTCCCCGAATTGCCTCACCCGAAAGTCAAGCAAATGAACAATAGCTCTATTTGCTACAATTTATTCTATGAAACTAATCCAACTTAATACCTGGTCATGCAAATTACCAACTGAAATAAATAGATTATTTAATAATGAAAAACCTGATGTAGTTTGCCTTCAAGAAGTGGTGAGCACGAAATTTGATGGAAAAATACTTGGTACGATAGAAGAAATCATAAGATCATAGCCCTTTGAGGACAAGTATTATACTCCGCTTGTTGAATTTAGTTTCATGCATCGTCGAGCGAAACGTGGCAATATGATTGCTTCTCAATTCCCCATCACCAAAAAGGCGGAGCATTGGACGCACGGAAACTACAACGAAGATTTTGATTATATTGATTCTGGTGGATACAATGTAGCTAGGAATATTGTATACGCCCAATGCAACACCCCACAAGGCACACTAAATGTATTAACGCTTCACGGCTACCATTTAGAGCATAAGAATGGCAATGAAGAAACATTAAAAGCCTGTAGGGAGTTGGTTGATTTTGCTAAATCGCTTGATGGACCTGTTGTGATTGCAGGGGATTTCAATCTTACTCCTTCAAGCGAATCCATCCAATTTATTAACAAGTCGTTTAGAAACTTGTCGGTAGAATACAAGTTTCCTACAACCCGCAATTACCTTACTAAAAAACAGGGGGTTTGTGACTATATTTTCGTCAACGATAAAGTCAAGGTGAAAAATGCGTATATGTCAAATGTAATTGCGTCAGATCATAATGCGCTAGTTCTAGACTTTAGCTTATAGCCTAACGTTCCGTTCGTAAAATACTAGGCAGGATTCGAACCTATTTTACAGAGGTAGCAACAAAATAGAGATCCGTATAAAAACGAATCTCTATCTGTTATATAAATTTGGTTGC
>JAPUET010000036.1 GCA_027492465.1 Candidatus Saccharimonadota bacterium | reverse complement strand
TCATTTGGTAACTGGTTTCGGTATCTTCGCGGCGGAGCTGTACTCTATATGATCGTGACAGGAATTGTTTACGCGCTTTTGCTTCAGAACAACCCTGATGCTAATCCGACACTCGGGTTTGACTGGAAGAACTTTATTTTGCACCAGCTTGGGCCAATCTTTATTATTACCTGGTGGCTCCTATGGCCATCAGCAAAAGCTATCTCATCTCGCGAAGCGTGGTGGTGGTTGCTATTTCCAATTGCTTGGATTATTTATACGCTCATTCGCGCCTCTATCACCGGCTGGTATCCATATCCGTTCCTCAATCCCGATAAAGTTGGCGGGGTTATGATTTACGTAATTGGTATTACTGCTGGTTTTATTATTCTCAGCCAGCTGCTTGCATGGGTGAGTCGCGAGCGTAAAGAAAACTCCTCGCTATATTAGGGATAAGCTGCGAGACTTGATTTCGTATTTAAATCATCACCTACTATAATAGACTAATGTCAGATAATAAAACTAAACCCACCAGTGCCAGCGTCGATGAATTTCTCGCTACAGTGAGCGAAGAACGAGCGGCCGAAGCACGGACATTGATGGATATCATGGGGCAGATTACTAGCGAGCCCGCAATTATGTGGGGACCGAGTATCATAGGATTTGGTACAGTACATTACAAATATGAGACAGGCCGTGAGGGTGATATGCCGCTGCTCGGATTCAGTCCACGGAAAAGTGCGATCACGATCTACTTTACGGAAGGGTTTGATGAATATATCGCCGAATTACAGCATCTCGGTACATACAAAACGAGTAAGAGCTGTCTCTATATCTCAAAGCTAACGCAAATCAACCTCGATATTTTGACGAAAATACTCCAAGCATCTATCATTAGTTCTAAACATAATAACTCGAGAGGAGAGTAGTATATGCAAAAAATAACCCCAAACCTATGGTTTGATGGCAATGCAAAAGAAGCGGTCGATTACTACGTATCGGTATTTCCGGATGGCAAAATTATTAGTGTAGAGTACTATCCCGAGAGTGCGGAGGACGGGCTTGCCGATTTTCAATTAGAGTTAGCAGGCAAGGTTCTAACGGTCGAATTCGAAATCCTCGCTACGCGGTTTATGGCTATTAATGCAGGTCCGGAATTTACCCATAGCGAAGCGGTATCATTCAGCGTGCCATGCAAAGACCAGGATGAAATTGATTACTATTGGAGCAAGCTCTCTGCACACCCTGAAAATGAACAGTGCGGTTGGTGCAAGGACAAGTTTGGCCTGAGTTGGCAAATCGTACCAGAGAATATGAATGAGCTGATGAAAAAACCTGGTGCCTACAAGATCCTCATGAATCAGCACAAAATTGTTATAGCAGAATACTAAACACCTAGTTTTGAACAGTCGATTATTACTAGCTAGAAGAGCGTAGTCTTTTCAGAATATAGAGTATTGTAATACCTACTATTACGACCGATAGTACTCCGGCACTAATAACTAGGAAGGGCTGTTTTTGTAAGGCGCCAGTATTGGGGGTGTCTAGATTACTATTATTGGCAAAAATACCCAGGCCTACCGGATCCAGGATATGCCCGGGGTTTTTATCTAGGTCGAGATTACCATCATCAACGATGGTGTAACTGGCCACTGCTGCCGTCTGCCCACCGATAGTTTGTGTCGCTAAGCTATAGTCATTACCGCCATTGCTGCTATCAATAGTAAAATAGCTATGATTAATCGAGTCGTATTTACGTACAATCATGTTGTTAGCTGAGACGCCGAATTGATACACTCTTGCCATCGTTTGTTCATCGGTGCAATCTGCTGTAAAGCGTACGAAACCGCTAGCGTAGCTATACTTTTCATCTTGAAAGTTCGAGTCTTCGGCTGTTACCGATATATTAGTGATACTACAGGTGTTATCTAGGGCGAGCACAACATAATCTCCAGTTATGGGATTCGGAAAGCTTGCGACATTGTTCTGAAGCTTATCTTTAATGTTATCACCATTAGCGTCGCCATTATTGGGCCCGGCATCTTCTACTGCGGCTGAAATGCCATCATTATCGCTAACAGCCGCAATTACTTTGAATGTTGGCGGTACGGTGCTGTTTTTTACCCAAATAGTGTTGAAATCCCAAGTGTTCATCGGGGCATTGGTTGAATTATTGACAAAGTAGTCTGACTGATCATTGTCGCTATTCGCTACTGTCGTTACTGCGTCTAGGCCATCAACTACTCCAGCTGTTTCTTGGGTAGTTCGTATTTGATCGTAGTAAATGCTGTTTGCTGTCAAAACGTCACCAGCTTCAGCGTTACTATGACCAATAATTGCACCTTGGGATGCCTCTGGATCTGTGGCGGTAACCTTTCCCATAGCAAAGACATTCTGCAATATAAAAGCACTGGTATTCTCATCGCCTAGAGTACCGATCAGGCCACCGACATAGTTACTCCCTGTAATAGCACCCGAAGCATAGGCGCGCTGTATAGTAAAGGTAACTGGATGGGATTGGTTGCCACTCCAACCGTAGACATACCCAACTAAACCACCAATATGATAGCTATTATTTGCGTTGATAGTGGTCCATGAGTATACATCCTGGAGTGTCATTGAGGTTGTTTCAGCTCCGTCCCACTGCTCGATATCTGCGTAGCCGATGAGCCCGCCAGTATAATTTATGTTAACATCTTCGGTGGTTGGCGCGTTAATTGTTATATTAGTATATGATTTTTCAATTACCAGCGATGCATTATCGTACGTATAAGCATAGCCGACCAGGCCTCCAAGGTATTGACAATCGCTCGAGTCAGCAGCACATTCTATGGCGCCACCGTCGACGCTGGAATTAGTAATATGAGACTCGGCGTTGAGATTGAATGAGCCAACGAGCCCGCCAGTATTATTTCCTAAAGTGCCCAATGTAACATTCGTAACGTGGACATTGTCAATCGACAAACTACCTTCGACATAGGCTACCAATGCCGCAAGTTGCCCGTAGCTACTCACGGTAAAGCGATCCAATGTTACGTCTTTAAATATCGCATTTCTAGCGCTGGAAAACAATGCTTGATTATACGCATCGTAGTTGCCGATCGTAACATTGCGAATGGTGCGTCCATTGCCATTGAGCGTACCTTCAAATGTTTCGCCCCCCACGAGAGGGTGGGCCTCAACATTTTGACAATCAATATCGGCTGTCAGATTAATGGTATCAAAGCGGTTACTGCTCGTTAATGCCATCAGCTGGCTGCAGTCAGCAATATTTCTAGTCGCACCGGTTGATGTAATAGTGAATTGTTTCAGTACAGGATCAGGAACTTCGGCTGCACCAAATTCTACAACATAATTACGCTGCTGGCCATCGCAGTTTAGATCGTTCCAGCCTTGACCAACAATATACTCTGCACAGTCCTCGTTACTACTATTGTTTGGTTCGATATAGTTCCAGTGATTATAGGCGCCATCGACTGGCTGTCCGCCATTAATAGCACCTGGTCCAGACCAAAACGACGTGCCAGCCTCGGGGCCGTCCACCCATTTCCAGTCTCCCTCCTCATCCTGATCGCTGGCGCCAATCCAACCATTGCCTGTCAAGTGTTCGACAATGAACTGGTCTTCTGAATCGCTAGTGATGTTGGCTAGATAGCCCTGTACTCCTCCATAGACTAGTTGTTTGGCTGCGACGCGGGCTTGATTCCAGGTTAGTGAATCGTCGATGATCTTGTAGGCGTGTCCGCCAATAGGGTCGATAATAACTCCTGTAACATTACTACCTAGGTTAACTTCGATTGTGTCAACACCAATGCTTGTTGGTGTATAGGTGAGGGTGGCTAATGTATTATTAATATCGCCGCGTGCGCCATTAATTGTTATTGCGTCGCTATCTGCTCCCGTTACCGTTGCCAAGTCTTCATTGACGGAAAAAGTGCCATGTTGAGCCTGTAGAGTGACAGTCACGACATCGTTGTCATCGCCAATGATCGATAAGTCAGTAATTGCTACTGGCACACCAATAATAGTTGATTTATTATCAACGGTCGAAATATCTTCGTTTGCAGCATAGACTGTAAGCGCCTGTAGCGCCATGACTGCTAATATGGCTACTATCACGATACTATAAAATGACCTGTATAAAATATTGCTCTTCACCTCAGCTACACCCTCTCTTTGAAGTTAATCGTTACCACTATAGCACAGAGGTTAACATGTCAGCAATGATTTTTGGTATAATAGTAGGTAACGGCTATATTTTGAGGGGAAGGAGGCAATTATGCCATACAAATCAAATGCAGACCTACCGGATAATGTAACAAACGTGTTGCCAAAACACGCACAGGATATATTTCGAGAGGCATTTAATAGTGCCTATGACGAATATAAAGATCCAAAGGATCGCCAGGGCGATACGAGTCGAGAGGAAACGGCACGCCGAGTGGCCTGGGCGGCAGTAAAGAATAAATACGAAAAAGGTGATGATGGCAAGTGGCATCCATTAGCTAAATGATGAAATACGTAGTGTTACTGAGAGGAATCAATGTCGGTGGGAATCACAGAGTGCCAAAAGATGAATTTCGTCAGGTTTTGGAGAACTTGGAGTTTCACGATGTGGTGATCTACATAAATTCTGGTAACGCAGTATTTACTAGTGACAACACGGTGCAATCGACAGAAGTGCAGACAGCGCTCGAAAAACAGTTTGGGTTTACTATTCCTACGCTAGTACTACCTGGTGATAAGATACAAGCGATCGCTGATGCTATACCACCTGATTGGACAAATGATTCGCTAAAACCCGACAAATCCGGTCAAAAGTCTGATGTACTCTATTTGTTTGATGAAATCAATACGCCCGATATAGTAGAAAAATTGGGGCATAAACCCGATATAGAAACCATGATATACGTCGATGGCGCGGTGATCGCCAATATAACACGCGCCAATCAATCAAAAGGTAGTTTGCAGAAATTATTTGGCAGCGCTCTCTATAGCAATATGACTATTCGCAATATTAACACCGCCAAGAAGCTCGCGGAACTTGTCCGAGGCATAGTTGCATGACAAATAGTTTTTCGTGGCTTGATATACCAGCCGAGGCAGCTGCGAGACGTCTATTAGGGTGTG
>JAPUET010000035.1 GCA_027492465.1 Candidatus Saccharimonadota bacterium | reverse complement strand
TGGATATCGGAGTAGTCGTGCGCCACAAGCCAGTACCAACCCGTAGTTCCGTTCGCCCCACTTGACCATCAACAGTGTAGTCGATACTATCGCCGCTACCATTTGCAAAGTCACTGCTACTCGTAACAACAACGCTTGGGTCGATACTGAGTGGATAGCTTAGATGCTGTAATTGCGTAGCTTTGATGGTAAGCATATCGCCTGTTAGCACAAATCTGGCAGCCGCACTCGCCTTGTTGCCACCTTTCTCTACGATGACTGGAGCGGGTAGTACAAACAGCAGATGGTCCTTAGTGGCACTTTGGCGCGCACTGAGAATCTTTTCCCTATCTTGGGTAGCGCCTATGGTGCCGAACAACGTGGGATTGGGCGAATAGATACCTAAGCTACCATCGTCACGCACCTTAGCCTCTAGCTCATCCGGCAAATTCAGAGCATAGCGGAACTCTGCCACATCACCAATCGGCTTATTTAGAATGATATCTTCCTTCATGCCATTCGCCTTGGGTGTATAGACGAGTTGAACATCTTTTTCAGCTGCGTAGACTAGGTTTGCGTCGCTTTTTCGTAATTGCGCAACATTAAATTGAGGCTTGAGGGTAAAGGCAAGATTGGTATTCGTGTCGTAATAGGTAACGCCCTTCCGGCCATCACTGGGCATATCCACAGCATAGAGGCTTTCATCTTTCTCTCCACCACCACCTAGCTGAGCCTTGAGCTGGGCAAGGCTGGGCATTTCTGCTGTTTGTGCAGTGTTGGAATCTATTGGTACTCCATCTTTATTAAATTGCCAGCTGTCTTTGTCGGCGTTGTAAGACAGTTTGCTTGCCAAGGCCTTATTGGGCTTACCGACCAGCGCACGTACTTCATCTGATAAATGATATGGCTGGTTTTTTAGTATAGTATTGATGGTCGGAATACAGGCCGAAAATAAAACCAGTCCGGTTAATGCCATATAACGCAGCCGTGGTAGGCGCGTATACCGAGCTTTCAGTCTTGTCTCTACTTTTATGAATTTCTGCCAAAAAGCACCCTTCTTTGGTAAAGAAAGAAATGCGTAAAACAGCTGTCCTAGCTTTTGAATTATGTGTTTTATGGCTTGCACGTATCCCAAATATTCCGCTTATGCAATCTGAAGTCATTATAGCACTTAACAGAGCATACTGCCCATTAGTTAGCAATGCAGTACATTTGAGTCGACATCCCGCTCGACGACTCAGAAAGTGCGGCACTTGAAAACGACAGAATAGCCATCCACCTCCTTTATGAGATCCTTGCAATGTAATGTGTGGCGGGCGTCACGCCTGCACTCGCCAAACTGGCCGTCGTCAATGCGTGATACTGAGCGTTGGTAACAGTATATGCTGTTTTGGGCGCACCAGATGCCGAATCTTTGATACTCAGGGTCGTAGCCAAACCGTCAGTGTACCAAGCGACATTACTAGGGACACGCAGGGTAAAGAAGCCGTCAATCGCCGTTCGGTTGTCGCAGCGCCACTCGCCGCCAACAATCGTCAGGCGTCCGCCATGGCGGTCCGCACCGGTTGAGGTCAACGACAAGTGGTTTTGAACTCCCCAGGTTCCACTCCCCAAGCTGCCGTCAATCACGAATATACAATCGGTCAGAGTGATAGCCGCCATGCACGATTCAAAGCCCGTGCAAGCCGGATAGCCGGAAAATCCGCCAAGCGAGCCATAGACGGGGTCGACATTGCCATTATCGACAACGTGGTCTATTTTACAACGAGTAATAGTGTACTGGGTATTACTGATAGTATAGTTTTCGTCATTGACCGCATAGCGCGACAGGGAGTTATGATGGAGCCAACAATCCTGAATGGTGCCTTCATACTCATTATTAAACATCACCATGCCGCTGCGACGAGGCCGCGTAGCATTCACTTCGGCTGCCAACCTCCCGTCAAATTCACAGTTGTAATACTTGGTATACGAGCGCTGCGAACCGACATGGCCGGTTTCGAACGGCGGTGCGCTATAAGTAGCTCGCCCGACACCCTGAAATCGCACATGACTACAGGTCATACGACCACCATTGTTGGCGTAGTGAAATATACCCCCGTACGGAGCTGGCTGCGGTGTAGTGATAGTTGAAGTGCCCAGCAGCGTCCCGCTATAGCTCGATAGCAGCCCTTGGTCGGTGCCGCGAAATGTCAGCCCGCCGATAAAAACTGGGGTGCTGTTGCTGCCCGAGTTAGAGTCGAACCGCCAGATACTCGCCTGAATAGGCGAAGCAGCGTCACTGTAGGACAGCGTCTGCATCGCAGTCAATTGCTTGGAGTTATAGCCGTTGCTTGCCCAAGTGATGATGGTTTTATCAGGGCCCTGCCCCACCAGCCCACGCAGCTTGTAGCTTGAATCGAAAAAGCCAAACGCGTACAGCCGTTCCCATGTCGTACTGCCCGCCCGAGCAAACAGGGTGTATTCGCCAGTGTCTGAGTCGTAATCCTGGTCTTTAGTGAGAGTATAGGTGCCCTCCCCCAACTCAACAATGACGCGTCCTGGAGCAGTGGCGATAGTATCTTTCAGGTTCTGGCGAAATGTTTTCGAGGCATTGACCTGTATAGGAACGACCGTAGCCGCTCCTGAGGGGAGATTATCGAGCCAAGGCTTGGTGCCGGCAGCATAGGCATAAGGAAGATTAGTATCAGACCAATCGTAGTCAAAGCTACTATTGTAGCCTGCTCGCATCATACGTCTTGCCGCCATACTCATACGTCTATTATATCTCCCTTCCCCACCCTATGTGGGGGATAATGCCTGGCCACGCACTCGGCACACTAGGCGGACTACTGTACGGACCAATGAATCCGCTTGCCTGCTGCTGTACGGCAATGTCGTCGACATAGAGTGTTGTCACCCAACCATTTGTATTAATTTTGCCGAATCTACATGCCCCGAAATTGGCCAACCCCAAATATGCTGAACTCGTGAAAAAACTTTCGATTGCGGTCGTATCGTCTAACAAGTAATACGCTGCTTGGATAGTACCGCTCGCCTCAGTAGCGCCTAGGCTGGCATACAACTCAAACCGATACCACGTATTGAGCGATATTGTAGCTGTTGACGTCCAAATAATGCCAGGGACAGTATCGACATGCTGATGTACTCGGACTCGGCCATCAGGTAAAAGCGCAAACCTCGCCGCCGCTTTAAAGTTCACGTACGGGTCCGCAATTATATTGGCAAATTCAGTTGCCTCCGCAGGCAAGCTCGTAAAGTAACCGTATGTCCGAAATGCCAGTGATGACGTCGAAAGTAATTTCCAATACGCAGTCGTTTCTGTACCAGAGGTCGTATCTATCTTGAGTGATAGGTTGCCGTGAGCCGCCTGAGCATTGCTATAGGTTATGCCGCCCTCGGTGATGCTGTCAAAAAAATGCTCGCTGGCACTGCCGCTCAGCAACGGAGTCAAAGTAACACCATTGGCACCTGATTCCGCACCCTGCTGCAATAATAGCGGCGCCGGCTGCGTACCATCGACCGGGCCAGCCAAAGGGTCGCTACTCACCATAATGTCGTCCATATACAGCGCGCCATTACTCACCAGGAAGTTCGCCACCATACCGAGGCGATATCGGCCAAACGGCAGATTATTCGGACGCGTATTGAAGCTTGCTGCCGTGACGATAGTTTCCGCCGGATACGGTGAATCAACTTCAGTAAATATCTTGAGCTCAGTCTGCCCGGTCGTTACACCTGAGACGACTTTGCATTCAAACCGCATCCACTGGTTGAACTTCATTTTTACCGCTGAATTAGCCATGACAGTCTGCGCGGTATCGCGTAGTGCTATCAGCCCATCGGTACGCACGCCACACGCGAAACAGGTATTTGACGCACTATCTAAGATTTGCAAAAACCGCATTGATACACCCGACATCGACGACGGCATATACACTGCAAAGCGAAGATATACCGTGTCAAGAGTTGGCATCTCTTGCACTATCATATACGCCTCGGCAGCCACCGCGCCCGTCTTGAATTCGTACGACAGAGTACCGCGTTTGACGAGGTGAGAATACTGTACAGTTGCACCTGTTCCGCTATAGGTGCTAAGAATAACGTCTCCGGAGAGTCCGCCAGAATTCGATAGCGTGACGCTTTCGCCGTGCGCCCCTCCCTCAGCGTTATGTCGTATCGTTGCCGTCATAACGCTACCGCAACCTGATACCTACCGTCGTCAGAGATGCCTCCTGTTGACCATGACCTTGGCTGATAATAGGTGAGTGCGGTATTAATGTCAGTTCCTTTCTGGCAAATATGCTGCTAACGCTTGACTTACTTCTATGATACCCCCCCCCCGTGGGGGGATTGCAAGGAGATAGCATACAAATTACCCGCTACTCTCCCCGGCCAGCCAATCCCGTTCAAATGCTTTAATGTCTTCAGTATCACGCACGTGCGCATCAGTAACAGCGCCTCTTGGGTATGGTCATGGACAACTTGCAGCAAACACAGCGCGCTCTATGACGTTTTCACCTTTTGTTACATACGCCTCAAAAAACTGCACGTTTATTCTATTTTCGATACTGTGGTGATTAAGTGAGACTCAACTTATTTCTTTGAGTCTTTAATTTTCTGCGAAACTTGGCCATCGTTTTTGAGGTTTTCAAAGAACAACATCTGGTCCTTTGAGATAACCATTTCATCTTCTGGACCATGCACTTCCTCGCCAAGCTTAATAAGCTGAACTTGACTACTCGAATTAGATGACTCCTGCGGGTTGCTGCTATCACTTTCGGTGGTTGACTGGTTTTGCAGATAGTAAATATTGGTTAGCTTCATATACTCACTATTGAGAACACTGAGTTTACCAAAATACACTTGGCCATTAGTAAAGAAAACAGCCTGATATTTAGTAGAGTCGATACTAGAGGCAACGCCACTTCCACGCTGCATAAAATACCAAACTATTCCCCCAACAAGTAGCAAGACAATGGCGGCAATAATAATCATGCCAACTTTTGAAGAGCGTTGATTTTTGGTGGGCAAAGTATGATGACGCACCTCACCCTGCTTATGGGTTGAGGCAAGCGCTGGTGACACTTCAGGCTTGCGTTCAGCAACTGTAGGTCGATTTACCGCCCGCCTATCTGTCGATCGTGGCGAATTAAACAACCCTCCATCCATTATTTCGAATCTCCCGTTAGCCTATTCTTGGCCAATTATAGCATAAGAGACATGAGGGCAACAATAAAGCCACCGTACAGACTCCCCATAGCGAAGGATGCGACTCTTATTGGCAGCAGCGGATGCTGTATGGCTAATTATCAGTGCCTACCAAAGGGCCTAGCCACTTTCGGCACTAGCATTAGTTCGTCAACAAGCTCATAGCTATCGCATTAGTTTAATTATTATGGTATAATGTATTGACTCAATATGTAAAAAGTGCTACTATATACCTATACTAAGGAGAAGCGCGTGACAAATCCCGAAAAACAACCCAGCTTTATGACCACTGATGAGGTAGCAGATACATTCCTTGACTTCTACCTGTCAAAAGGGTTTAAAAAGATTGATGACAGCGGGATAATTCCCGATAACGATCCGACGCTACTTTTTATAAATTCTGGCATGGCTCCTCTGAAACCATATTTTACAGGCCAACAGCAACCTCCTCATGAACTTTTAACCAATATACAAAACTGCATCCGCACAGGTG
>JAPUET010000034.1 GCA_027492465.1 Candidatus Saccharimonadota bacterium | reverse complement strand
TATTGAATATGTTACTTGTTTGGAGTATATTTGTGAGTAGGATGCATACTATGCTCAGTAAACTACACATTAACCGACTTATTTTAGCCATCGTAGTTGCGATATCTATTATCTTACCTGCCGTTGCTGGCTCTCCGACGTTCGCAATGTCTTCAATGGACGATATGGGTCATTCGAATGTAGATATTGTCAGCTGCATGAATCAGCACCAGGTTCCTACTCCGCCTACGGCGAAAGAGATAGATCAGCTCAAAAATGAAGACGATGATGGCGTTCCTCAAGAGTTACCATATTATTTGGGTCTATCCACCAACTACGGCGAACCTAAAAAACAGAAAACTAACCTTATCGCCTCATCGTCATTTCGACCGCCAGACATAGTGATTCTGACCTCAAACCTTCGTATTTAGTTCTACCTTCTTTGACCGCACCTATTAACTACAAAGAAGGAACTACCATGGAATCACTAGAACTAAATCACCGTACAAGGCGAAAGCCATGACAAAACATAAATCATCTCGAAGAGATCGACTCATGCATCGAGACCACAATCCGCAACCACACATGATTGAAAAAACAGTGCCAATCAAAGGCATGCACTGCGCATCATGTGAGCTACTCATAGCCGAGGAGCTAGAATCAATCCCGGGTGTTGCTTCTGCCCAAGCAAGCCTTAAGTCTAACTTGGCAACAATAATGAGTGCAGAACAAGTATCAGATAAGGATATTGAGCGTGCGGTGCAGGCTGCGGGGTATGAAGTTGGGTACGAGAGTGAACAAAGGCCATTCTTCTCGCACAATGAGCGGGTTTGGAAGGATTTTGCAATCGGCATAATCGTTGTCCTCGGACTATACGTACTCTTTCAAGTCTTCGGCATAGAAAAATTAACCTCATCTACCACAACTAGTAGTAGCACGGGGACGATGGCACTGCTGGTCGGGCTAACTGCTGGTTTTTCAACCTGCATGGCTCTGATCGGTGGTCTGGTGATTAGTGTCGCTTCTAAATATGCCGAGAACCACCCGACTGAAACTGCACTACAGAAATTTCGTCCACATCTCTTTTTCAATGCTGGTCGAATAGTTTCCTTTATCGCATTCGGTGCAATCATCGGTGCGATTGGCTCGGCGTTTGCCCTCAAAGGCTCCCTGCTCGGGTTCTTAACAATTGCCGTGGGCATGGTCATGCTGATATTAGGACTACAGCTGACTGAAATATTCCCACGCATTACCCGAGGTCTCACATTACCAAGTGGTCTTGCCAGAAAACTCGGCATCAACAATCGCAAAGAACGGGAGTATAGCCATAAAAACGCCTTCTTAATGGGAGCCGCCACATTCTTTCTGCCCTGCGGCTTCACACAAGCAATGCAGCTACTCGCCGTGAGTACTGGTAATCCTTTGCAGGCGTCAGTAATTATGGGTGCATTCGCGATTGGGACGACTCCGGGACTATTAACCCTCGGCGGTCTTACGTCGGTTGTTAAAGGTGTATTCGCTCAACGATTTTTTCGTATCGTCGGAGTCATAGTTGTTGCAATGGCACTGATCAATTTCACAAACGGATACACCCTCGCTGGGCTCAATCGATTCCTGGATAGCTCGAAGCCGATGGTAAATACGGCCGTACAAAAGCAATCTTCCGAAGGCTCAGTAATCTTAAATACGACGTTTAAACTGAAGGAAGATATCATACCGAGTAAATTCACCGCCAAAGTAGGACAAAAAACTACTCTGGTTGTAGATGTGAAGGAAGATGGCCAGGGCTGCATGAGTACCATTATGATTATTGGTCTCGACGATAACCCGCAGTATTTGAAAAAGGGCAAGAAAATAGAATTAACATTTACCGCAACCAAACCAGGCACCTATACAATTGCGTGTGCCATGGGTGTGCCTCGCGGTTCAATAACGGTAACGGAGTAAAGGACGTAGTATGACAAGTCAAACATTTACTATCAGCGGCATGACCTGCGAGGCATGCACAAAACTGACGGCAAAACGAATAAAGAATATTGATGGCGTGCACGATGCACGCGTAGACCTAGAAGCTAAAACAGCAATTGTTGAAGCCGAACGCTCTATCACCGCCCAAGAAATTAACACCGCTTTTGGTGATAGCAGCTACCGAGCCGAGGATAAATAAGTATGAAAACGATACAACTATCAGTTCCTAAAATGCACTGTGAATCGTGCGAAAAGCTCATCGCTTCGGAGCTAGAAGACTTACCGGGTATTCACCACTCCACGATAACTACTGCGGATAAGGGTGGCGAAGTGATGTTTGACGATGAAGTC
Organism: Candidatus Saccharimonadota bacterium; assembly: GCA_027492465.1. Classification (GTDB taxonomy): domain Bacteria; phylum Patescibacteriota; class Saccharimonadia; order Saccharimonadales; family Saccharimonadaceae; genus Saccharimonas. The sequence continues at coordinate 3,580 of JAPUET010000034.1, read as the reverse complement.
GTAAGTGAAGCGGAAATTCTTGCTGCAGTAAAAACGGCAGGGTATGACGCTACTACTGTCAGCGATCAAGCCCTTTCGGCTAGCACGTCGTCTCAAATACCTGAAGACACGATGGTCCCAGCGCCCAAGCATCCTCAGCATGTGAAAGTTGAGCTACAAACCGTTGCCGATGGCACTGTTTCTCTCGATGCGAACGGTAAACCAGTATTTACCGGGAAAATGAGCGACACAAAATCGATTACTATTGATGGAAAGGAACAGGTAATCGATGAAAGCGCACCTTCGAAACAAGCGGTGGCCGCGACTAGCATCGTGCAAGCCCTGTCGTCTATCTTTATGCCTAAAAGTAAAGTAGATAGCGCACCATTACCGTCGACGCCCGCGCAACTGCCCGCGCCGATCCCGCAAGGATCTGCAACTTCAAGACTAGCAATTTACGGCATGCATTGCTCGTCGTGTGCAGGAATTATTGAGAAGCAGTTGTCTAAAGTTCCAGGTGTGTCCAAGGCAAACGTAAATTTTGCTGCTGAAAAGGCGCTTGTGAATACCGATGGTTCGGTAGAGTCTGTTGCACTTCTCGATGCAGTTAAAAAGGCTGGATATCGTGCCGAGATGCTTGACAGCGAAGAAGCCGAAGCAAAAGAGAAAATGAACCGAGCGCACGCAATAACTAACCTTCGCAATAAGTTTCTCGTGAGCATGGTCCTGAGCATACCCATGCTCTACTTCATGCTGCTTGATTTCTTTCCGTCCCTTCCTGGTGGCCAAACACTACCGCCATACTTCGCTATCGTATCGCTTATCTTGACGCTCCCTATCCAGTTCATTATCGGTGCCGGGTTCTATAAAGGTATGTGGTCTGGCTTTAAGATGAAGACGTTTAACATGGACAGTCTTATTGCTATTGGTACATCGACAGCATTTTTCTATAGCTTAATCTATTTCATGATCTATGCCGTGACAAACCAATCATTAATCGGACTAAACGGTGAAAAGATTCCCGAGCAGTACTTTGAGACCGCTGCTTTTCTGATCACCTTCGTTATCTTGGGCAAGTGGCTTGAAGCCCGTGCTAAGAATAAAACATCAGACGCCATCAAAAAGTTGATGGGGATGCAGGCCAAGACTGCACGCGTAATCCGTGACGGTGTGACTACCGATATCCCTATCGATCAGGTAGTAAATGGCGATACGATCCTTGTTCGCCCAGGTGAAAAAGTTCCTGTTGACGGTGTAATTACTAAAGGATCGTCTGCCGTAGACGAATCAATGATTACTGGTGAAAGTTTGCCGGTTGAAAAGACGCTCGGAAATACTGTCGTTGGGGCAACGATCAATAAAACTGGTAGTTTTGAATTCACAGCAACTCGAGTAGGCGGTGAAACAACCCTATCTCGGATCATTCGCCTTATCGAAGATGCACAGGGCTCCAAGGCTCCTATACAGGCCTTTGCTGACCGGATTTCGTCATGGTTTGTTCCAGCAGTCATCGGCATAGCGATTCTGACCTTCTTGGTGTGGTACTTCCTGCTCGGAGCGACATTCGCCTATGCAATCATGGCATTTACGGCGGTAATCGTCATCGCCTGTCCATGTGCGCTAGGGTTAGCAACACCAACTGCCTTGATGGTAGGCACGGGTAAGGCCGCCGAAAACGGTATTCTTATCAAAGGCGGAGAACCATTAGAAATCGCATGTAAAGTAAATGCGATAGTTTTCGACAAAACTGGTACCTTAACAAACGGCAAACCAGAAGTAACAGATATTATCGCGCTGGGCGCATTTGACGATGATGACGTACTTCAGATTGCCGCTAGCATAGAGAAAGCTAGCGAGCACCCGCTCGCAGAAGCAATCTATCATCACGCAGAGGAAGAGGGTATATCGCTCGTCGAAACAAATGGATTTGAGGCTATTCCTGGCCACGGTGTTAAGGCACGGCTACACGACAAATGGTACTACTTTGGTAATCGCCGACTGGTGACTGATACCCTCGGACTTGCGCTGGAGCGACTAGAGAAGAAAATTGAACGACTTGAAACTGGCGGAAAGACTGCCATGATACTCGGCACAGAGACAGAAATAGTGGGTGTTATTGCCGTAGCAGATACAGTAAAAGAAACCTCTAAAGCCGCTATTGATGCTCTTCATGCTCGAGGCATAGAGACTTGGATGATCACGGGAGACAATGAACGAACTGCCCAGGCTATTGCCGCCCAGGTAGGCATTACCAATGTTCTGGCAGAAGTGTTGCCGGAAGACAAGGCCGCAAACATAGTACGTATTCAGCAAAGCGGTAAAGTTGTCGCGATGGTAGGCGATGGCATTAACGATGCGCCTGCACTTGCTCAAGCTGATTTAGGTATAGCGATGGGTAATGGCACCGATGTCGCCATGGAAGCCGGTGGCATTGTCATCATCAAAAATGACCTCCGTGACGTCGTAGAGGCAATCCAGATCTCCAAGGCTACCGTTAGTAAAATTCGTCAGAATTTGTTCTTTGCTTTGTTCTACAACGTGGCCGGTATCCCAATCGCCGCCCGAGTATTTGCCTTTGCAGGACTAGTACTGCGGCCGGAACTCGCAGGAATTGCAATGGCGCTCAGTTCAATCTCGGTAGTAACGAACTCGTTGACATTGCGCACCTATCGCCCAGGTAAACGGAACTGGATTTCTGCTGTAGCTCCGATAGTGATGGCCATACTGTTCATTAGCTTGTTTATTTCATTTGCGAAACTGAGCTCGGAGATGGATGCACAAGGGGCAATGTCGGCAAATACCGCAACTGTGTCAGTCGAAAGTCAGAAGTCTATCAATGCAACTATTGCTAACAGCGAAAATCTTGTAGCCTTCACTGAAGATGGAACGCCTAAGCTGTTTGCATCGTTGTCATCACTGCCCGACTCACTACAGATCGAAAGCGGAACTGGTGAACTGAGTGGCCAAAGCGTCGTCATAGGAAGCGACGAGGCCAGGATGATGATAGAAGAAGGTTTGTTCAAGAACGTTGGAGATGTACTCCCAGACTTCTTCGGTGCAAAAGATGTAAAGGTACAAGGCATATTGAAGCCAACAGGTACGCTTGCTGATACATACCATTTCTTGTCACCGGATGCATTTAAGGAAATTGAAAATACCGCCCGCTTACAAGTTGTTGATGAAGACAATGGGACTACCAAGCTTTTCTACTTCATAGAAAGCGTGGTACCCGAAAAGCTCAAAGACGACATTAGCTCAACAGCACCTGCCACAGTCGGTGATACAACGTACTACCCTGTGTATGTTGGATACTCAGAAGCTAAGATGATGAAAGATAATAAGTTATTTGCCAATGACGGAGATACGATCAAAGACTTCTTCGGCAATAACGTCATTGTTTACACATTGCCAGAAACAAAGACCGAACTAGATACTATGCATTTTGTTGATTCAAGTTTCGTTGTCGCTGAATAGGTTATTGCTTGAAGTGCTCTATATTTCAGGGGTCATATAGAACGTAACCAAACTCTTCGTGACATAAAACCAAATCACGACAGGGGTCGTGGTTTGGTTAAAATAGTTAAAACTAATTTGGCTGGGG
>JAPUET010000033.1 GCA_027492465.1 Candidatus Saccharimonadota bacterium | reverse complement strand
ACCGTACTAGAAGTAAACGAACTAAAAAACGTCCTTAAAGACGAATACGGCATTGAGCCAGCTGCTGCTGCAGTTGCTGTTGCCGGCCCTGCTGCTGGCGGCGACGCTGGTGCTGCTGCCGACGAAAAAACCGAGTTCACTGTAACTCTTAAAGACGCTGGTGCTCAAAAAGTAGCAGTTATCAAGGCGGTTAAGGAACTTACCGGCTTAGGTCTTGGCGAAGCTAAGGCACTTGTCGACAACGCTCCAAGCCCAATCAAAGAAAAAGTATCGAAAGACGACGCTGAAGCTGCCAAGAAAGCCCTCGAAGAAGCTGGCGCAACTGTAGAAGTAGCGTAGTCAACGCGATATTCGAAACAACACGGACCACATTTGTTACCTAAAACACCCCTAGCAATAGGGGTGTTTTTCGTAAGTATTGACATTATACTCTACTTATGCTATAATGAAATAGTTAGCCATTCCCAACCGAAAACGAAGGAGAAACAATGGCTCTCAATAGTGGACGTCGCGGGCAAGTCCGGCGTGGACTTGAGGAGTTGACGAAGAAGATCAACGCCAATCCCCCGACGAGGACGGCCGCCATGGCCATGAGGATCGAAGTTGATCCGCGGCTAAAGGCCGTCCTTGCCAAGCGGCGGGGGGATATCCTCCGCCGAAAGCTGGCACAGCCCGGGGACAGGACTATTGTCCCCTGCGGCCTAAGATTGGCCGCCGCCGCAAGCTGACCCCCTGGACGCTTCTGGTTCAACACCCCGAACCATAGAGGCGTCCAACCCTACCCAACCCCCGCTAGGGCCTCACTCTCACAAGGAGTGGTGTCCTACCGGGGGTTTCGCTTATTTGCCCATAGCAAACTAATACGCTACCATAGAAAGAGCTGTACATGAAAAAGCATCAAGTTATAGAGGTGCAGCAAGGAGGAATGACTACTATGTCGAATACTACATGGAAAACAATACCCCCAGCTCAAGCATGCGACTGGATTGAATTTTGGATAAATGCTCCTTGGCCCATGAACGAAAAAGAAACTGCCGAATATGCCGCGCAACTTGGCTGGACAGCCGAAGAAGATGATGGTGAGATTTATTTGACCGACGCTGTTTCAGGGTTATCAATGGATGATGTTGCAACGGCAGCAATGCCCTCGGGCGAAACTGCATCTATAGGGTTTAGGTTAACCGATGTAATACGTGATATCACAGACGAATCGGACGAGTTCTTGAACGATCAATTTACCCTTGTATACCGCGAAGCGCAAGCTCGGTGGGGAAATGCTAAGCAAGCAGGTACCGACAGCGCCACTTGGGACTGGGAGGATAAGGCACGCGTCACGCTTACACGACTACAGCGTTCGGTTTCGGTGAACATTGACACTCCGTCTTATGCAAAGGTGCTACGTCAATTAGGTGAATAATATGGACTGGTCCATATTTACGATAAATTTGGCACGCACCCTACCAAAGATTACAGACCGCTGTTATTTAATTATAGCTGGGCCAGAAAAGACAAGTGGATACGTGCAATTTGTTGCAGACGACAACACTCTATACGCGGAAGCGGCTGCGCCTGAGTTTGTAAGTGGCAATGCGTCACATACGAGGAATGCGCCCGAAATGCTTGCAGCAGGCTGGGAAACGCCGACGCCACCCGACTTAAATTGGCACCAAACATACCCTTTACCCGCCCTCTCAAGCGAGTTTACCCAACTGGCAAATCGATGTTGTGTTGCACTGCGTGATGTTTATAATCTTGAGCCTGACGTCTTGCGATACAAAGCATGGCGCGAGGCAGAGCAACAGCCACTTGGGGTAACATGGCAACCGGAACAGTTTGAGCGACTTGATCGCGGGAATCCACGGGTTGAACTTCCAACACTTGGAATTTTGCAGTCACAAGAAGAATAATGGCCCTCACGCATCATAATCATTTTTTACAACGTTTTCCTCATCACCTCTCAAAATCCTGTGGAAAGATATTGGACTTGACTTGCCGCCCTACAAGAGGTATATAATAGGGGTAATACTACAAAAAACAGACAAGGACTGCGAGATATATGTCTGAATTACCAGAAAAACAGGTGAAGCGATTAAAGTCGCTCATTACCGAGGCCGAGACAAACTTGGCCGCAGCAAAAGAACTACTCATGAGCATACTAGGCGACGACGGACAAGTCGTCACCCCAGCTAATTCACGCGAAGAAGTAAGCGGTAAAATTGTTGAGGGCGTTTTTGACGGCCAAGTAATGATTGGCCCGGACGGCAAAAGCTATCCGGTACCAGCAAACTATGCTTCAAAGTCAAAATTAGTTGAAGGAGATATTCTAAAACTTACTATCGCCGATGACGGTGGCTTTATTTATAAGCAAATTGGCCCAATTGCGCGCAAGCAAATCATTGGTACGCTTGTACAGCACGACGGCGCCTACTACGTTGAAGCTCAGGGCCGCGAATACCGCATTTTGCTTGCAAGCGTAACGTACTTCCGTGTCAACATTGGCGACCAAGTTACAATTATCGTGCCCGAAGACAACCCGGACGCAACCTGGGCCGCAGTCGAAGCCGCGCTGTAGAAGAAATAGATTATAGGATAAAAACTTGTTGCAAGGACTACGCTCCCGTATTGGGAGCGTTTTACGACCCAATGTCGATCACCACATAAATCACAACAGACGAAACGCGCCAAACCATCTATAATGTTAAACAGTCATGGGGAAGGCGTTATATCGCAAGTATCGTTCTAAATCGCTCGACGAAATCGTCGGGCAGTCGCATATTACGACATTACTTTCTCGCGCAATTGCGAATGGCAACGTGGCACATGCTTACTTACTGACTGGGCCGAAAGGCGTTGGTAAGACATCGATTGCCCGAATTTTAGCACACGAAATCAATGGCCTACCGTACCAAGACGAATCGACTCATCTCGACATTATTGAAATTGACGCAGCAAGCAACAACTCGGTCGAAGACATTCGCTCTTTACGCGAAAAGGTAATGATTGCGCCCGCCACGGCCGCCAAAAAGATTTATATTATCGACGAAGTGCACATGCTCAGCAAGTCCGCATTTAATGCGCTGCTCAAAACCCTTGAAGAACCCCCTGAACATGCAGTGTTTATCCTCGCAACCACCGATGCCGAAAAATTGCCGGCAACGATTATTTCGCGGGTACAGCGGTTTAACTTTCGCACGATTACACCAACTGACGCCGTAAAGCATTTGCGCACTATTGCCAACGCAGAAGCTATCGTTATTAACGATAGCGCGCTCCAGCTCATTGCGCGACACGGCAAAGGAAGCTTTAGGGACAGCATTGGATTACTTGATCAGCTGCGCAATCTCAGTGACGGCGAGATTACACCCGAACTTGTTGAAAGTGTCCTTGGGCTCGCCGATACCGAAACGGTTCAGCGACTCATGAGCGCCTACGAAGAGGGTGATATTGCCGCTATTTCGCACACCCTCAGTGATGCCGAATCACGCGGCACTCCGGCACCGATGCTTGCTGATCAACTTATCGAAGCAATTAGAAGGGAAATCACCGAAAAACCACACTTACTACCACTCCTTGACGCACTGCTCGATGTTAGCCGAAGTTCGTGGCCGCATGTGAAGCTTTTGGTGGCTCTTTCAAGCAATAGTCGTCGCCCGGTACCCATTAAGACAGAACAAACAACCCCTATAGCCACAGAACCAAAGAAAAGCGATGAAAAAAATCTAGCACCACCACCGGCAGAAGTCGTTCAGAAAAAAAATGTAAAAAACGAGGAGCAAGAAACGGCCGACCAGCCCTTTCCTTGGATAGATTTTATTGCCGATATTAAACCGCACACAGCAGGAGCGGCCAGTCTTCTTGGCAAGTGTGGGTACGAATTTGATGGCACGAGACTGACGATTTATACTGGAAAGTCATTCACAAAAAAGCAACTTGAGAAATCATTGCCGCACCTTTCTTCGGCGCTTGAGCACGTTGGGGTGAACGATGGAGTGATTGTACTGAGCGAGAGTGCGCCTCCACCAAAAGATAGCCGAGCAGCCGCAATTCTTGATATTATGGGTGGTGGAGAAGAAGTGAGTCTGTAATGCCGGAGCGTCAGAAAAAAGAATCAAAAGAGGTAGTAGCGGGAAGAATTCCACCGCAAAATGTCGATGCCGAAATGAGCTTGATCGGCGCTATTTTAATTGATGACGAAGTGATTGCCGATGCAAGCGAGCTCGTCACTGCTAAAGATTTTTACGACAAACGACATCAGATTGTTTACGCAGGTATGATGCGCCTCTATGAGCGCCATAAACCAATCGACCTTTTAACACTCACCGATGAACTAAAGAAAAAAGACGCCCTTGAAACGGTAGGGGGGTCAGCCTACTTAACCGAGCTTACCAACTACGTTCCAACTGCCGCTCATGCCGCAAGTTACGCTGAAATTATTAATCAAAAAGCAGTTCGACGCCGACTCATTAAGGCCAGCGGCGAAATAAACGAAATGGGCTTCGACGAAGAAACTACCACCCAGGAACTGCTGGAAAAAGCCGAAGCTGAGTTATTTAGCGTGAGCGATCAATCGCTAAAACAAGACCTTGTGAGTATCGAAAGTATTCTGACCGAAAGTTTCGACCGCATTGAAGAACTGCACCGCAACAAAGGCCAGCTTCGAGGCATACGCACCGGTTACCGCGACCTCGACAATATGACTGCCGGGTTGCAGCGTAGCGATCTTATTATTCTAGCGGCAAGGCCTGCAATGGGTAAAACAACTCTTGTAACTAATCTTGCTTACAACGTTGCGACAATAGCAAAACTCCCCGTACTGTTTTTTAGCCTTGAGATGAGCAAAGAACAATTGATTGATCGTATGCTCGCCGATGCGTCTGGCGTTGATAGCTGGAACATTCGTACCGGTAACTTAAGCGATGATGATTTTAGTAAAATTAGTGAAGCCATGGGCGAGATGGCCGAAGCACCGATCTTTATCGATGACACTCCGGGCCTGAGCGTGCTTGAAATGCGCACCAAAGCTCGCCGGGCGGCACACGATCAGCCGCTTGGGCTGATTATTGTGGACTACTTGCAGCTACTGCAATCTTCAGGCAACCATAACGGCAACCGTGTACAAGAAGTGAGCGAAATCTCACGTGGTCTTAAGCTGATTGCACGCGAGCTGAATGTACCACTTATTGCACTAAGTCAGCTTTCACGCTCGGTAGAATCGCGCACGCCGCCAATTCCACAACTTTCAGACCTGCGCGAATCAGGAAGCATCGAGCAAGATGCCGATATCGTAAGCTTTATCTACCGCCCTGGCTACTATGAACCCGATAATCCCGAAGTTGCAAATATCACCGACCTGATTATTGCCAAGCATCGTAACGGTCCAGTCGGCAAAGTCCAACTTTACTTCCACCCAGAACGTCTCCGCTTTATGAGCCTCGACAAACGCCACGATTAAGCCTCAAGTATAGGGGTTGTGATACAATAAGAAGGCATGAAACTCACGGTTACCGACTTCACGCTGTATGCGCGGCGCTATCTTATCGGCTATGTGCTAATGAGCGCGCTCATTATTGGCATTCTCTCTGTTGCAGCGCTATTTATTCCTGGTGAGCTGCGCGCCGGTGAGATCGATGCCGCCCTTAAGAGTGGCGCTCTTTCGATGCAGTCAATTGAGCCCTCATCGGTGATTAATCTGCCATATTACCTTTTGCAGCGACTAAGCTTTTTGCTACTCGGTGTCACCACACTGAGCATTAAGTTACCCTCTATCGTTCTGGCTACACTTACCATTATTGGCATATTTGCCCTCACTCGCTCATGGTTCCGGCGCAATATTGCCGTACTTATAACGATCATAGCGGCAGCAAGCGTGCAGTTCCTCTTTCTTTCCCAAGATGCTACGCCAAACATTATGTTTAGCTTTGTCACTATTTGGTTACTGGCCGCTAGCACATTCGTAACCAGAATCCAGCTATTTAGCACGTTTTGGAAAGTGGTGGCATGTGTGTTACTGGCAACTGCGCTTTATATCCCCCTTGGTATCTATCTGGTGATTACTCTGATTATTACAGCGTCGCTCCACCCGCACATTCGCTACGTTATTAGGCGCGTGTCTCGGCTCCGACTCATTATTGCCGTTATTTTAGGCCTTATCTCAATCGCGCCCCTCGTTTACGCGATCGTACTGCAGCCCTCGGTAGCTCTCGTACTGCTCGGTATCCCAACAACTGGGATCAACCTTACCGAATCGATACCAACCGCGGGATTGGCATTATTTGGTTTTACTGCAAGTACAGATGGCTTCTTGCTCCGGCCGATTTATTCGCTCGGTCTTGCACTGCTCATAGCAATCGGTGGGTTCCAACTTTTGAGTTTTAGGTATACGGCACGAAATTATGCGACCTTGATTTTGAGTGCGCTACTGATCCCGCTTGTGTTTATAAACCCAGCTCACGCTATTGCCCTGTACCCAATTAGCGTGCTATTAAGTGCCCTCGGCATCAACAGTCTTATTGGCCGATGGTATAAGCTGTTTCCCCGCAACCCCTACGCTCGGGTGGCAGGGCTACTCCCCATCTCGCTATTGGTTGTTGGGCTCGCCTTTACTGGTGTCATGCGCTATGCAAATAACTACACCTATAACCCAGGCATTTTACGTCATTACTCTGGCGATCTTGCACTCCTAAGTACGACACTGCAAAATAAGGGCGATACCGTTGTGGTCGCAAGCAAAGATGAGATAGCGTTTTACGCTTTAGTGGCGCATTACGATAAACGATTTACGGCAAGCGAATCCCATAACGTAAAGGCCAGCACGGTCATTCTTACCAGCAAGGCCTACCACGAAGGAGCGCCGATCGAGCCACCAGCCCAAATCATTACGAATCAGCGCACCAACGACGCAGACCGCTTCTATATCTACAAAACGACCGCTAAATAAGGTATGATAAGATGAGTTATTTATTCACGGAGGAATTACTGTAATGGCGTTTGACCAAGTAAAAATGCTGAATGACCTGCGTAAGGCCCAGAAGGCGCTTGCGAAAGAGATTATTGAGGTAGAGGCCGGTGATGGCGCGGTTGTCGTGCAAATTACGGCTGAACTGAAAGTTAAGTCTATTAAAATCAATCCAGAATATGTTGATGTTGACGATATCAGTCAGCTCGAACATTGGCTTGAAATCGCCATTCGCGACGGTATGGCCAAAGCGCAGGAAATCGCTGCCGAAAAAATGAAGCCGCTCATGGGCGGACTCGGCAAGTTGGGGTTATAGGAAAAAAGACTCTAGATTGTAGATACTAGATATTAGGGTGAAATCATGAAAATATATCTGAGACAAACGGCCCCGCTAACCAGAAAGGGAGATGCTGGTTTATAGGTGCTTTTCTAGCATCTAGCATCTAGCATCTAGCATCTCTTCCGTGCATCTTCTACCGCTTGCACTACAAAAAGTCATCGACGAGCTGGGACGATTGCCTGGTGTGGGCGTGCGTACCGCCGAGCGCTACGCGTATTATTTGCTGCGCGCCAATGATCGCACCGCAGACGGCCTTGCGGCGGCTATTGCCGGCCTTCATAGCGGCGTCAAAACCTGCCCGGTGACGTTTGCGCTCATTGATGAGAGCGAGGATTTTTCAGCACTCTATACCGCAGGCGATCGTGATAAGCAGTTAGTGGCCGTGGTTGAAGAGCCACTCGATATCGTGGCATTAGAGCGCACCGGGCAGTATAAAGGCACCTACCATGTGCTTGGCGGCGCTATTAGCCCAATTGATGGCATCGGTCCAGAGCAGCTACATATCCCAGAGTTGCTACAGCGGCTAAAAGACGATGAGGTGCAGGAAGTTATCATTGCTACAAACGCGAGCGTGGAAGGCGAGTCTACCGCACTATTCATTCAACGACAGATTGAACAAGCCAAGATCGACCTTACGCTCACACGCCTTGCCCGTGGAATTCCCGTAGGTGTTGATCTAGAATACGCCGACCAAATCACCCTCACGCACGCGCTTGAGGGCCGACGAAAATTATAGAATACTTTCATACGCGAACAAAATCTTTGAAATTGTTTCAAAAACTTTGTTCGCGAGGCAGGTACCACATACCCTGATTTTGCGCATACTCCCTGGAGGAGGCGCCTCGCGTTCCTCGTTAGAGAAGAGTGCGCGACTGCTCGCACTCGGCTTCGACAGTAGCCAGCCACTCATCGAGCTGGGTGGCCAGGTACTCGGCACACCCCGGGTAGCCGGCAACTTTTCGGGCCATCGCCTTCATCTGCTCGACAGTGTGGCGTGGCGCAGCAGATTGAGTGGGGCTACTCTCGACGAGCAGCATCACGGCGCTTACAAACTTCAGGTAGCGCGGAGGTTGTCCCTCCGCCTCCTTGGGTTCGAAAGAAATTACGAGAGACATGGTCCTGCCTTTCTCCGCACGTCTTCACGTGCGGGACGTAGCTCAGGTTCATGGGTAGAACCTGTCTATATCTTCATTATACCATACTTTTCTATATTTTGCAATATCTGGTACAATACTAACAGATGTACGATATGCTAAAAACCCAGATTTCAGATGCGCAAAAAATTGTGATTATTCAGGGCGAAAACCCCGATGGCGACAGCTTAGCCAGTTCACTCGCTCTCGAAGAATTACTCGGCGAGCAGGGCAAGACCGTCACGATGTACTGCGCAATTGATATGCCCAAATACCTGCGATTTCTGAATGGCTGGGATAGAGTTGTCAGTGACTTTCCATTTGATGCCGAACTCGCAATCATCGTCGACACCGCCGCCGAAGCCTTGCTTGAAAAGGCACTTCTGACACCGGGTGTCCGCTCATTTCTCGAATCACATCCAGTAGCGGTACTCGACCATCACGGTGAAGCAGACGATGAAGTAGAGCAAGACGACCTCACATTTCATCATGACTTTATTCTCAGCCGCGATGCCGCTGCCACTGGTGAGTTAATTTATGATATCGCCACCAATCTCGACTGGACAATCACGCCAGCCGCTGCTGCATTCTTGTACAGTTCTATTGCTGCCGATACATTAGGGCTTTCAACCGAGTCAGTAACGCCAGCAACATATCAAACCATGGCCGATCTAGTAAAACTTGGCGCCGTCCCGCACGAAATAGAAAACGCTCGCCGTGAGCTCATGAAAAAGCCAGCCGATATTTTAGCGTATAAAGGCGAGTTAATCAGTCGTATCGAATATCTGCTTGGTGGTGCGCTCGCCCTCGTACACATACCGTGGGAAGACATTCAAAAATATAGCGACCGATACAATCCTAGTGTTTTGGTGCTCGACGAAATGCGTCTTGTTGAGGGCGTTCAGGTAGCCTGCGCTATAAAAACCTACCCAGACGGCAAGCTTACCGGAAAACTGCGATGCAACAGGCCAGTAGCGGGAGCTATCGCCGGCTACTTTGGGGGCGGCGGCCATAACTACGCAGCCGGCTTTAAAGTTCACGAAACCTACGACCAAATCATCCATGAGCTTGTTGAGGCAACCGATAAGGCACTGAAAGATCAGTCATGACACTAAAACTCCATAATACACTCACTAGCACCGTCGATACATTCACGCCACTCACCGAGGGTAAGGTAACTCTCTATACCTGCGGGCCCACCGTATACGACTACCCGCATGTTGGCAACTGGGCTTCATTTATCTACTGGGATATTCTGGTGCGAACACTTATTGCAAGCGGGTACACAGTAGAGCGAGTTATGAATCTTACTGATGTTGGCCACCTCGTGAGCGACGCCGATGAAGGTGAAGATAAGCTCGAAAAAGGCGCGCGCCGTGAAAATAAAACCGCCTGGGAAGTGGCCGAGTTTTACGCCGAAGATTTTTTAGCAGGCATGGAGAAACTTGGGCTGCTACCGCCCGAGCATATCGTACGAGCGACCGATTTCATCACTCAACAGATTGATCTTGTGCGAATTTTAAAAGAAAAAGGCTTTACCTACCAAACTACCGATGGTATTTATTTTGATACTGCTAAATTCCCGGCCTATGCCAATTTTGCTCGTCTTGACCTCGAAGCCCAAAAAGCCGGCGCACGAGTAGAGGCTAGCGACGAAAAACGTCAGCCATGGGATTTTGCACTATGGAAATTCACCGAGCCGGGCATTACGCGCGATATGCAGTGGGAAACGCCGGATGACCTACTGGAATTACCTCCAATAGGTCAGGAGTATGGAGTAGGAAGTAAGGGACATGCTAACAGGACCCTTACTCCTTACTCCTTACTACCCACTTCTAACGACGAAGTCGTCTACGGCTTTCCGGGTTGGCACCTAGAATGCAGCGCAATGGCCATGAGTATCCTCGGTCCCACAATCGATATACATACCGGTGGTATCGACCACATCCCCGTACATCATACTAACGAGATTGCTCAGTCTGAAGCAGCGAGCGAGGCACGGTTTGCAAACTTCTGGCTGCACAATAACCACTTAAAAATTGACGGTGGTAAGATTAGCAAGAGCCTTGGCAACGGGTATACCCTACAAGACTTAGAAGCAAAAGGTTTTTCGGCACTCGATCTACGATTATTTATTTTGCAAGGCCAGTACACCAGCGAAGGAAACTTCACATTCGAAAACTTAACCGCCGCCCAAAATCGTTTAAAAAATTGGCGCGATTATGCGGTGCTCCGCCACCAAATTCACGACGGCCTACACGACGACGACAAAAAGAATGACGACCACGAAACATATGTATCGCTGCAGGCGGCAAGCGGTGCACTTCGTGAAGCGCTACAAAACAATCTGAACACACCCGAGGCGCTGCGTATTGTGGATGAAGCGTTTGCGCGAGTCGATGGCAAGTCGCTTGATAGAATTCACCGTCACGGATTGGTCAGTTTTCTAGAATCGGTCGATGAACTACTTGGTGTGCAGCTTATTGATACAACACCCGATATTGACGATGAGGCGAAGCGCACTATTCTTGAGCGCGAGCGTGCACGAGAGGCGAAAGACTGGGTAAAATCGGACCAGCTCCGCGACACTCTCGCGAGAGCCGGCATTAGTGTTCGAGACATGCCATCAGGCACGGTTTGGTCGAGAATCTAAGCTTCTACTTTTGTAACAACTTTTGCTTTTGGTTCAGGCTTAGCCTTACTTTCGAGGTACGCTTCGAGCAATACTTTAATACATCCTGCAATCGGAATCGAGATGATACCACCAGCGATACCAAATACATACAGGCCTATGGTTACCGCTGAAAGAATGGCAAGCGGCGAAAGTTCAATGCGCTTAGACTGAATATGTGGCGATATGATATTGTTTTCGAGTTGCTGATATACCATAAAGTATACCGCAAAAATAATACCAGCGGGCATACTGTTAAAGAGTAAGAGGAGCGAGACAATCACTCCGGCAATCGTAGCGCCAAACATTGGAATAAGCGAAAGTACAAAACAAATTGCAATGGTAGGAAGCGCAAGGTTAGCCGGAACCTCATTGAAAAACAGGCTCAAAATAAACACCGTCGCACCAGCGGCGAGTGCGCCAATGCCCGAAACCGTGAGCTGGCCACTAACGTAGCCGGTTACCACTAACCGCATGCGATTAACAATGTCGCGGTGGCGTTTCATTTGCTTTTGGTCTTTATAAAGACGCCAGATACGCCTTGTCCATTCTGGCCCTTCAATAAGCATCAAAAAAGCCAGAACAAGTACAAACAGCATTGATGCTACCGACGAAAAGACAGAACCTAGACCGCTCAAAAAATTACGGCCAATACCACTGGCCCATTCGGCGGCATTCGCCTGAATAGAAGCGACGGCTTGATCAACTTGCGGCTGAATATGGTACTTTTCAACTAGCTCACCAAATCCGTGCCACTGCGCAGAAAGGCTACGGACCATCTCCGGAGCGGTATCAATAAATTTAACTGTTTGCTCAATAATTGGTGGCACCACCAAGAAAATAACAGCACCTAAGAACAAGACCACCGCCAAAAACGCAATTGCAGTTGAAAGAGTACGGCTTTTGCCAGGCAAATATCGTGACAACCGGCTCACCGGTTCATTAAGGGCCAGCGCTAAAAACAAAGCCGAACCTAAGATAATAAGCGCGGTACGAGCGCTATAAATGACAAAAATCACAGCCACAAAGCTAATAACAACAAGCCAAAAACGTACAAATGTTTTTGTATCTATCTCAATACGTACTTTCATAATTCGTAGTATACCACGAATGCTCGGGGAGTCTACAGTAGTTAGCCGCGAGCGCCGAGTACAGAAATAATCGTCACAAGCAGGAGAACCGTTACCGCGAGCACCGAAATAGCAAGTGTCATGCGGTTAGGATAATAGTCTACTTTTGTAGGCGCGGCAGATTTCTTTGCCGACTTCGCGGCTGGCTTTTTGCGCACTGTAGCCACCTTAGTCTTAGCGGGAGTGGACTTTTTTGTCGTTTTTCTCGTAACCATGTAGTTATTGTACTGCCAGAAACCAATTTCGGCAATCCGCTTATGCTATACTGTTCGCATGGGTTTTTCACGTAAGCAAACTGCCGAATTTTTACAGCGACATTTCACTACTAAACCGACCCAACGACAGCTTACCAATATTTCGACGGTTTTTATTGACACCGCCAACCTTACGAGCGGGCAACTAAAGTTCGATAGAGTAATCTCGCTTGATCCAAGTGTTAATGCATTGCGAATAGCAACGACCGCGCTCATTGGTCAGAAAACACCATTACGAGACGCCCTTACCGCTGAGTATCCTGCGCCAATTGACACAAAAACACCGTTACGTATATGTAACGATGCCGTGCAAGGCTCTATCTGGCATCATGGGCAAGCTTTTCTGGGATTTTGGGTCGGCAAACCAACCTCAATCGCACACCATGCCGATTTGACCGAAAACGAGCGTGAGGCATTGCTGCTTCAAAGCCGCCAACTTGCCGCTCATGGCTCAATTGTTTTTGCCGTTAGCTATAGCGAGCAAAATACTGAACCGAAAACGTATAGCGATACCAGATCTCGCATTGCTGGCCTAATTGTTTTGCACCCAACACTGTATCCAGGAACCGAGAGTACCGTTGCCGATATGCACGCTCACGGTCTCCGCATTATCTATGCTTCATCTGATCGTGAACATGACGTGCAGGTTTTTGCCCGTGCGTGCTGCCTTTTAACAGGCAAGCTAGTGCCGTTCGTATGGCGTCCCGGCAGAGAATTGCCGACCGACCATATTGTTTATGCAGGACTCGATACGGTAGCCTATAAAAAACTCCTATCGATGTATCCGGCTGAAACGCGAATCACTGCTAAAGATCCTCTGCCGCTTTTTTGGAAACAATTTTCTCATCTTTTATAGAGCTCTATTTTGCTACCCGTAGCGCTTCGGTGAGCGTGGCGTGGATATTCTTTTTTCCAATAGCCTCAGCAATACCAAAATCAAGCAACTGCTGCCTGAGGATTGGCGCAACATGGGCAAATTTGATTGTTATCTTTACCTCTTTCAGCCTCTCCGCAAAACGCTTTAGTTCTTCGGCTGCGGTATAGTCAACACTATCGATAGCACTTGCGTCGATTACTACTAAACGAACTGTTTTATCGGCACCCTCAACTGCGCGTTGCACCCTATTTACGAAATACCCGATATTTTCGAAAAAGAGTGAGCCGTCAAAACCATATACCAATGAACCATCTTGGTTGCTGTTCGCACGGGAATCTCCAAGCCGTTCAAGTGCCCACTCGGAAAACTCTCCGTCGCGCAGCAACACGGCATCTCGTGGTCGGTACTCACGACTCAAACGCTCGGCAAGCGAAACAATCACAGCAATAAACACTCCTTGAAGCACTCCAAAGGTGAGCGTGCCCAGCAGTGCAATAAGCGCCACAAAAAATTCTCGGCGATGCATCGTCCAAATATACTCAAGCTCTTGAAAGCGAATAAGGTAAAACCCAACTACAAGAACAATCGAAGCAAGTGCAGCCTGCGGCATAAAGGCAAATAGAGATGCCCCAAAAAGTAGCACTACACCCACCAGGAGCCCTGAAAGAATATTAACTAATTGCGTTTTACCATTTGCGGTCTGAGCAGCTTCGGTGCGCGCCAAACTTCCGTTCGAAGAAAAACCACCAAAAAGCGCCGACGCTGCATTTGCCAGGCCCATCGCAAATAAATCTTGGTTAAGGTGAATCTTTTCTTTGTTGTACTGTGCGCTTGAACGAATAACCGATGCTCCTTGAGCCAACACGACAAGTGCCACCGAAACCGCCGCAGGAAGCAGGGTAACAATCTCGGCCAACGACAGACTTGGCATATGAAATGATGGAAGACCACTTGGCAGCACACCCACCATCGCGACATTAAATGTATCTAAATGAAACAGTACAGAGAAGCCTACCGCGAGCACTAGTGCCACAAGCTCTCCTGGTATAAACGTCTTTCGTAGAACAATTATCATACCAACTACCAAAATCGAAACTGTGAGCGCCATTCCATTTACCGCACCGAGTCCATTACTTAGCGCCTGAACGTATTGCCACGTGTTACCGCTTGCTGCAATGCCAAACATGCTCGGCAAGCTAGTGATAATTAGCTGAAGTCCGACTCCGGCGAAAAAACCAACCAGTACAGGTCGAGAAATAAGTTCTGATAAAAATCCTAGCCGAAATAGCCACATACAGATCAACAGAATAGCTGCAAGTAAACAAATAATCGCAACCGCATTGGCATGTGCCGCCGTACCAGCCTGCGCAACTAAGACGGCACCCGAAGCCACAACAGCCGTGGTTGCAGAATCAGGACCAACAACAACCCGACGAGTCCAGGCAAAAAACGCAAATACAATTGGCGCCACCATCGCAGTGTAGAGGCCCGTCACGGGAGGCAGCCCTACGATTACTGCAAATGCGAGCGATTGCGGAATCGCGAGCGCCGTTACCACAAGTGCGGCAATAATATCATGTCGGAAGTAGGAATGCTTATAGTGTAGAACGCTTGGCAGTCGCAATTTCATGTTTCTTTACTATAATTCTTATGTATTCACTCCGTCAACGGTGGCAATCGCCCCCTAGTTATGCTATACTGTCTTTTGCTGTTTGCATCTAGTAATTAGCCGGAAAATTTAGATTCATCATATCTCACCTGGCCACTCGTTGGGGTGTCGCCAAGTGGTAAGGCACATGGTTTTGGTCCATGCATTCGGGGGTTCGAATCCCTCCACCCCAGCCAGGTGAAATGTGATGAATCCCGCCACTCAGATAGAAACTATCCCAACCGATTTTAGGGCCTATGTTGGCAATCATACGGTTACCCGCTATACTAAGCATAAGTATGAAACAGCTAATAAGCACGACAAGATAGAGGGCTAAGGGTGGGTCGAATTCTTGTTGCAAATCCAGGCAGCGCGAGCCGCAAGTATGCGCTCTACAACGACGAGCTTACAGAGCTTGCTTGCTTACATTACGAAACGGACGATCATGCCGTGGTGTGTACCATGCAAGTAGGGGAATCATCCGAGAAAGTTTCCACGAATATTACAGACATTGCAGAAGCCGCTCATGGCGTTGAGGCCATATTACGTGATAAAGGGTTGCTAAGCGACGAAAACATCGAGCAAATAGGCGTCCGTATTGTGGCACCTGGTACATTTTTTACTAAAGATCACCGTATCACCGACGAGGTAATTAGTGCTCTCGAAGCTGCTCGTGCGCTCGCACCACTCCATATTTCCGCCACCCTCCACGAAATCAAAATCTTGCGCGAGGCATATCCCAACCTGCCGATTATTGGCGTGAGCGACAGTGCGTTTCATATCAAAAAACCTAATTACGCGTGGAATTACGGCATTAATATTCAGGATGCCGACGAATTCGAGGTAAAGCGCTATGGCTATCATGGCATATCGATTGCAGCGAGTATTGCAACTCTTTGGAATGCGGGTAAATTACCGCCAAAAGTCGTGGTTTGCCACCTAGGCAGCGGATCATCGGTGACGGCCGTTTTTCATGGCCGCTCTATTGATACCACCATGGGTTTTAGCCCCAATGAGGGGGTGATTATGGCAACCCGTAGCGGAAACTTCAGCGTTGATGCTGCCCGGGTGTTAAAAAGCCGTCTTGGCCTCGACGATAACGGGCTTGATCATTATCTCAACTCAGAATCGGGTATTAAGGGCATTGGCGGAAGCGACGATATCCGCGAACTTATCAAAAACGAAGCCGACGGCGACCATCTGGCACACCTTGCCCTAACTACGCTTATTCACACCATCCATAAGGCAATCGGCAGCATGATTGTGGCAATGAATGGCTGCGATGTAATCGTATTTACCGGTACCGTTGGTGAACGCTCGGCCATTTTACGCAAGCGGATTGTTGCCCACCTTGAATTTATGGATTTTATTCTTGATGGTGATCTCAACGACGCTACCATTTCTCCCGAAAAACTCACTTTTATCTCACAAAAGGCAAAGTCACGCCCTATCGCCGTTATTCCAACCAACGAGGCGAGGGAAATTGCTCAAAGTGTTATCAAAATCACGAACAGCGACGACTTTTAAAAGACTACGCGCCAAGGTGCGGGTACTGCCCATAGGGCGAAATAATTACCTCCCGCACGTTGCATCGTGCATTCAGAACGTAGCGTACCGCTTCGCCAACCTGCTCGGCTGTAAAAACCGGTTTTGCCGCAAGTTCATACCCATAGCCAATTTTTGTTGAACTTTCAACGGATGTTCGCAGCGTTGTGTCGTTGTCGTAATATCCACCATCAAGGCTACCGACCATAATTTCTGTAATAAAAGTCCGCTCCGGTGTTAGCTCTAACGCAAGCGTTCGCAGCAATGCATGTCCCGCAGCTTTCTGAATATTATCAAGACTAAATTTTGCTCGAGCACGTATAGCCGCGATAGCAGTCAAGCCAACAACCTTGGTAACACTTTGGTCATTAAATACATCCTGCTCTTTTAGTGCCTGCAGCAGATTGATCATAGTTACGCAGTTAGCATCAATTAAATCATGCACTGCGTCTGCTGGTACATTCCAAATACTTGCGCCCAAGCTACCATCGGGTAGTTTTTTACTTGCTTCTGATGCCGCCCCGTAGTGCACCACGTGCACCGGTAGGCCAAGGGTGGCTTTGCGCTCGCTCACTATTGCCGCAAACTTGCGGGCACCCGCCTTGGTAGTAAGCGGTTCGGCAAAATAATTTTCTAAACGCATAACCCCCAACTCTACGAGTCGCCGGCCGGCATCCTCAGTATTACCTTGCACAATTAGCTCGTACTCATCGCGCAGCATATATGCGGCGCCCGCACCACTATTCATTTTGTGCGTACCATCGGCAAAGTCGTAGTACCGGACGTCTTGTTTGTCGTCGAACCGGCGTCGCGCTTTCGCAAACTTAACACCCGTCACAACAACAATTGCTTTTTTATTCATCGCTATTCCTTTCCATTAAAATTGAATTCCGTATCAATGTGACCCAGCGTATCGCCGTATTTATCGATCGTGAATTTTTGACTAGCAAATACTTTATGTAACGCATGCAGGTGCCGCAAATGAGCAACGGGTGAGCGCTTGGCAGCAATCGTTATGTTCATAATCTCACTAAGAGCCAGACGTAATGTCTCGGGAACCTGTGGCACAGCCGATTCTCGCCGCTGCTTCCGGAGCGCAGAGTTATACTCAATGCATACTGCAACTTTCTGACCAGTTTCGCGCTCTATGTAGTCAATATCTTCATTGTCATCGATTTTGTTAGCAACCAGCACTACGCGCTCATCAACGCCTGCGGTCTGTGCAAGTTTTATAAATTGCATAAACACGGCCACCGATTCTACAGTCGGTTCCACCACAATACAAAGTACATCAAACATTGCGTGCAACGGGCCAGAAAATGCGTCGGTGCCCGCCACCATATCGACCACTATCCATTCATTGTCTCCATCGGCTGGGGTATGTGAGAGAATATTTTCAAAAATAGAAAGGCTTGTATGATAGCAGCTTGTGCCAATACCATTGGACTCGTAGGTGCCGACGTGCATAAAATACCCATTTTTCGCAAACTGCACGGCATATTCTGAAAGCAACCGGTCGGTGTTTTGAAGCGACACTATGTGCGATCCACGTGCAGGCGATGATGTTTTGATCATATATTTTGGCGATGCAATACGCGAATTTTTGGCAATTAAATACTCACGAATTTTCATTTTATTTTCCTCAAGCGACAGGGCGAGGAAAGCCTCAAACGATGCACCAATGAGTGCGCCGAAGTGCTGATTTATATCCGCATCTACGGCAAGTACAGTCTGCTCTTTTTCAAGCAGATACCTAACGAAAAAGCTGCTAACTGTACTTTTTCCACTTCCGCCTTTTCCTACAAATGCAATCTTCATGTCTGCAATAGTACAGAGCATTTTTATTTATTGCAAATTTTTTGCAATAACATGCTATACTGCAACATATGAAAGAAACTACCGAAAGCATCGCTGAGCTTTTAGCCAAGCGCGGCCTACGAATCACCGCGCCACGTAAAAAAGTTTTTTCATGCCTTCAAGAAACCGATGTGCCACTTTCGCCGCGTGAAATCTTTGAACGCACTCAAGGCATCGATACTGTCAGCGTTTACCGCACACTTACTGCCTTCGCAGCCATTGGGATTGTACAAATCGTTACTACTGGATTTAAGCAAAAATACGAGCTAGCAGATATATTTAAGCCTCATCATCACCACTTGCAATGCGGTTATTGCGGAACGCTCGTAGATATCAGTTCGGAACAGCTAGAGAAACTAGTTACCGCAATCGCAACCGAACATGGCTATACCAATCTTCATCATAAGTTTGAACTTACGGGCGTGTGCTCGCAGTGCCAAAAAGACTAATCCACTCTTCGAGTGGTAGTTGTGACGGCTTTTTGTGTATAGACCCGCCAACTTTCGCATAAAAACGCGCTTCAGCGTAACAGTGCTCAACAAATTCCATATAATTTTGCATGTCTTTTAATGGTAAAAGCATTTCTTCACGGGGTTTTAGCTCTAGCAGCACAGTGTCGACAGCGGGCGGGGGAGTAAAGTCGGTTTTGCGCAGTGGCCGGCGAATTCTCGCCACCCACCACGGGGCTATTGCCATGCCAAGTGCCCCATGAAAATGATCTCCACTCGTAAGCATCTTCTGGGCAAACTGTTTTTGGACTATTAAGTAAATGGCTTTTGGCGAATGCTCGGCGGTAACTAATTTTCGAACGATTTTTGAACTAAGATGAAAGGGAATATTTGAAAACACTTTGTACGGTACTTTAGGTAGTGCGGCGCGCAAAAAATCTTCTTGTCGCACTTCCACATTTTGCTGACGCTGCATATTTTCGAGCAACTTTTTAGCGGCAAGTGGTTCCGGCTCGTAAGCAGTTACTTGCTTACAGCGCCGAGCTAGCACCGCCGAAATAGCGCCACTCCCGGCACCAATATCGAGCACCGTATCGTTCCTGCGAATATTGCTATAGCCAACCAACTCGGCAATGAAATTGCTGCCGCGTAAGAAATGTTGGCCATGAGTTTTAATATCGCGCTTCATGTATTTACTTTTTACTATAGCACTTAGCTAGTTCTCTTTTCCTACGAAAAAACGCCATCAAAGAATATTTTTGCTATGAGCAAAGAACCATAGGCAGTGAGAGATAACAAAAAACAATACATCTGCGATATAATACACTTATGACTACCGGCGAAACGCATTTCGGCTATAAAAATTGGTTTGAACTCTACTTATTACGAGATGCATACACCACGACTGAATGGCACGCAATTCTCATGAGCATTGGCCAATACGTTGGATTACTACGCAATTTTGGGGTTGCTATTCACGTTGCCCAAGGTACTATCCGCTACTTCGTTGGATCAAACAAAGATCTCGGCGTTCTGTCTACAAATCTCGATGGCGTCGTGCTGCGCCCTGTAGCATTCGAAGATATCGACATGCCAATGCGGGCCAGTAGAGAATCATTTATTCAATATGTTGCGGGCGGCAGCGTGCTTGATCTTCGCGAAAAATATATGGTAAAGCGCGGGAAAGAGCTTACATGGGCTCTTTTTACTATTCGCATATTCGATAGTCTAAAAGCCTATTGTCGCACGGAATTTGCATTTAAAGACGCTGCTGGACAATTTAGCGTCTCACGCAAAACTGGCCTTAGCATACCGAGCCACCTCCTTGCCGTAGACTTCCTCTCTAACACGAAATACATGCGTCGTAAACAGGCACAGCATCTCGATATACAAAAATCGCTACATCTTTTGCAAAGCGATAGTACTAATAGTATTTTTGAAGTCGATACCTTTCCATATCTTCCTAAAAATTATTATCTTCCTCTAGAAAGTTATGATTTTGACAAGCACTCCTTTATTATTGGAGCAAGCGGTAGCGGTAAGTCAAAACTCATTAGTCTGTTTGTGCATAGCCTACTGTCTACCCCAATGGCTGCACAGAACTATCACGTTGTAGTTGTTGATCCCCATGCTTCGCTGGAGGACGACCTAGCAAGTATTGCCAATGCGAACATCATACGATTCAAAGGCCAAGATGATAGTGCCGAGCTATTCGCGGGTGCTGGAACAGATGTATCAGCCGCGACTGAGTTAACCGGGACGCTGTTCAAATCCCTGCTTGCCGATCAACATAACCCAAAACTTGAACGTACCCTTCGTTTCAGCCTATACGTTCTAATGACTGGTCAAGTGATGTCACTCGACAACCTAAAACGCTTGCTGACAGACACCGATTACAGAGGCCAACTACTTGAACACGTGAAAGGGTTTGTGCCAGAAAATATTCTCCGTTTCTTTGGTGCCGACTTCAACGAAATGCGCACAAAGTACTACAACGAAGCAATTTCACCGCTCGTCACGCTAGTGGAAGAAATGCAGTTACAGCCATCACTCGGCACACAGCACGATGACGCTGATTCGATCGCTCGCGTCATTGCAAATAATCCTCTAACCGTCTTTTCACTCAATAAAGTAAGTATGGGTGAAAAAGTCGTTAAAACGGTTGCCGGCTTACTAATTCAACAAATTTTTCTTCTTGCTCAAGCTCGTCGATTTAATCAAAAGATCATCCTCATCATTGATGAGGTGTCGGTTATTCAAAATCCTGCGCTCGCGCAAATTCTTGCAGAAGCACGTAAATACAACCTTTTTGTTTTTCTGTCACAACAGTATTTTGGCCAAATAGAAAAAGACCTGCAAGACGCCATTTTCGCGAACGTATCAAACTATTACGTTTTCCGCGTATCTGAAGAGGATGCACGAGCGCTTGAAGGCAATCTCACGATTGAGCTACCGAAAGAATCGCTTCTTCAAGAAAAAGAGCTTGGCAATAAAGAAAGTGAGCTCCGTGTCCGGATGTTAACCTCTTTAAATGCGCGCGAATGCCTCCTACGCCTTAGTAGCAACGGCCAGCTGCTCCCATGTATAAAAGCCCAAACGCTTGATTTCTCTGCACCGTGTCATAAACCAAATACACAGCTTCAACCCTACAACCAACCAACGGTACCCACCAAATTTCAGGAACAAATTCAACAGGCCAGCAAGGCCGAGATGACAAATCGGCAGGATATGTCTAGCGCGCCTTTGATTAGCCCTGTAGGGCAGCCTACCCGACGTGCAGGATTAGTAGATTTACGTAGCTTTCTCAAAAGTCAGTCATCTAGCCCCAATAAACAGCATGACACCGAAGGTACTCCTGCGGCAAGCGGTAAAACCCTTCCGTCACTTAACGATTTTCTAGAAAGTCAGTCATCTAGCCCAAGCCAACATCAACGAAAGGAAATGAAATGAATGAACAATCCGCGAAAGAGATACTCGATAAAGTTGTTGGAGTAGTATTTGGTTACCAAAACCCACTTTCACTCGAGCAGGCAAAAGAAAAATTCGCTTTCGACTTACGTCTCCCACAAGAAGTCTACGACTCTTTTAGCAATAAACCCACCTGGGCTTCATCTATTAACCCGAGTCAATTCATTGCACTTGACAGCTCTCGCGTACACGAAGAGTGGATGCTGCCAAAACGAGAACTCAACGGCCTAGAGGATATCATCAAGGCCTGGTCGGAAACAAACTATACAACAACCGAACGTCAAATCGATTCTCTCAATGTTGCAAAAAGTGACGGCATTTATCGTTCAGAAAATGTTTACAATTCCTGCGATATTCGGGATTCGAAAAATATTCTATTTTGCGAGAGCGGCAATAGCTACGAGTATGTTGTTGCTGGCTCACGTTCAACAGCAAGTTCGTTCTGTATTCGCGTCGAAGATAGTCAACTTTGTACCTCAAGTTTTAATGTCATTTGGTCGAACAAAGTGTCTAATTCATTCTTTATCCAAGATTGTTACGATGTAATGGACTGTATGTTCTGTTCTCATATCGCCGGCAAGCGATTTTGTATTGCGAACATGCAGTTTACCGAAGAAGAATATAACCACCTAAAACAACAGGTTATTCAATGGATCTTCCGCTCGTAAACTACACTCGTTAGTGGCGCACTATTTTAGGTAAGCGCTTTGCCGCTACAATGTAGGTATGCAGCTCCTCTAGCCCAGGCAGGTGCCCCATAATTTTTGGACTAATATTACCGGCTAGAAGATCTTCGTGCAGACTTTCGCAGCTTCGATACGCCAGTTTAGGGGCAGTAAAAACGCCCACTTTACAAAGTAAGTGAGCGAGTTCCGGCCCGATTCCTGCAACGCGCATTAAATCGGCTTGATGCACCCACAGCTTTATATGAGCGTCCTCTAGCTGTGCTTCGTCCGCCAGGCGCATTCTTGCTGTAGATGTAGAACCTACTTCAAGTAGCTGCTCTAACGTGCGCACACCCACGCCGCGGAGCTTTTCTACCGACCGATCATCGATACCAATAATTTCCGTTATACTTGCCATGATCCACCTCCTTATTAGGGAACCATTTATGTGTTATTTACTATACGCTTAGTTGCAATATTTTACAAAATGTGCTATAATGGAAATATTGATGTTGCTACCGTGCGACATCACGAGAGGAAGAAGGCCCCAATGGACGAGTACCTCAGTCTTGCTGAACTTCGGGAGCGACGCCTTCAGGCCCTGGCCCAGGCCGACAAGGCATACGCCGAGCTGGAGGAGCTCCACGACTACCAGGTCTGGATCGCTATCTCCAGCAGACTCCAGGCCCTCTGCGCCTACATTGACCAACTGGAGAAGCGAATTGAGGCGTTCCAGGGTCGATCGTAAGTGCGATCAAGCCGACTAGACGTCGGCGCTTCCTTATCCACCCAGCCGCCCCTCCGGGGGCGGCGTTAGCATTTCTAGGGGTGGTACAATAGGTAGCAATGGCTAAAAAAGCACCAATATTCGAAACTCTCGTGCTCGACAAAATCGTCGGTGGCGGGCAAGCGCTCGGCACTCTCACTGACGGCCGCAAGGCTTTTGTATGGGGCGGGCTGCCGGGCGAGCAGGTAACGATTCGCTTAACCAAAAAGAAGTCAAAATTTATTGAAGGAATTGTCACTGAACCCCACACAAAAAGTCGCGAGCGTATAGAACCACTCGATCCTGTAAGTTACCTCAGTACAAGCCCGTGGCAAATTATGACGTTCGAGGCCGAGCAGCATTACAAGGCTGCGCTCATTGAAGAAGCGTTCGAACTTCATAACATCGTGCTTCCTGACGCTATTGAAGTGTATAGCGACGAAAAAATATCACACTACCGCAATAAGGTCGAATTTAGCTGGTTCGGCGCAAGTCGTCTTGTGGAGCAAGACAAGGAGTATGGGGTAGGGAGTAAGGAGCATGAGACAGCGGAATACGAAGAAACCCTAGATCTAGCGTTTTTTACGCGTGGCGGTATGGGCAAAATTCCTGTTGATAGTTGCTCTTTACTGCCAGAACCGATGATGAAACTTGCCCTCGCCCTACGCGACTTACTGCGCTCTAAAAGCGTTACGGCACGTAACCTAAAAACGCTGCTTATTCGCTGCGACCAACAAGGCCATTGCGTCTGGCAGTTATACACAAAAGATAAACTCATAGATCTTATTAGCGAAACAGACGCCAAAAAACTACCCGCTCAGGGTGGCGAAGTTATTTATAGCGATCCGCGTAGCCCAGCAAGCCGTATTACCGAACGTCTGGCCAGTTTTGGTGATATTGTACTTACTGATACAATTTTGGGTGTACCGTTTCGCTACGCAACCGAAGGATTTTTTCAGGTAAACATACCGATATATGAGCAGGCGCTACGCGACATGAGAAAGGCGCTCGCGCGCGGAGTAGGGAGTAAGGAGTATAGAGGAGGTAAGGTTGTTGATTTATATAGTGGCGTTGGTAGCATCGGTCTGACGATTGGCGGAGATGACGTAACGCTCGTTGAAATCAACGAACACGCTGTACGCGAAATGCGCGAAAACATTGCGCGGCTTGGAAAAAACGCCACGGCCGTCTTAGCGCCAAGCGAAAAAGCGCTCGAATATATTACTAGCAATGCGACAATTATTGTCGATCCGCCGCGCGCCGGCCTCCATTCCGATGTAATTGCAAAATTACTCGAAGCTGCGCCAAACCGCATCATTTACCTAAGCTGTAACCCTGTTACTCAAGCCCGAGATGTCGCACTTCTGGCAGAAAAATACGGCATTCGTTTTCATAAGGGCTACAATTTCTTCCCGCGCACGCCACATATCGAGCATCTTGTCGTGCTTGATAAAATTTAACTGGTTTTAATCCGTCGGTACGCAAATTTTACAGCGGGGCGCCAGCCGCGCACCGCGTCGGTATCGGCACAGTAAATTGTGCCGTCTTTTACTTCGTTCACCAAAATAAGGGCAGGGCAGTACGGGGCAAGTGTGCGGTAGAATACTAAATCACTTTCATGTGCATCTTTGCGACCCGGAAACACTTCTTTAAATTTCTCGCGGCCGATCTCGTCAAAATAATTTGGACGACCCTTAGGCGGGAAAAATAGCTCTGGCTTAATGCCGATACGAGCAGCAATTTTTTTGATATCACCCAGCACAAAGCGCGCCGAACCGTCAACATAGCAATACAATTGCTTTTTATTTGAGAGAAATACCGTTGCATATGCGCCACCACCAACAGAAATACGACGAGCAATAACTTGGTCTACCTCTGTATGGACGCCAAATTTTTCAGCCAATATGCGCTCCAGCGCCACATCATCATAGATTTCGTTTGTCATATTGCCCCTATTTTAGCATATTTTTGCAAAAAGATATTGACATTATTTAATATATGATGTATAATGATATTAATGCTGAGGGGATGGCCACCCGCAATGCGGGGCCCTTGCCAGCGACACGCACTTGTCGCCGGCAGTCGGGAAACCGACAAAGGGCTTGATGGGAGTGCGCCCCCAGGGGCCGACAGAGGGCTATCCGGTGGTAACACCCGGATCGATACTGTCGCGCCTCGTGCGCCCAGAGGGCGCGCAAGATGGCGGTCGAGCGCCTACAATAACTCGAATAGCCCTGGGGAGGGTGACCGGCTTACGCAAGAACCCATCAATACCAGGAGCGGGAGTGCCTGGTGGACACGAAAGTGGCCGGATGATTGAAAAATTCTCCCCCCGGGGGTCAGGACGGCGCACTGCGCCCAATCCTGGCCTCCGGGCAATACCAGTTTACCACCACCCCCAAAAGGGGTGTTTTTGTATGTATAATAAATAGTGATGGATTTTACGGCGAGATACAGAAAGCTCAATCTAGAGCAGAAAAAGGCCGTCGACACGATCGACGGGCCGCTTTTGGTGATTGCAGGGCCAGGGACGGGTAAAACCGAGCTGCTTAGTATGCGCACGGCAAATATATTACAAAAAACCGATACGCTTCCTGAAAATATTCTTTGTCTTACGTTTACCGACAGCGGCGCTAACGCTATGCGCTCACGGCTGAGCCAAATTATTGGGCCAAGCGCTTACAAGGTGGCGATTCAAACTTTTCACGGCTTTGGCACCGAAATTATTAATCAGAACCGAGAATATTTTTACCGCGGTGCTGAATTCCAGCCAGCCGACGATATTACCAGTTACGAGCTACTCACGGGCATTTTTGACGAACTCGATCACAGCAACCCGCTCGCGAGTAAAAACAACAGCGAATACGTATATTTACGCGACACCGTAACGGCAATTGGCGAACTAAAACAAGCCGGCCTTACAAGCGACGAGTTGCTCGCAATCATCAACGCGAACGACGCAGTACTTGATAGTGTTGAAGCAGAGCTTGCTGGTATTTTTGCTAATCGTATGAGTACCAGCATGCTCAGTTTACTCGTGCCAATCACCGAAAAAGTTGCGGCGCTGCCATTGCCGCAGCTGCCACCAGCAATTACGCCGCTTGGCAACGAATTAGCGCTCAGCATGGCGCGTGCGTTTGACGAAGCCGTCGAACAAAACAGCACAAAACCGATCACCGCCTGGCGCGACAGCTGGCTCGAAAAAGATGCAACAGGAGCATTCGTTTTTAAATCAAGAAAACGCCACGCTAAACTGCGCGCGCTTGCGCATATTTACTTTTCATATCTTTCGCGCATGGATCAAGCGGGGCTATACGACTATAACGACATGGTGCTAAATGTTGTCCACGCCATGGAAGTGCACGCCGACCTAAAAGCGAACCTACAAGAAAAATACCAGTATATTATGGTGGATGAATTTCAAGACACGAACCTGGCACAGCTGCGTATTTTATTTAACCTCACCGAAACCCCCTCTGGCGATGAACCGAACGTTATGGCGGTAGGCGATGACGACCAGGCAATTTATAGCTTTCAGGGGGCCGACGTCAATAACATTCATCGCTTTCGCGAACGCTACCCAGCACACAAAAGTATTGTCCTCACCCAAAATTATCGCTCGGCACGCGAAATCTTAGAGGCCTCCCGCGAAGTTATCGTGCAAGCAGGTGGTCGCCTAGAAACCGCAATGGATATTTCAAAGCGTCTTACGCCAAATAGTACACCCACAGGCGCAGCTGTTACACGAACCGTTTTACCAACCCGAGGCGACGAATTTTCTTGGGTCGCTGCGCGTGTAGCAAAACAAATCTCCACCGGCACCGCTCCCGGTAATATCGCCGTATTAGCGCGTAATCACACCGAGCTCACAGAAATTGTGCCATACCTTCACCACCGGGGTATTGCAGTAAATTACGAGCGGCGCGACAATGTGCTAGACCTTGAAAGTATTCAGACGCTCGAGCTACTCGCCAATGTATCGGTTGCGATTTTTAATGGTGATCACGACGAAGCCGATAGTTTTTTGCCCGAACTTTTGTCGCACCCAATGTTTACGATTTCTGCCGAAAGTATCTGGCGCTTGAGCCTGGCTGCACGGCAGGGCCGTTTGTCGTGGCTCGAAACAATGCTTGTCACGCAACCATTAAAGCCCCTTGCTGAGTGGCTATTAGAGCGTGCTCGCGCCGTTACGCACGAGTCACTCGAGATGTTCGTTGACACGCTCATTGGCGTACCGACGGGCGAAGAAGTGACTTCGTATCGTTCTCCGTATTATGAGTATTACTTTGGGCCAGAGGTGCTTGCCCAGTCACCAGACGCCTACATTACCGTGCTCGAGGCGCTGCGTACTCTGCGCGCGAAACTTCGTGAATACCAACCAAAAAACGCCCTGCATATTACCGATCTACTCGAATTTATACGAGTTCACCGAGAGCTTGGTGCCGGCATTACCAGCATTCGTACAAGCTCGACCGGGCTCGATAACGCCGTCAATCTTATGACGGCTCATAAATCCAAAGGGTTAGAATTTGACACCGTGTATAT
Source organism: Candidatus Saccharimonadota bacterium (assembly GCA_027492465.1). GTDB lineage: Bacteria > Patescibacteriota > Saccharimonadia > Saccharimonadales > Saccharimonadaceae > Saccharimonas. Next base: position 11,748 of record JAPUET010000033.1, on the reverse strand, counting down.
AGTTAATTCCGTCGATAACAAGTGGGGCGAGCGCGTTCGCTCGCGTAGCGCACTCATAAGCTACCCCGAAAACTTAGTGATAAAACCAAACAGCAACAGTTACGACGAACGTCTTCGCCTGTATTTTGTAGCAATGACACGCGCCAAACGACAGCTTCACATTAGCTATAGCTCACTTGACGATAGCGGCAAAAATACCTTGCCCGCAAGTTTTTTGGCCGGTACAAGCCTGCTTGAGAGCGAAGAAAAGCCCGCACACACTACCGCAACCCTAACGACTCTCAACGAAATTGCCTGGCACGACCGCGTTACCACCTCTCCAAGCGATACAATGAAAGATTTGCTTGCGCCAACATTGGAAAAATACAAGCTTTCAAGTACTCATTTAAATAATTTTATTGATCTTACACGGGGTGGACCGCAGGCATTTTTACTGCGCAATTTGTTGCGTTTTCCTGAAAGTAAAAGTCCGAGCGCAGCCTATGGCACGGCCATGCACGCCGCCTTGCAGCGAGCACACAACCATCTAGTTGCTACCGGGGAACGCCGCCCGCTCGAAGATGTGCTTGGCGACTTTATTCATGCCCTCGAACACGAACGGCTGCTTGAACCCGACTTCATATTCTATAGTAAAAAAGGGAGCGAGAGCCTTTCGGCATTTTTGGCAAAACACTATGCCACCTTTACTCGCACGCAAAAAACAGAGCTTAACTTTGCCGGCCAAGGGGTGCAACTTGGCGAGGCGCGTCTTACTGGTTCGATAGACCTTGTCGATATTTCTGATGGTAAGCTGACCATTACCGATTACAAGACCGGCCGGCCGAGCACAAGCTGGAAGGGTGGTACCGACTACGAAAAAATCAAGCTGCATAAGTACAAGCAACAGCTAATGTTCTACCAATTACTAGCCGAAAACTCCCGCGACTATGCAAAATACGAGTTTGCTGGTGGTATTTTGCAATTTGTCGAGCCTGACGCTCGTGGCGAAACCTACGCTCTTAGCCAAACTTTTACCGACGAAGAACTGGAACGATTTACTAAACTTATTCAGGCCATATGGCACTGTATAACCACACTCGACTTTCCAGATGTGAGCGAATTTGAGCTAAATTACAAGGGCATTTTAGCTTTTGAAGAATATATTATTGACAAATATTCATAAAAATGATTCTATATAAATAGGGCAAGCCATCCAGGCGCGCCATGACCCCAAGGGGGAGAAATGTCAGGTACGGATCCAAAGTCCGACGACGACCTGCGGGAGCTCGCCCGCACCGCCCGGACCGGCACGTTGTCGCGCAACGACGCGGCCGAGCTGGAACGAGCCAAGAAGCAGAGCGGCTCCCTCAGCCGGCAACTGAGCCGGATCGGAAGAGGGGAGGAGTAACTCGTAACTCCAAAATCCGCTCGGAAAGGGGGGCTCGCCCGCCGTCCTCTCGCCCTCGTTCCCGAGCGAGCAGAGGGGCCTACGGGTGGCCTCTCGGTGACAGGCCGGCAGACAGTTCAGCTGCCAGCCTGTCACCTCCGAACTTTTGCCTGAATCGAGCTGGGGGAAGGCTCTTCAGGCGCAATCCCTCCTGGTGGAGGGCGAGATTCTGGGTCCGCATATCGCGTTGACCTCTCGCCCTCCACCGGAGACGCAACCCTATTTGCCAACAAAGGTAGCGAATGGGTTATTTTTTTGTTCTATTGACATTATGCAAGTTCTTATATATAATAGTCTTTGCTTTAGTTTGCTGAGGAGTTTCACCGGTGATTTCACTGGTTCGAGACTTCTTGGTGAGTAATTGCACCTTGGCAGAAATGTTTTCGGAATGTGTGCTGATGCACGACTCCCCCTTAGGGGCGGTCTGTGAGAGCGAAACTCATGACATTCACTGGTGACGACGGTTTCCCCCCGAGACCCGTCACCGCTGGTGGCTCTGATTTCCCCCGGAATCTTACGCTACCAGGGCCTGAGGAGGCGAGCGGGTCTCCCGCAGGGGTGGGTCCTTTCCTCCCGTTATTCCCACCCATAGCGCCTCCTCAGGCCGCCCCCGAGACATCTCTGCCGTCTCCCACTGTTCATGAACCCAGGTTCGTGGCTAGTGTGAGATAATACGAGCAGTAATGAGTAATTTTTGGCAAGACTTACCCCAGCCGTTTTTTATTCTGGCCCCAATGGAGGCGGTAACAGATGTTGTATTTCGTCATGTCGTGAAGCAAGCCGGCGCGCCAGATATATTTTTTAGCGAATTCACCAATGCTACCGGCTGGGTGCACGCAGGCGAAAAGGCAATAGGTGGCCGGCTGATTAAAACCGACGACGAACAGCCGATCGTTGCGCAGATTTGGGGCGGAGAACCTGGTGACATGGAACAGCTTGCCAAGCACTGTAAGCACCTAGGGTATCGTGGCATCGACATAAACATGGGCTGCCCCGCAAAAAGTGCCATAAAATCTGGTGGCTCAGCACTCATTCGTAATCCACAGCTCGCCGCCGAGGCAATCCGCGCCGCCAAAACCGCCGGACTGCCCGTAAGTGTTAAAACCCGTTTAGGGTATACGTATATCGATGAATGGCACGACTGGCTCGCGCATTTACTGCGCCAAGATATTGTTAATTTAACGATTCATTTGCGTACCAAAAAAGAAATGAGTAAGGTGCCGGCGCATCACGAACTTATCGACGAGATTGTGCGCTTACGGGATGAGATTGCCCCTCAGACACTACTTACCATTAATGGCGATATCGAGACCAGAGCACATGGACTACGGCTAATTGCCGAACATCCCGGCGTAAATGGGGTTATGATTGGTCGTGGCGTGTTTCATAATCCTTTCTGCTTTTCAGGAAGTGGAGAGCAAGAAGTGGGCGAACAAACACATAAACAGGCGCTCCTCGACTTGCTGTACTATCATCTCAACCTTTTTGACCATTACCAAGAACAACTCCACCGCCCGTTTGAAACGCTCAAACGCTTTTTCAAAATCTATATTCGCGATTTTGAGGGTGCTTCCGATTTGCGGGCCGCGCTTATGTTGACCCACTCCACCAACGAAGTTCGCGAGCTATTAGCCAACCACAAGCAGTCAATAACATTTTAAATTATAAGAAAGTAACCATATAATAGACCTATGAGCAACACCATAAAAGCAATCGTTTTTGACAGCGATGGAACCCTACTAGATACCCGCGAACTAATCCTTCAGGGTTACAAAACCGTATTAAAAAATCATGGCCTCGAACATCTTGCAAGCGATCATTATATTCGCCAGCGGCTCGGTAAGCCCGTACCAGAAACGTACGAGCAAATTATTGCTGGCCATAACGTACATATCTCTATCGATGAACTTGCCGACGAGCACGATACCGTGCAAAACAGTCTCGTTGATTTGATTAAGCCGTACCCTCACACTAAAGAAATGCTTGAACGCTGGAAGCAAGAGGGTGTAAAATTGTGCCTATTTACTTCTGGAAAAAGTATGATGATTACGCGTAACTTTGAAGCAGCCGGTATAGCTAACACTAATGAATTGTTCGATGCAATTATTTCTGCCGATGATGCGATCGCCCGTAAACCTGAGCCAGATGCTGTTTTAGCGCTTCTAACAAGAGTAGGGGTAGAGCCTGAAAATGCCGTGGTAGTGGGCGACCATGCGTACGATATTATTGCGGGCAAACGGGCAAATGTGAGCCTAAAAATCGGTGTGCTTCATGGATTTGGGACTCAACACGAACTTTTAACGGCCGGTGCAGATTTTCTTTGCGATAATCTTGACAGCCTGAACCGATTGATGAGCTTTTCGACACGATAAGGCTACATGCGTCTACGGTGACGCTGCAAATCAGCAACTTTTAATCGGACCATGTGGCGATCAACCAATTGATGAGCTTTTTCTAGCTCGACTTGGTTAGTTGCTTCATCGCGCATTTTGATAGCGCGCTCAAGTGCAGCCTTCGTTTCAGATTCTAAAATATCTTCGCCATGGTCAGCTTCGTCCACCAGTACGCGTACACGCCTTTGGTCGATTTCAATCACGCCGCCAGATATTGCAAATAATTCCATACGCTCATTGCTATGGTCCTTTTCGCGACGCACCTGAATCACCCCGGCCTTAGCCACCGTAACGAGCGGCTCGTGCCCCGGGAACACGGCAATCTCACCACCAGACGTCGGCAAAATCACCTCATACACTGGCTCATCGATTTTCACTCCCTGTAACGTTATGAGCTGCAAATTCATTCTTCACCTCCATTTGGATGGCTCAAGCATTTCGTATACGAATGCAGTACAAGGCAGCGGCGAAGCCCGAACGAGCCGTATTTTGAGATACGGTGAGTGAGGACTGGAGCCGATAACGAAGTAATGCGTCGCATACGAAAGGCGTCCTTAGTCTTTCTTTTCACTTAATGGGCCGCCCGCCATATAGAACCACGACTCCGGCTTGTCATCGTACTTGCCCGCCAAGATGTCTTTCACATCTTTTACGGTATCGGCAACCTTCACATACACGCCCTCATTACCAGTAAACTGCGTTGCCACATAAAATGGCTGAGCAAGGAAACGCTGGAGCCTTCGCGCACGATTCACTGTTTGCTTTTGGTCATCCGAGAGCTCTTCCATACCAAGGATTGCGATAATATCCTGCAATTCTTTGTATTGCTGCAAAATTCGCTGGGCCTCACGTGCTGTGTTGTAGTGTTCCTCACCGACGACTTCTGGGTCAAGGATAGTCGAGTTACTATCGAGAGGGTCAACCGCAGGATAAATACCGATTTCGGTCAGCGCGCGGTTAAGCACAATCGTTGAATCCAGGTGAGCGAAAGTGGTCGCAGGAGCCGGGTCGGTCAGGTCGTCGGCTGGCACATAGACGGCTTGCACGCTGGTAATCGAGCCTTTTTTGGTGCTGGTAATGCGCTCTTGCAAAGCGCCCATTTCTTGCTGAAGATTTGGCTGATAACCAACGGCCGAAGGCAAACGACCAAGTAGGGCAGATACTTCTGCGCCGGCCTGTGTAAAGCGGAAGATATTATCGATAAACAGTAGGACATCTTTACCTTCGTCGCGGAAACTTTCTGCCATCGCGAGGCCTGCAAGCGCTACACGTAGGCGTGCTCCAGGTGGTTCATTCATCTGGCCAAATACGAGGCTAGTTTTATCGAGCACGCCAGCGTCCTTCATTTCGTGGTAGAGATCATTACCTTCGCGAGTACGCTCGCCAACACCGGCGAATACCGAGTTACCACTATGAAATTTCGCAATATTGTTGATAAGTTCCTGAATAAGCACGGTTTTGCCGACGCCAGCACCACCAAATAGCCCGACCTTACCACCCTTGGCAATTGGCGCAATAAGGTCAATCACCTTGATTCCTGTTTCAAGAATTTCCGTTTTATTGGTTTGCTCGCTGAGCGCAGGCGGTTCGCGGTGAATCGAGGCTTTTTTGATATCTTTTGCAATCACGCGGCCATCAATTGGTTCACCCACCACGTTAAACATACGCCCTTGGGTTTCAGCACCAACGGGTACACTAATTGGCGAACCGGTTGCCACAACTTCTTGGCCACGCCTTAAGCCATCGGTACTTTGCAGGCTAATCGCACGCACGGTGTGCTCGTCGAGGTGCTGCGCAACTTCTAGTGTAATTTCTTTATCATCACGAGCAATTGTTAACGCGTCGTAAATAGCCGGCAAGCTTACGTCCGTAGCAAATTCTACGTCGATCACAACGCCCATGATTTGAATGATTTTTCCTGTAACTTTACTCATCGTCTCCTCCTTGGCTCAAAAAGATTATAGATTTTAGATTATAGATCATAGATTGCGACCGATGCGTTTCCAATAATCCAAAATTTATTATCCACTTTCTACTTTGCATTATTTCATCGCCTCCGCTCCACCGCTTATTTCTGCTAATTCTTGGGTAATTGCCGATTGACGAGCTTTGTTCATCTCGAGAGTAAGGTCATCTACCAGGCTACCAGCATTATCGGTAGCGTTTTTCATAGCCAACATACGCATACTATGCTCGCTGGCACGAGCATCGAGTAGTGCCTGAAATAGCCGCGAGCCAATTAGACGATACGCCACATCGTCCAGCACTTCTTCAGCACTCGGCTCAAACTCGGTTTCGTTTGCAATCGTATTCGCGTCTTCGTTTGCGACACCAGCAGGGAACAGCCGGAACGTATCCGCCACCTGCGTCATGCTACTCACAAATCGGGTATACACTACGTCAACCGCATCAACATCGCCCTTTTCAAAGGCATCTTTTGCGGTATTAAGTATTGCGTAAAACTGCGCACCCTCGGGGTGATCGGGCAGGTTTTCGTAGGTACCTGCAACATCAGTGTCTTTAAGGCGCGATACAAATGCAGAGGCTTTACGTCCTACGGCAATAGTGGTATTTTTCACGCCCTCTTTGTCGTCGGAACGTAAATTCACTAGGTATGCTTTGAGTACATTAGCATTGTATGCACCAGCTAAGCCTTTATCGCCTGCAATCACAATGATCATACGATTTTTGATAGAACGCTCGATAAACCATTTGTGCATCTTTGTCACGCCCTGCTCAGCCAAAAAGGCAAGCAGCTCGCCAGCAGCTTTTTCGTACGGATGCGATGCCTTTGTGGCATCCTGTGCACGGCGCATTTTACTCGCCGCCACCATTTGCATTGCCTTCGTAATCTGCTTGGTACTTTTTACCGAGCGGATTCTGGCCTTGAGTTGACGTTGGCTAGGCACTTCGCACCCCCTCTTCCCACCGAGCATGCCTCCAAGCAGTCCTGTTGAGAGTAATATATGTTAGCCAGTCTTCAACTTGGTCAGCTTGCAGGCTATCAGGAAGGACCAGCCCGCCCTCGACAACTTTGCTCGTCGTATCTACTAATGAAGACCAAAACCAGAAATTGGGACCAAGCTTCCCGGACTCATCTTCCGGGTACATCATGGCTGCAATATCGGACGTTCTGTCATTGAAAGGAGCAGTAGCAGTATGGCCGTCAGTACGTGTACTTAGCCAGCGCGCCTCCTCGATAGCTCTCATAGTAATCGCACCAAAACCGGTTAGTCTGTCCATGTCAGCACGCGAAATATGCCCATGAGTAGGCTCGAACCCCTCCGGGACACGAGTTGGAAGCTCAGGGTTTACCCAGTCGCGCCGGATACTCATTATCCCTCAAACCCTTTCGCAGCGATTTTTGCTACTTTCGCAATCAGCTTACCATGGTCGCTATCGGCCTCAAGTTTTTCGGCACCTTTATTCAGCGCTTGCATGTCTTTTTTGTTGTCGGTCCATAGGCGAGTCAGTAACGCTTTCTGGGCATCTTTGATGTTCGTAGCCGGAACTTTATCGAATAAACCTTCGCTGACGGCAAAGATGCTCGCCGCTTGCTCCCATACGCTCATTGGCTGGTATTGATGCTGCTTTAAGAGTTCCGTCAGGCGCTGACCGCGCTCGATCTGCTTTTTAGTTGCTTCGTCGAGGTCGCTACCAAACTGGGCAAAAGAAGCAAGTTCGCGGAACTGGCTAAGGCCGAGTTTTAGGTGGCCCGATACGCTTTTTACCGTCTTGGTCTGGGCATCGCCACCGACACGACTCACCGATAAACCAGCAGAGATTGCAGGACGAATACCTTGGTTAAATAGGTCGGTTTCCATAAAAATCTGGCCATCGGTGATAGAAATCACGTTGGTTGGGATGTACGCCGAAATGTCACCAGCCTGCGTTTCAATAATCGGTAGGGCAGTAAGGCTCCCGGCACCCAAATCGTCACTTAATTTCGCCGAACGCTCGAGTAGGCGTGAGTGCAAATAGAATACATCACCAGGGAACGCCTCGCGGCCTGGTGGACGACGTAGGAGCAGTGACATCTGGCGATAGGCAACAGCATGCTTAGTGAGGTCGTCATAAATCATGAGCGCATGACCAGAGTTATCGCGGAAATATTCGCCCATAGCAGTTGCGGCATAGGGCGCCAAATACAGTAGCGAAGCAGGGTCGCTTGGGCCAGTCGCAACTACGATAGTTTGCTCCATAACACCTTCTTGCTTGAGGCGCTCTACGAGCCCAGCAACTTTCGACAGTTTTTGGCCAATGGCAACGTAAATATTTACCACACCCGTTTTTTCGCGGGCCTGATTGATCATGGTATCGATGGCAATAGCAGTCTTGCCGGTTTGTCGGTCGCCAATAATCAACTCGCGCTGGCCACGGCCGATAGGGAACATCGCGTCAATCGCCACAATACCGGTCATCATCGGTTCATGCACATGCTTGCGGCCCATGACACCGACCGCCTCTCGCTCAACGGCACCGCGCGCTTTCGCAGTAATTGCCGGGCCACCATCGAGCGGTTCACCAAGAGGATTTACCACGCGACCCAGTAGCTCTGGGCCTACCGGCACTGAAAGTACCTCGCCCTTTAGGCGTACTTTGTCGCCCGCTGAAACACCTTGGTCGCTGCCGAGGAGTACGGCACCAATTTCGTCTTCCATAAGGTTAAGAGCAAACGCCTCTACGACGCCACTTTTCGTGTCGATTTCTAGCACCTCGCTATAGCCAGCGTCGCCGAGTCCGTGTACCCATGCCACACCGTCGCCCACGCGGGTGACAATACCAACCGATTCGAGTGAATCACTCGCATCGAGCTTAGCGATTGCATCGCGTAGACCTTTTGATAGTTCTGTAACTGCTATATCAGCCATCAATAAGCCTTTCTTATACCTTAGCCTGGCGGAGCGCCAGGAGTTTACGTTTAATCGTAGCATCGAGTAGTTTACCTGGTGTTTCGATGCGAACACCGCCAATTAATGCCTGGTCTGTTGTCTCAAGGATAGCGATTTCTTTCGCTCCAACAAGACTGGTAATCGCCGCTTCAAGCTCTGCCGTTAGCGGTCGAGCGCTTGCAACGCGGGCAATCACCGTGCCACGCGTTGCCAGCTCATCTTCAATAGCACGCACCACTAGCTCTGCCTCCCGAAGCCGCCGCGCATCAATCAGATACGCCGCAAGTTCCTGAAGCGCCTCAGACAAAGTGCCGTTTTCGTAAGCCTCTACCGCATACTGTGCGAGTTTGCGCCGAGAAATCTTTCCTTGCATACTTTATTTACCGTCCCCAAGTGCCGATTTAATCACTTTTGTATCCACCTTGGCATCTACCGTTTCGCCCACAACTTTTTCGGTTGCAAGCGCCACTAGCTCAATCGTTTCGTTATGGAGCGCTTTTTTAGCAGCTACCACTTCTTTAGCGATTGTTCCTCGAGCCTCGGCAACAATATGCTCGGCACTAGCCTTACCCTTTGCTTCGGCGTCTCGAACCATAACGGTCGCTTCGTCTTTAGCGGTCGTTACGATCTCTTTTGCCTCAGTGCGAGCAACTTTCAGCAACTGATCAATTTCAGCTTGGGCTTTTTCGGCATGCTTTGAAGCCTCGACAGCCGCTTTATTTGACGCTTCAATTGCTTCTTGGCGTTTGTCGATAATCTTAAAGAATATTGGGAATATCCACTTGCTAAGTACGAATACTAGCAGCAAAAAGGCAATAATCTGGAATACTACCAGTTCCCACTTTATACCTAGGCCAGTCAGGATGTCCGTTTCAGCTTCGGTGCTAGCAAATTGTGCAAAAAAACTTGCCATATTAGCTAGCCTACGCCTTTGCGATAAAGGCCACGATGATACCGATGATTGCCAAGCTATCAGCAAACACGATAGCGGTAATCATCATAGTACGGATATCGCTCACTTTTTCTGGGTTGCGGCCGAGCGCGTTAAGTGCTGCAGCACCAATAAGACCAACACCGATAGCGGCGCCAAATGCTGGAAGGGCATATGTAAGACCAAATGACAATGCGTCCATAATTTATATATCTCCTTTTATTAATTACCTAATTATTTCCACTCTCTACTCGTTTCGTATCAGCAGGGGAGTGGTCGGGGGAATGTGAATCGCCATGGCCCATAATGGCCAGGGATGTAAAGATAACGGTCAGCACAAAGAATACATACGCCTGAATAAAGCCGATAAACAGCTCAAAAATCATCACGGCGGGCAGTATCGCGCCAGCTACCCAGCCAGTTAGTACGCCCACAATCATCAATAGCACCGCGCCAGCAAAGGCATTGCCAAACAAACGCAAGCTAAGTGATATATAGCGGCTAAATTCACCGATAAATTCTAGCGTTCCCTCAAACCAACCGATTGGGTCGCGCAGAGGGTTTTTGATGTATCGCTTAGCGTTACCCCAGGCACCATGCGCCTTAAAGGCATAAATTTGCGTGGCCACCATAGATACAATTGCAAGTGCAAAAGTAAAGTTAAGGTCGCTTGGCAATTCACGCAGTAGCTCTTTGCCATCTAGTACCATGGCAGGGCCTACACCCGGCAGCACCGCGCACCAATAGGTAAACAGTACGGTAAAGAATATAGCCAGCGCCAATGGTGCAATACCTTTGGCCACCTTTTTATCGGGGATAATCTGCAGCACAGCACCATACATACCCTCTACCGCCCACTGCACCAGGCCGACAAAGCGGTTGTACTGGCCTTTTTGTAATTTCCAAGCAGCGTAGCCCAGTACTGCAAGCATTACTGCCACCCCAAAAGCACCCAAAATCATTGAATTAGTAATAGGCAAGGGGCCGATGTAAAAAATTGGCTCTACCGGCAGTACTACATGTATTTCACTGGCTGCTAGATTGTGGAACAAGTTATCTACCCTTCGCTAATTGCAATTTTATTAATATTGCGGCTATTGCACCCCCTAGGACTGCACCAGCCAGCAGTAGCCATGGCTTGGTACCGAAGTATTCGTCCAGCGCATTACCTACTAGCAGCAAGCCTATCGTTGGCACAAACATTCGCCAGGTTGTATCCATCATCGACATGATGAGATAAGCTGCGCCCGGTTGCGGCGACGCATCATGCCCACCAGTTTTCTCGCTGTCGCTTGGCAGCTTGCTCATATGGTACTATCATAACAGATTATGCCACGCAAAAACAATACGCCGAAACATATACCCTACGAGTTTCGTACAGCACGCGCACCATTAAAAAAGCGTTTCGCCTCACGCCAGGCCGCACTTGCAGCAATCAAAGAGTTGCAAAAATATCATCTAGAGCTCGAGCTTGATGCATACCAGTCACCCGTTGATAGCGGGTGGTATCTTACAACCAAAAAATCCAGTGAATAACCTTGCGCTTCTAGTGCCGCTTACGCTACAATAGACGCTAGAAACAAAGGGGGAAGTATGACAAACACACAAGCACAAGCACTGCCGCTCGTCACTATTTATAGCGCTCCATGGTGTGCCTTTTGCAAAACCGAAAAGCAATATCTTGAACACCTTGGGGTTGCATTTACCGTACGCGATATCGAGGAAGATAGCGGCGCTATGGAAGAACTGGTAGAAAAATCCAACCAACAAAGTGTTCCGGTAACAGATATCGACGGCGTGATTATAAAAGGGTTCGACCGCGCCAAGATTGATGCGACCCTGCGCGATAAAGGCTTGTTGAAGTAATTCTACACCCGCCCCTACAAAAACACTCCTCACCAGGAGTGTTTTTAGTGCATATGCTTGACTTTTTTACTAATTTGTGCTACAATGAGATTAGACATCCGTTGAAATCTACGGGGCACCCGCCCCAAGAAAGGAGGCGGCAATGTCCGCTCCTACCGAACCGAAGAAGGCCAAGAGCGGCCTCGCCATCGTCGCGCTGGTGGTCGCCATCGTCGCACTAGCTATCAGCATCGCCGTACT
>JAPUET010000032.1 GCA_027492465.1 Candidatus Saccharimonadota bacterium | reverse complement strand
GTGGTTAGTTTACATCTATGGTACCCCCCCCCCGAGGGGGGTTGTCAAGGGGGGGATAAAAACGAGAGTCCTATAGCTAGGACTCTCGTTTTATGAGTACTAAGTACCTAGTAGCTGGGCACGTCAGAGTTTTTAGGAATTTGCACTTCGCTATCGGGAATTTGTCGAGGTGGAAATTTGCGGTTTGACGGCCCAGGCCTGAACGGGCGCTGCTGCTTTTGACCCTGATTAGAATTTTCACCTGGTCGTTGCTGACCTTGTTTGGCGTTTTGCTGCTTCGACACCACACCGATTTCATTAATCACCGGTATCACAATTGGTGTACGGCGCGTTTGATCGTACAAGATATGTGTTACCTCATCTTTGATCTCTTTTTTGATTACTTCGATGTCATATTTGCCGGCAAATGCCCGAGCCGCTTTTTGCTTAATGTACGCTCGAATCATACCCATGAGCTCTTCGCTATCGCGAAGGTAAATGAATCCGCGGCTAATGATATCTGGGCTGGTGAGTAAGCGTCCGCTCCCGCGCTGCACGGTGAGCACTACTACAAACATGCCTTCTTGACTCATGTGAATACGATCTTTCAACACTACTTCAGAAACAACGGCACCGCTATCGTCGTACATAACGCCGCCAACATGAACACGACCGATTTTACGTGCGCCTTCGTGGTCGAACTCTACAATGTCGCCTGCGTCACAAACAAAAATGTGATCTTTCGCAATTCCGCACTCTTTTTCGGCAAGCTCGGCATTGTGCACAAGCATATGAAATTCACCATGATACGGAATGTAATAGGTTGGATTGACGGCCTGAATCACCTTAATATGGTCTTCGTAGTAGCCATGTCCCGAGAGGTGGAGCGGACCCACACCAGTAAGGTGCGTTTTACCGTTTTGGATAATTTCGCCACCTTCGCGCATGAGACCATCGACCGTACGAACCACGTATTTTTCATTGCCCGGAATTGGGTTAGAGCTAAATACCACCACATCGGTGTTTTTAATCTTGATGTATTTGTGGGCACCACTAGCCATGCGGTTTAGCACCGCCGAAAATTCGCCCTGGCTACCGGTACATACAATCGTTACCTTGCTATCGGGCAACTTAATAATGTCTTCCATCTTCATGACGGTGTCTTTTGGCACCTTGATAGCGCCGGTGCGAAGAGCAACCTCGAGGTTTTGGATCATGCTATAGCCGGCAAATGCCACCTTACGACCGTGTTTTTGTGCTTCGTCTAAGATTAGTTGCATGCGGTGCAGCTGGCTCGAGAAGCTCGAAATGATCACCCGGCCATTTGGAAATTTATCCATCACCTCGCCCATACTGTGCTGAATATCGAATTCGCCATGCGTGTGCGTTCCGTCGCTTTCACAGTTGGTCGACTCGTTCAAGAATACCAAAAAGCCTTCTTTTTGCTGCACTTCGCTGATGCGCGGAAAGTCGAATTTTTTGCCGTCAACCGGATTATCTTCGATGCGCCAGTCACCACTTGCGAGAATGTTACCCACTGGAGTACGCACAATCACCGCTGTAGCGTCGGGGATTGAGTGGTTCACACGCACAAGCTCAATACTAAATGCATCAGAAATTTGTACAATATCGTGTGCTTCGGGGTTCAGTTCGTTATAGTCCGGTTCGTAGCTACCATCGGTCTCTTCCATAGTGCGCTGCAGCATACCAAGGGTAAACTTACTGGCATACACTGGTGCAGGAATTTTGGGCACCAAGTGGCGGAACGCCCCAATGTGATCGAGGTGCCCGTGCGTGAACACATGCCCGCGGATGCGGTGTTTGTTTTCTTCAAGCCACGTGATGTCTGGGGTAATGTAGTTGATACCCGGGTAGTCGCTGCCTGGGAATAAAAAGCCCATGTCGATTACCAAAATATCATTATCGTACTCGATAGCGGTCATATTTTTACCGATACCCATTTCACCAACACCACCGATAGGGATAATTTTTAGCGTAGGCCGCGGTGCACGTGGCTTTTTCGGCTGCATACTAAGGCTAAATTGCTGGCCGTTGTAGCCGTTGAAGCGTGATTTGTTCACGGGAACATTAATAATATGCTGGCTCGCCTGCATATTCACGCCTTCCGACGTGCGGCGCTGGGCACGAAATACTTCGCCTTTACGGGTGGTGGTAGCGTTTAGTACGCTATTGTTCGATTTTTGCTTTGGTTGCTGATTTTGTGGCCGTTTTGCGGCATCATCTGGTGCAGGTTTAGCGAGACGTCGTTGTCCCATGTTGTTTTTATCTCCTTTTAGGTATAAAAATTATGTAATTTCGAATTCAGATTGCGAGAGGCTTCGATATGTAAGTCGATTGCCCTCTCTTTACAAGTAGTTATTATTGTAGCAAAGTGGGACGAAAAGTCAATGGGTTGCGACACATGAAAGTGGTGGCCCGTTCCCGAACCACCCTCATCAGCGTTTTATAAAACCTATGAATTTATAGTTATTAGAGACTACCGCCCGCTTTTTCGTAGGCGGCCAGAGCTTCGCGTAATGCCGTACTCTGCTCAGGCGTAGGCTGCACGGTAGGATCTCGTAAAATCCTATCGGCAAGCTGCCCCGGCCCTAATGTTGGGTCTTCCATCATTGTACGTGGACGAGGCTTTCCGTCGGAATAGTAGGACTCGCTCATCAACTGGGGACCGCCGATTATACCGTATAAAGTTCGCCTTACTTCTGCGCCTGCTCTATTTATCTCGGCAGACTCTACATCGGGCACTCCTTGCAACTGTTCCGTCGCTATTAACTGCGTAGGGGCGATGTTGGCGTTCGCAACCGCCGCTGCTTGCAATTCCTCTCGAGTATCATCAAATGGACTATCACCTTTATGCGCTGGCGGTATTAGGTCGTCCTCAAATGGGTCACCCTTGGTAGGCATCGCGTTGGCAGCGTCTAGTCTAGCCTTACCGCGCCATAGCGTCGTTAACGAACCAAATACGCGGCCGCCAACCTTAGCGCGTTGAGCCACTGGTAGCGTTGACTCTTCCTGCGTATCTGAGAATGGGTCAACCCTCGTATCTATTGATGTCGCTGAGTCATTAGCAAATGGATCGTCATCGCGACTTGGTATGGGGTCGGTTCGCATTGTGGTGGTTCCTTTGTTTTTTGTGTTATCACTTTATAAACCCCATTGTACTCTATTTTTCTTATTTTGTCAAGAAGCTTATGCTATTTTATGACAACTGTCCTGATGATGACAGGGGTAAAGTAGCAACTTTAGCGGCAGCAATAAAATCGTCAATCAACACCTGGCGCATAGAACCGTTATACAGGGCCGCGGCCGGGTGGTACAGCGGAATAACGAGCCACTCGCTTTCGTGAAACTTCACCTTACGGGCGTGGCCGTGATCGCGCGAGATCACAAGATCCGGAATAAATGCCGCACCGCTATGACGGCCCAGCGTTATTACTACGCGCGGCTGAATAATTTCGAGTTGCCGCATAAGATAGGGCCAAAATACTCGCTTTTCCTCTAGCTCTGGGTCGCGGTTATTGGGCGGACGGTACTTCACAATGTTGGTAATATATACATCGCTGCGATCAAGCTTTGCTGCGGCAAGCATTTCGTTCAAGAACCTGCCTGCTGCGCCAACAAAGGGTAGTCCCTGTTCGTCTTCGTTTTTACCCGGTGCTTCACCAATAAACACAATGTCGGCATTCGGATTGCCATCGCCTATTACAAGCTGGGTTGCACTCGCCGCAAGTTCTGGGCAAACGCCCTGAGCAATAATCTCATCTTTCAGCGCATCGAGTTGTGATTGTTGCTGGTGTGACATACCTACCTCCGTTCAAAATTACGACTTTTTCACCTCTTGCGCTAGCAGTGTCGCAAGTTGCGTCAGCTGATCTCCGGGCAATAGCTTATTGTACTCTACGAGGACCGCTGTTGTATTAGTATGCTCGGGCACCGACTCGGCAAGCGAGAGAAACGCTTTGTATTCGGATTCAAACTGTGTACGGTTGCCCGCTTGGTAATTGCTTTGCATTGCTTCGACATGAGTTTTGAGCGAGTCAAAATACTCTTTCGAGCGCTTACCCGTAGCAGCTACCTCGCTATTCTTTGCACTAGCCAGTTGTTCAATACCCTTCACACACGGTGAAAATGTTTTGTCATAGGCTTCAGTGAGTTTTGTTAGGTCGCTTGTGTCCATCGCCCCAAGTGTTTGGGCATTACAGTGGTGCGTAGTGGTAAATACTGCCTTCACGATCGTTGTACGATCGCTGGTTGCGGCAGTAAATTTTTTGTTCGCATCGATAAAGGTATTAAATGTGCCCGCCACATTCGGCCTCGTTACTCCACGCTCACTCTGCAGCTCGGCGACTGCTTCAGTATAGTGCTTTACTGCTTCGTCGTAGCTATCTGTTGACTGCTGCAAATCACTTTCTGTGGCAGTCCGGTTAGACGCCGCGTTCGTCATGGCCTCAATCTCTTTTACCACGGTATTGTATGTTTTAACGACAGTGTTCGTTTTTGCAAGTGCCGCCATATAGTCATCGCGCGCCTGGAGCTTGGCAATAAATTGCCAGCCCACGAGTAGCACTCCAACCCCCACCACACTTGCCACAGCTATAATCAGCGTTCGCCGACTAAACCATGTAGGCAAGTTCTTTTTGCGACTCATACCCTACTCCTGTGGAACACCTTTCATTGTTAGACTAAGCCGGCCTTTTTCGTCGATACCAGCCAATTTAACAGTTACCATTTGCCCTTCTTTCAGTACATCGGTGACGTTCTCAACACGCGTATCGCTAATTTGACTAATATGAAGCATGCCGTCGGTTCCAGGCATAATATTTACAAAGGCACCAAAGTCTTTAATCGTGACCACCTTACCCTTATAAATCTTGCCGACTTCTGGTTCTTCGGTCAGGCCGCGGATCCATTCAAGTGCACGCTCAATACTCTCGGTATCTGAACTTGCAACGGTAATCAGCCCGTCATCTTTAATGTCGATCATTGCGCCAGTTTCGGCAGTAATCTTGTTGATAACCTCACCACCCTTACCAATGACAGCACCAATCTTATCTGGGTTAATCTTAATTTTCTCGATACGTGGTGCATATGGACTAAGCGCAGTACGCGGTGCCGCAATGGTTGTAAGCATATGCTCTAAGATGTGCTTACGCCCCGGTGTACTGGTGCGAATAGCCTGCGCCAACACTTCTACGGGTAGGCCATGAAGCTTCATGTCCATCTGTACTGCAGTAATACCCTTCTCGGTACCCGTTACCTTGAAGTCCATATCGCCAGCAAAGTCTTCGGCATCGGCGATGTCGCTCAAAACGTATGGCGTGTCGCCATCCATCATTAAGCCCATAGCGATACCACTCACTGGTCGTTTTAGCGGTACACCAGCATCCATTAACGCTAACACGCTTGAACACGTAGCAGCCATGCTAGTTGAGCCGTTTTGGCTCATGATTTCAGTGACGCTTCGAATTGCATACGGGAACTCTTCTTCGGTTGGTAGCACTGGCATCACTGCACGTTCGGCAAGGTAGCCGTGGCCGATTTCTCGGCGGCCCGGGGAACCAAGACGACGCACTTCACCTACTGTGTAGCCTGGTGCGTTGTAGTGGTGCATGTAGCGGCGTTCGCCGTCGGTTACTTCCATGGTGTCGACAATTTGCGCAAAGCTTAGTGGCGCAAGCGTTACAATGTTCAACCCTTGAGTGACGCCGCGAGTAAAGATACTCGAACCGTGCGTACGCGGCAATACCCCTACTTCGCTTGAAAGCACACGAATTTCATCGAGCTTACGGCCATCTGGGCGGGTTTGGTTCTCAACAATGCCGCGACGCACATCTTTATGGAGTGCCATTGTAAAGGCCTCGTCGTATTCATCGCGCACAGCATCGTACTCTTCGTCGAGTTTCTCGGCCATTTCTTCGTGGAATTTCCAGCGGATTTCGTTGACCATTTCGTTGCGCTCTGGATACGGCTTTTGCAGCTTTTCGCCAAACTTTTCGTGCGCCCAGTTGTCAACGGTTTTCTGGATATCTTCATTTGGCAATACCAACTCATACTCAATTGGCGCTTTGGCCACCTTTTCGGCGAGTTCGCGTTGCAATGCGATGGCAGGTTGCATCGCTTTATGCGCCCACGCAATTGCTTCAATGACGACTTCTTCATCCACTTCATTCGCGCCTGCTTCTACCATCACGACGCCACTTTCAATGCCGGCGACAACGAGGTCGAGATCGCTCTCCTCACGCTCTTCGGGGCTCAAAAATGCCTTGAATTCGCCATTGACACGGCCAACACGCAGGCCAGCTACTGGGCCATCAAATGGTGCACCGCTAATACTCAGCGCACTGCTCGCTGCAATCATCGCTACCATATCTGGGCGGAACGCAGGGTCCATACTGAGGACGCTAGCAACCACCTGCACTTCCGCACGATAGCCTTTAGGAAACAGCGGGCGGATTGGACGGTCAATAATACGGCCAATCAAAATTGCTTCGTCACTTGGACGGCCTTCGCGCTTAATAAATCGACTACCGCTAATTTTACCCGCTGCATACATTTTTTCTTCGTAATCGACACTTAGCGGAAAGTAATCGAGCTGAATGGGGCGACTACCTACCTGGGTAGTGCCGAGCACTACGGTGTCGCCATAGGTTACTAATACACTAGCGGTGGTACGAAACCCTACGCGGTTTACTTCTAGGGTTAGTGGTTTACCACAAAGTTCAGTGGTAACAGAAAAAATTTCCTTGCCACTAGGGTTAATAATCGACATGAATCTGCCTCCTTTTTTATGTCTGCAGAGAGTAACAGGGGTAAAAGCTCGAGTAAGCAAACTTTTGTCTCTATCACCTTCTACAGGGGTTTGTTCATATCATAGTATACCATACTTAAAGTAGTAGGTCCGCCCCTAAGCGTCCTCATAAACACCGCAATGGACGGCTCTACTCTACGTAAAAATGTATTCGATGACCTCGTCGCCACGACGACAAAGATTATCGATACCATCAAGTTGGTCTGAATTCCCACCTTCACTGGATTGTATATTCATAAGAATAAGTAGTATTATAGTACTTTAGTCTAAAAAAGTCAATATATTACATCATTTTTACCAAAATAAACTACCACCCCAACCTGAGGTGGTAGTTTTTTGTAACAGCTCATGCACGGGCTTAATTAGAAGATTGAAGCCTCTGCAGAGTAGGTGTTGCCGTTATTATCGTTGTCTTGGTTACCATTATTCTGACTAGTGTTCGTCGTTGTAGTGGTAGTTGGGTTGTTTTCGGTTGTGTTACCGTTATTCTGGTTGTTCGTGTTGCCGTTGTTTTGGCTCGTGTTGGTAGTGGTTGTAGTGTTCGTGGTGGTGTTAACAGTACTTGTGTTAGCACTTGAATTACCATTGTTTTGGTTATTCGTGTTGCCGTTATTTTGGCTCGTGTTGGTAGTTGGTGCAAACACCGCAGTGTTACCATTATTCCAGCTTGCCGAGTAGCTATTGCCGTTGTCACGAATAGTTGTAGTCGTGGTGTTGAATGTAGTGGTAGTTGTGGTGGTATTACTATTTGTCGTATTGAATGAACCGCTCACGCCACCAGCGAGAAGCGGACGCACATAGACACTAGCAGTCTTTGCGCCCATCAGCGGAGAGACGCTCGCATCACTTGCACTCGCACTCGCAGGAGCAACATCGCTAGGATTGGCAGCGGTGGCAAGGCTTGGGTCTACGCACATTGAAGCACTCACACCCGATTGAGTATTGTTATTTTGTGTTGTCATTGCATTGGCCGATGGACCGCCGAGCAGCGACATAATAATAAGTGTTGAGGCCGTAACCGCTGTAGCAACCGATGCTACCATTACGACAGCAAATTTCAGCATCTGATTGTCGTTTACGTTGGTGATAGCTGTACTCATATATCCCCCTTTTCTCTCGCAGAGAAATAATAGTTATTAGACGGACCCTCACCGTTCGTTGTTAATACAATACGCCTCGCTGAGAATATTGACAATAGTTATATTTATATTTTAATATGCTTATGGTTATCCGCTCTTTTCAACCAGATATAAGCTATACTTGGGCTATGAAAGAACGCTACAATACACTCTATACCAATGCCCAGATTACTCATGAAATAACTCGGATAGCACAAGAAATCATCGCCGATCATAGCGCCGATAAGCCGCTGTTTGTTGCCCTACTTCGTGGGGCAGCGCCGTTTGCGAGCAGGCTGATGTTTACGATTGCACAGCTGGCGCCAGATATGCACCCAGAAATCGACTACATGATGGTTAGCACATATGGGAGTGGCACTTCGGCCCACGAGCCTCGTATTGTTACCGACCTTGCACCTTCGACGAATATCAAAGGGCGCTGCGTCATTATTATTGATGATGTACTCGATAAAGGTATCACTGCCGAATTCGTACGTCTGCATTTAGAAAGCATGGGAGCCCGAGAAATTAAATTAGCCGTACTTGTTCAGAAACAAACTGAACGCCGCTACCCTATCGAAGCCACCTACTACGGGTTTACGGCAAACGATGAATGGCTTGTCGGTATGGGCATGGACGACGCCGAGTTGGCGAACGAAGGCAACCGTTGGCTCAGCGAAATTAGAGAAATTATTCGCTAAGCAGATACGACTCCCGCCCGGCCAAACACTCACGAGCTAATGCTCCGAATTACTTCCTCGTGCCCCGCGATAGCAACTACTTCTCCAACCCTTTTGCCAAGCAGTGCCGTTGCGGCTGGCGAATAACGGCTCACCCAGTAGATTCCATCCACTCGACGGCCGGCTTTTGCGGTCCAATCACCACCAATAAAGTATTGTTTGTCATTTTCAAGTGCCACAAGACTGCCGATACCGACCGTACCGCGCCTTTTCTTAGGCTTAATAAGTGTGCTTGAACGAATGAGTGTCCGTAGCTGGTTGAGCTCTGCCGCATACATAGATTGTTTATCTCGGACTGCTTCAAACGGCGAGTTATCGTGCCAGGTTTCGCTACTCTGCGTAAACGCATCTCTAAAATCTTCGCCAAGATCTTGAATCAGTTGCTCAAGTTCGGCAATGCGTGTCTGGGCGACAACCCGGTCGTCGGGCAATAAGTATGGTTCATGCATAAAAAATAATGTTCCTCTGGTAAATGGTTTAGAATGCTATTGATCCGGCTCGTCCGGATGTAGCGTAGTTGTTTTAGTATAGCACGCTTAGCCGATATCGCGACGGCGAAAGAGGATGGTTGCGATAAGCAGCGCACCAAACGTCAGGCCGCTAAGCAACCACACATCTGGCCAGTTTACGCTCCCACGTACCATTTCGTTTGCAGGGAAATAGTACAGTAACGATAATTTTTCGTAGTCGGCAAGCCAATCAACCGCTGAACCGAATGTCGATAAAATAAAACTCCCGATCACTACCACCACCCCCACCGCCATCGCGGCAGCGCGTTTGCCCACTGCCATGCCAGCAGCAAACGGAATGGTGCCAAATGTCACTATAAGCAGCCAACTTAGGCCAAGCAGGCGAACAATTGCTTCGTTTGGCAAACTCACGTCATCAAGAAACGGCAATACCGCGTAAATGCCCGCAGCGATTGCGGCTACCATCACTCCGGCTATCACGACAAGCGCCAGCCATTTATGCACGATAGTCTTTAAACGGCTAATCGGCATTGCCGTAATCGTACGGAGTTCACCCGATTCTTCCTCGGCACTACTTAACCCCAGCCCTAAAATAATCGCCATAATTCCGCCAATCAGTGGCAAACGAATATCAAACAGCTGCGAGCCGATGTAGGTATCGAACGACGCAAGCAGGCCCAAGTCACCAATTAACCCTTTAAATGCCGGTGGCATATTTTGCACTAACGCATCAAGCCCGCTTACTTTCATTGCCGGGAAAAACGACGTCAGCAGCGCAGAAAGCCCAATAAACGCGATCGCCCAGCCGAGTATAAACCAGCGTCGGTCGTACAGTGTTTTTAAGAATACCGAGCGCATCATAGAGCCTTCTCCTCGTCTTCATACAGCGACGCAAACACACCTTCCAGGTTGTATTCAGTAATTTCAATGTCTTCAAGCTGTTTGATTCCGGCCACCCACACCTGTAGCTTGGCGGGTTCAAGATGAGACACAAAAGACAATACCGTCTTGCCATTTTCGTGTGTCAGCTTAGTGTCTTCGGCACCCTGAGGCGGATGCAGCGTTTTATGCCCCGAAACCACGCGAACGGCCTTGCCGCTTTTTGCTAGCATCTCTTTGGCCGAAAGATCACGAATCACCCTGCCATCCCGCATCAAAATAACACGACTACAAACGTCGGCCACTTCGCTGAGGTAATGACTCGACATAAAAATTGTCACCCCCGCACTCTGCGCTTCGCGTACTAGCCTCAAAAAAACTTCTTGCATCACTGGGTCGAGTCCACTCGTTGGTTCGTCAAGGATAATTAATTCCGGCTCAGTCACAAATGCCGCAACCAAGGCGATTTTTTGCCTGTTACCACGGCTCAAGGTACCAATTTTTTTATTGAGCTCTGGTTTAAAGGCCGCTATAAGTTCTGTCAGTTTCGCCTCGTGATTGCCCTTCGTTTGGGCCAGCACAAACTGCAAAAACTGTCGGCCAGTCAGACGCGGCGGAAGCTCCATGTCGCCCGCCGCGTAGCCAATCTTGCCATGCACGCGATGCGCCGTCGCTGGCGTTACCATTCTACCAAGCACCACTGCTTCACCCTCGCTCGCAGCAATAAACCCAAGAATTGTACTGATTGTGGTCGTTTTACCTGCACCATTCGCACCCACAAACCCCACGACTTCGCCTTTTTTCACGATGAACGAAACGTCGTGAAGTGCCTTAGTAGTGCCAAAGTGTTTTGATACATTTTTGAGCCGAAGTACGCTCGTCATACATTTAGTATACACTTAAAAACTCCCCGGCGCGTGCCGGGGAGTTTTTTTGCGGATTACTTTCGTAGTCCTAGTTTTTCAAGTACAGCCTTGTAGGCCTCAAAGTCGTTCGTCTCAAGGTATTTGAGGAGCTTCTTGCGTCGCCCCACCATCTGAATCAACCCACGGCGCGCCATATTGTCGTGCTTGTTGGCTTTTAGATGTTCAGTCACCTCTTTGATACGAGCCGTCAAAACCGACACTTGAGCCTGAGGGCTCCCAACGTCGTTCTTTGCAACCTGAGTCAAAGCTATAGCTTTCGCTTTGTTATCTTTTGATATCATAACTAGCGATTGTATCAGATAACCTCTTAAATTTCAAGCCTCCGCCAGAAACTCATCGACACGTTTTGCCGATGCAATAGTAAAATCCGCAACATTGGTGCGTCGCAAGGCATGACAATACGCCCCCGTTCTGAGTGTTTTACCAATGTCTACAGCCAGGCTACGAATATATGTTCCGCTACCAACATGGGTGCGAATTTTGAGTGATGGATAGTCATATTCTACTAACTCTAGGCTATAAATCATCACCTGACGTTCAGGAATCTCTACCTCTTTACCGTCGCGAGCTAGTTTATAGGCGCGCTGGCCATTAATTTTAATGGCGCTAAAAATCGGTGGGCGCTGAGTAATTTCTCCCGTAAACTGTCGTAGTGCTACGCGCACCTCTTCACCACTTGGCACCAACGAAGAAGTATCGGTTATTTCACCTTCCGGATCACCAGTGGTACTTTCTTTCCCTAAAATAATCTCCGCCTCGTACACCTTATCGAGCTTCAGAAATTCGGTCGCTTTTTTGGTAGCATCACCAAGCAAGACAATTAATAACCCTGTCGCAAACGGATCGAGTGTTCCCGCATGCCCTACGCGTAGCTGTCGTTTAGTTGGCTTAATAGCCCGTTCGGCATAGTCTCGGCGAATCTTGCCCCGAATTTTTGCCACCACATCAAAACTGGTCCAGCCTGCCGGTTTATCAATGAGTATAATTCCGTCTTCCATTATTTACTAGTATACTGGAGTCTATGAAGAAGCTGCTATTTGGCATATTTGCCCATCCCGACGATGAAGCCTTTGGCCCCTGCGGCATGATCGTGAAAGCCATTGCCGAGGGAACTGATGTGCACCTTATCGCACTTACCTGCGGCGAGTCGGGCCAGAACCCCGACCAGCTCGAAAACCTTGGCCAGGTACGCGAAGCCGAATGGCGCGCCGCTGGCGAATGCATGGGTGCGACGTCGCTACAAAACCTCTACCGTCCCGACGGCCACCTCGACAACATCGCTATGCAAGAGATCTCTATCGAGGTGGAGGCCATCGTCCGTGAGCGATGCGCTACCTATAGCGAACCATTCGAAGCAGAATTCCTTACTCTCGACCCTAACGGGCTTACGGGCCACATTGATCATATTGTTGCCGCACGCGCCGCTACATTTGTTTTTTACAAGCTAAAAACCGATGGTTTTCCGCTTTCTGGTATAAATTATTACTGCAATAGCGACGAGTCATCACCATCCTACAATATTGATTGGATTTACGCCGATAAAGGCCACTCTAGCGAAGAAATTAGCAAAACGATCGATGCCCGTGAGTACCGCGACGAAATTATCCAAATCATGCAAAAACACCACACACAGCGCCAAGACTACCAAATAGTACTCTCGCATAAGGGAGAGAATGTGGGTCTAGAGCACTTTTTGGTACAGGAGTAAGACTACGATTGTCCAGGAATTTTGAACTGAGCAGGGTCATTTGGCGCAACTGGCTCAGGTGCTGGAGCGGGCGGCAAAACATCACCGAGGGCATCGGGGACTGAAACACTCTCTGGGACTACGGGCGCAGCCGATGCCTCGCCCGGAAGCGGTGGTAACGTTGAGAAATCAGGCATAGGAGGCAGTGGCGGAAGCGGTGGTAAACCGTTTTCTACCGGCTGAGGGGTGGTTGTGCCCTGAACAGGATCGGCTGTTGGTGCGCTTGAGCCTAAGGCGGCATCAATCGCGGCACGCGCATCGGCGTGATCATCACGATTTTGTCCTTCTATTTCAGCAAGCGTAGGCGCTTCTTTAGGCTCTGGTGGCTGAATTGTTTCAGCGTGCGTATTCGGTAACTCGGCCGGTGTCGCATCTTTAAAGATATCGCGCACTTCTGGCTCGGCGCCCGTATCTGCGATAGTTGCGTTGAGAGGTGCCTGCATTGTTGGCTTGTCGGTCGTATACGAGCCACCATGGCTTAAAATCGTTCGATTCTTATCATCTTCTATCTCGCGACGCTTGTCTTCGGCAGCCTGTTCGGTGGTCGCATTTAATGTCCCTCCGAGACTCGGCTCTGCCATTTCTTTTGGTGCGACGATCGGGCCATTAAATTCACCAAGGTCAGCAGTAAGTTTGTCTTTCAGTTCGTCCGTTGAAGGCGCGAGTGGTACTGAAAGCTCTTCAGCCAATTTCTTTTCGGCGGCTTCAGTTGCATCTTCTTGCCTACTTGTTGCCACCTTATCGGTCTGTAGCGCCAACTCTTCTTCAGCACGATCAAGCGCTTCTTTTGACTTCTCAGTCTCAACAACCTCTTTTACGTCGTCAACATCGCCCTCGGGAACATGAGAAATCGAGAGGGCACCGATGCTGCCATCGTCGGACTTTTGCTCCTCTTCTACCGGCTCTTCCTTAGCTGCAACTGGGCTTGGCTCTTCTGGAGCTGCCGGAGTTTCCGAAATTGCTGATTCTTCTTGCAGTTTCGTTGCAATGAGCTGCTGGTTTGCACCGGCCGACATTAACTGAGCGGCAATTGTCATTGCCTTGCTGGTCGTCTTTTCATTACTAAACCGATCAGTTGCGGCAACTACACCGGTCAAAAATGCCGTCGCAATTTGTTCGTCAAGCAAGTTTTTATCTGCTTTTAGCCCTTCAGCAAGCTGGAATAATAGCTCGCTATAGCTGCTCGCTCCCCTATCGTTCCATTCGATTCCACCCAAATTGCTTGGCTCGCCAAGACTAATCGCCGCCACTGTAGCATCGTGCAAAATTCGGCCGTGGCTGGCAAGGGCCTTGTCTAGATCGGCCTCAGCACGCACGCCAACCGCCAACACCAGCTCAACATTGTAGTCACCTTGGCTAAACTCAAGGTCATTTTCGTTAATCGTTGTTCGATACGGCGTGATAAATATTTTCACCATGTCATCGACCACTTTATAGCGCAAGTGGTCGGCCTTTTCTTTGTCTAAGGCGATGATGAAATCTCGCAGACTATCTACCGTATTTTCAAATGTTTTTTCCGGGTTCAAAAACTCGATTGCCGGTGGTATGGCACCGCTAAATACCGCTGTAGCGTGCTTGTTTAGCTTGTTAAGTAGCAGCGTAATGCCAAGTGCAGCCGAAAGTTCATCGACCGACGGGCTACTATTTACCGTCACAAGAACATTATTCGAATCCTTGAGTTTGTCGACAATTTGCTTGAGTGCATTCGCGTCTGGCATTGGTGTTTCCTGCTATTTTTATTTTCTTTTTGACGAGTTTGGCTTCACTATACCATAAGTGGTTTCATGGCGTCAATATATTTGCCACACTTTACATACAGAGGTGTTTACAGTATAATCAATCGTTGATTGTAAATAACAGCTCTAACAGAGATAAGGAACCCCATGCCAATCATCAAATCAGCCATTAAACGTATGAAGCAAACTGCTAAGCGCCGCGAGCGCAACGTTGCAACAAAACGCGATATCAAAACTGCTACTAAGGCATTTATGGCAAAGCCGAGCACCTCTACCCTTAGCGCTGCCCAAAGCGAAATCGACACTGCCGTTAAAAAAGGCCTCATCAAAAAAGCGACCGCAAGCCGCCGCAAAGCTGGTCTCTCTAAAGTGGCAAAAGAAGCCGGCGTTAAGCTAACAGCAGCTACAAAGAAAAAAGCGCCAGCAGCAGCCAAAGCCGCTCCGGCAACGAAAAAACCAGCTACCAAGAAGCCTGCTACTAAAGCCGCTGCCGCTAAACCAGCTGTAAAAAAGGCTCCAGCGAAAAAAGCTACGCCTAAATCTTAACCTCTTGTGTCTAGACTCAAACAGCCCTCTTCTAAGGAGGGCTGTTTTAGTGATCGCAACCTACTGTAAGCCGTAAGTTCACTTCGTACGTGAGCTGATTGCGTAAACAAGGCGGTGTATACCGTCCCATGGTGTCACCTGTGATAGTTTCATTTTCGCATCTAGGTCGGCCGCAAGGGTGGTGATGTCTTTTAGCTGCGAGCGCGTAAATTGCTGTGAAAGCTCGGCAAACTTTTTTGCAACAAACGGATGTATGCCGAGTTCTACAGCAATAGTTGCTGGCGGAGTATCGGCGAGCGCAACCGAGACTAACTGAGCCCACTGGCTTGTTAGTAGAGCAAAGGTTTGGTGGCCGTCTTCGTTACGGCTTAGCTCTTCAAGTAGGGTCGCAAGTTTATCATGCTGGCGCGCAGCAGCAAATTCGAGCACAACAAACACCGTATCCCCTGCTGCGGGCGGCAAGATGGTCGCAATCATATCATCTGTAACCTCGGACACACCTTCGAGGGCTTTTATACTCCTGGCAAGCTGCATTTGGTCGATAGTACGCTGAGCAGGTTTGTCACTGGCCACAAGCACTCGGTTCACCATATCGCGAATCTGCGCCCGAGAAAGGTGCACGCCGTGCTTGCTCGCAAGCGTATCGAGCCACTGTTCCGCCGCTACATGATCGCGTTCTGTTAGCGGTTCGGCGGTGATGACGGTTGCTTTTTTGGTAAGCGTTTTATATGCTTTCGTGCGCTTATCAAGTTTTGGTTCAATTAAAATGAGAGTCGTATCGCCAGTAAGCTCCCCTGCCCACTCAGCAAGCTTCTCAAATACCGGTTTATTATCAGATAATTGGCGCAACACCACCAACCGCTTTTCGCTAAATAGCGATCCGCCACGCACAATGTCAGCCAAAGTATTCGCCGTCAAGCTGCCCGCATCTAATCGTTCGGGCGTTATCTTCGCATCGGCAACAATCCGCGCCAATTCCTGCTCGGCCTTATACGTATTCTCTCCCAAAATCAGGTATACCACTTCTTTATAGTATACCTTTATCTGTAAATATCTCGCAAATGGAAACGACGGCTGTCATATACCGGAATCATGATATAGTGAGCTATATGAATAGTTACCCAACACGCAAACGAGTTATTCAATTAAGTGTCTTTGGAGCTGTGTCATTCGTGGCGCTTCCCATTTTATTCTTGCTAGCTATGCCCATCATTTCCACCATCAGCAAACTACCGGAAGGTAGCTCACAACTAGGCTTTATAGCGATATTAGTAGCTGCGCTTCCAAGCCTCGCGCTCAACTTAGCCGCCATCATAGCAGCCGTTATGCACCTTAGAAATCCCAAACTCACCACCCCAGATCGTAAACTTCCTATTGTCATTGGTAGTATCTGCACGTTAATGTGGGCATTTTCGTTGTATCAAGTTCTCGGATAAGAGATGCTAGTGGTTAAAAGGATAATCCCTTAACAGGTAGGAAGCGTACTCATGGCCCATCAATCACCTTTTTGCGCTATAGCGTATTTTTGTGATTTTTTTATCGAACCGCCCATCACTTTCTATTGTTATCGGAGCAGTTTATTGTGGCATAGGCTGACATACCGAGCAAATGTGGGTACCCCTACCTGCGACACGTATTTTTTCTATCACAACATCGGGGTGGCGAGGGCAGGTTTGGCCTTCGCGGCGAAAGACATTGGCAAATTTAAGGTAACTGCCCTTTTTACCCTCGGCATCAACGTAGTTTTTGTCGGTGCTGCCGCCTTTTTCTATGCTTAGGTTCATCACATCTTTAATGCGCTGTAACAGCTCGGCAAGCGCAGCATCGCTCACCTCCCGCACGCGGGTGGCCGGATGAATTTTTGCACCCCATAGCCCTTCATCCGCATAAATGTTCCCCACTCCTGCGAGCACTGTTTGGTCAAGAATCGCCGCCTTGACAGTTGTGCCGTTACGCCTACGAATGCGTGGGATAAATTCTTTGCTCGTAAAGGTATCTTCGAGTGGCTCTGGACCAACCTTCTGCATAAAATCGATATTCGGAACTTCTAAACTAGGGTACAGTTTCATCCAGCCAAACTTGCGAAGGTCGTTAAAATACAGGCGCGAACCGTCGGTAAAATCTAGCCGCTCACGCGTCGTATTGTCAGGAAGTGTATGAATAAATGAATCACTCGGATGCCCGCCTCCCCACCGATCGCCGCCTTCCACAATGATAATTTGCCCGGTCATTTTCAGATGAGTCACGAGCGTGTAACCGCTCGAAAGATCAATGAGCAAGACTTTTGCACGACGACGTACATCCGTAACACTTGCTCCGTACAAAAATTGTTCGACATCAGCAGTAGTATTTGGAAAACTCTTCGTGCTGTTGTAATTTTCACTACCACTTATAGTCTTGCCAACGATAAGTCGTGCAAGCCCTCGTCGGATTGTTTCCACTTCAGGAAGTTCGGGCATCTTATTCTCCTAGCAATGCTTGTAAGCGCTCGATTGTTGTCTGGTTGCTGATATGTTGAATTGTGTGCATCCCCGCTACCTGAGCTCCCTCGCAGTTATTTGCAAGGTCATCTATCATTACGCATTCTTCTGGGGTAACTCCGAGCTGCTGTGCAGTATAACTAAAGATTTCTGGGTTTGGCTTGGCAAGTCCTATTTTGTAAGAGAGAAAGACATGAGTAAATTTTTCTTCAACAGAGCCATCAAATAATCGATCCATAACCGTATCACCGATATTACTGAGCAAAGCGGTTTGATAGCGATGCTTCAATTTCCCTGCATACTCAATTAACTCTTCGTTTGGAATATGATGTTGCGCGATGATACTGTCAACTTCTTGCGGTGTCACACCTGTTAATTCACTAATTTGCTGTAAATATTCATTGTAGTCGATATAGCCGTAATCTTTAGCAATGTTGGCATCGTGTACTTCTTGCCGTTTTTCGGAGGGTGCCATTGAAGTAAGCTTTTCGAGACTTCCCCCGTACAGTACACCAAAGCAGTCAAAAATAATCGCTTTTATCATTAGTAAATTTCGTTAAATAATGGTGCAAAATCTGGGATTTGATTAACAAATAAAGCGTGCACTTTAAGCGGATCAGCTCCCATTGTGCCCGGTGAATCTTTACAGGTAGAGCTCCAGATAGAATTATCTACCGTGGAGTCATTCAGTGTTTCAAACATATAGGCAATGCCGCGCGTTGCACAAACACCACGAAAATCGGTGTTTGAGCTGCTGCGTGTTTTGCCAACGCTTGCCTTGTCGAGCGCATACACAAACTCTTCATACGCCTTCACGTTATTGTCGTACGTTTTTGTGTCCATTACTTGATCAAGATATCCTGAATAAGTGACAAACGTGCGACTACTCGGCGTAACGGTGATCTGGTAGCTACGGAATTTCTCGTCGGCCACAATTGGTCCGCGAACCGTCCAGCGAACACTGCGTTCTGCTGTCGTATCTAACACCACATCTTGCAACGAGGTCCCCTTATTCTCGGTGCTCGAAGAACCGCCACTAAAAATCATTCGTCCAACCGTAACGAGCGCCGCAATAACAAGCGCAACCACGATAATAATGACAATGATGGGCAAGACCCTAGGATTTGATCCTCTGTACATACAGCTATAGTGTCACAGATGTATACCGGTGTCAATTAGGAGAAAACAACTATGCCAGCGGCGTGCCGTAACGTCGGTCGGTAAGGCCGTGTTCGCGAATTAATTTATTGAGCATATCACGCATTGGTGCCGGGTTCACAAAGTGCCAATCGGCAAGTTCACCAAAAAGATCAGGCAAGATACATAGCACTACCACTTCTACCCTACGCTTACCGCGTCCATTGTGTTCGATAATGTAATTTTGTTGATCGCCATGTAGAAGCTCGCGTTCAGTCAGGCGATTTTCATGCACAAGTTGTTCCATACGATGCCGAAAGGAGCTGGGCGTTTTAACGTCAATATTGATGTATCGACCGCTCTCAGGGTCGCGCACCTGCATATCAACACCAAGCGCATCATGAACGCGATCGGTAAGCCACGCATCAAAGCCATGCTCAGTCGCCGCTGAATACACCGCTACTTCCCGGGTGAGCCCACGAATGATTGCCGTCCACTGCTCGTTTGTAAAGCACGGCGCACCAACACGCTTACAAATACGGTCGGCAGCTTGCTTTACGGCTTCGGCAAACAATTGTCGATGAGCATCGTCCAGCGCCAAGATCACTCCCACGAGGGTGTCATTAAAATCAATCAGTTCAAAAAGGCGCTCCTGTTTATTACGATAGCCGTGCGGAAATTGATCCATCTGCAACTGTGCCAACACCGCCCGTGGAGCCTGCGCCAAAAGCGCCACTAAGCCGTCGCGGGCAAGGCCCGATTTTTGATGTCGCGCTCGCAAGCGATTGATTTCTTTATCGAGCGCATGAACTTCCGGCCGACGCTGCAAGAGTGCGAGAACTTCTTGCTCTGCACGATCAAAAATATCCTCACGCACCGGTGTAAATACAACCGGCTCGGGAGCGACAAGGTGCTGTGTATCTTGCCGACGATCGCGCCACTTCAGCTCTTGCTTACGCCTTCTAAGGGGCCTGAATCTTCGCCAGTGAGAACGGTGAGTAGTAAAAATCATGTTTATTTTGTATTGTTAGCTTGTATAAAAAGTATACCATATCTAGCGTACCTATACTTCCCCGACCTTAAATTTCTCCCATTCAGAGCGAGAAAATGTCTTTTTCCAGTGCGGCCAGTCCGTACGGTATCTTTCGAATTCTTCTGGCTTTACATCGTGAAGTCTCCAGTCTTCGTCTTCAGGAACTCTATCGATACATCGGATACCGTCCAAGTGATCGACTTCATGCTGAGCAATCCTAGCAACGAAACCCTCAAGCTTGTAGATAAGGGGTTTTCCGTCTTCATCATAACCCTCAAGCACGACCCGTGAAAACCGCGGTACGTTCGCACAAAAGCTCCCACACGACCAACAACCTTCGCGTCCATCTACCACTTGACCACCCGTATGACTAAGGCGTGGGTTAATGATAGCGACGATATTCTGCTCCTGCAACGCACCGGTCGCTGTCATATCAATCGTAATAATTCTTTTACTGACGCCGAGCTGTGGGGCCGCAAGCCCTACCATCTGACGCGTATCTTCACCGTTTCTACCTTTGCCCGCCGCCAAACGCTGCATTTCGCTAATAATGAACTGCGTTTCTAGAGAGCAAACATCTCGGTCTGAGACTTCCGTTGCCACAGAGTTAAGTAGATCTGCAAATTGGGCAGGATCAACAAGATCAAGGTGTTGATTATCCACCTTCTCGATTCTATGGTTTTCGCCCATTTATACTTCTCCCCAATTGCTCCCAGTGTGCACGTCTACCTGCAATTTTACACCCAGGTTTGGATAAATGTTTTCCATGGTATCTACCAGCATTTCACTTATTGCCCCTGCTTGGTCTTTTGGACATTCGATTAATATGCTGTCATGGATTTGTAACAATTGCTCACCCCTGCCCTCTAAGCGCTTGTCGACTTCGATCATGGCAAGCTTCATGAGGTCTGCCTCGGTCCCTTGAATCGGCATATTCGCAGCAGCCCGTTCGGCAGCCTGCCGAACAACAAAGTTACTCGATTTTACATCTGGTGTCCAGCGCCGACGACCAAACATTGTTTCAACAAATCCGTCGTCGTGCGCCTTTTTGATTGTCGTATCAATATACGCTTTTACGTGCGGACGAACCCGGAAATATTCATTAATGAAGTGCTGGGCATCAGCAAAACTCATATTCGCCGCGGCCGCCAGGCCATGCTGGCTCATGCCATAGAGCACGCCAAAATTCACCACTTTCGCGCGGCGACGCTGCTCTTTCGTTACGTCGTCGAGCGGCACGTGGTAAACTTCGCTCGCAGTCTTGGCGTGAATATCAGTACCAGCGTTAAAGTCGTTGATCATTTTTTCGTCGCCCGCGAGAATCGCAGCAAGGCGTAGCTCAAACTGCGAATAGTCAGCGCTCACAAACACATTACCTTCATCGGGTACAAACGCATCGCGAATTTTGCGGCCTAGTTCCGTGCGAATAGGAATGTTTTGCAGATTCGGGTCGGTACTACTTAGACGGCCCGTGGCGGCCACATCTTGCTTGAACGTCGTATGGATTCTTCCTGCGCTATCGGCCTGCTGCGGCAGGGTTTGTACGTAAGTATTTTGGAGCTTAGTGAGCTCACGAAATTGTTCAATCAGTTCAACGATTGGGTGCTGACCACGCAATTTATCGAGTTCTTTTTGACCCGTCGAGTAGCCCATTTTACCCTTTTTTACCCCTTGCGTTGGCAATTGCAACTTCGTGAAAAGTACCTCGCCAAGTTGTGCCGGGCTTGCGATATTAAACTCATACCCAGCCATTGTAAACATTTCAGCCTGAATTGCTGCGACATCTTTCGTCAGTTGTCTATCCATTTCCGCAAGCAGCGAGGAGTTCAATAAAATGCCGCGATATTCCATGCGTGCAAGCACCGGAATAAGCGGAAAATCCATCGTTCCCGCTACTCGTGCAAGCTCCGGTAGGCTTTCAAGCGCCTGCTTCTGCTCGTCGTAGAGCGCCCAAATGGCACTAATTGCAAGCTTTGGATCATCAATCGATTCTAACCCCACAAGATCTACTAGTTCGCGTGATTTTCGTAATGGATTTAACAGGAACGAACCTTGCTCGGTGTCGTGTTTTAGCGCTGGAAGCTTTGCTGCGCCCGCCGCAAGCATAGTTTTGAGTAGGTGCTTAGTGTTATGGCCAACAACCGCTACATGTTCAAGAATTTTAATTGCCTCTTTAAGAGGCAATTTTGCCGCTTTGCCGCGTTCGTGGCTCAACCATATTGTATCGTCACCATCTTGCCACGCAATCAAGCATTCTGCCATCATTAAGACAGCACTCGCCTGAGACTTTGGCAGCTCTTCCACTGACTCTACAACACTTAGGCCCCCTTCCTCGCCTGCTACTTCGTGGTTTTGCATATGATCAGGCAAACCGCGTAGCAAGCTTCTAAATTCCAGACGTAAAAGTAATTCTTTTAATTTTGCCGTATCGAGATCGTTCACGTCCATGGCCGGCAAGTCGAGCGCAATTGGCGCATCAAACCACAGTTCGGCGACTTTTTTACTTACCTCGGCAAGCTCGCGGCCAGTTTCGAGTTTTTTGCGAACACTATCTTTCACTTGCCACAGATTTTCGTAAATACCATCAAGCGTATCGTACTGCTGCAATAGTTGCACGGCCGTTTTTTCGCCAATCCCAGGTACGCCCGGAATATTATCGCTACTATCACCTTTCAGGCTTTTTAGGTCGAGGAACTGATCAACCCGCAGGCCGTATTTTTCGGTAAACGTTTCGGGCTTAAATAAATCAATATTTGTGAGACCTTTTTTCAGCGCGTATACATGCACTAGTGGCTCAATTGCCTGCAGAGCATCCAAGTCGCTGGTAATAAGACATACTTCTATGTCTTGTCCAGCCGCCTTATGCGCTAATGTTGCCATAATATCGTCGGCTTCGTAATCGTCAAGTTCGTAGAGTGGCCAGCTAAAGGCCTGTAGTAGCTCATGTAAAATGGGGATTTGCGCGTAAAAATCAGCGGGAGCGGGCTTACGGCCGGCCTTATAGTCAGGATAAATTTCTAGGCGCTTGCGGATGTTCGTTTTTGGCTTGTCCCACGCTACACAGACATAGTCTGGCTTTAGTTTTTTGATAAGTTCCAGGCTGAGCGCAGCAAACCCATACACCCCGCCCGTTGGCGTGCCGTCAGCCGTCGAAAGATTCGGCATAGCATAATAGCCGCGATAAAACACACTCTTGCCGTCAATTATCACCAGCCGCTTCATATAGTTAGTATACTCTGTTGCATTGAGGGAACAAAACCTAAAC
Organism: Candidatus Saccharimonadota bacterium; assembly: GCA_027492465.1. Taxonomy (GTDB): domain Bacteria; phylum Patescibacteriota; class Saccharimonadia; order Saccharimonadales; family Saccharimonadaceae; genus Saccharimonas. The sequence continues at coordinate 16,971 of JAPUET010000032.1, read as the reverse complement.
CCCTACTCTGCGCGCTTTTTAAGCTTACGTCGCTCACGTTCTGAAAGGCCGCCCCATATACCAAACCGCTCATTGTTTTCTAGGGCATACCCTAAACACTCCGATCGGACTTCACACGAAAAACAAACCGCCTTGGCTTCACGAGTTGAACCGCCTTTTTCAGGAAAGAATAGTTCAGGGTCTGTCTGTGCACACAGCGCATCTTCTTGCCACTCAAGCGCTTGCACCGTCCCGCTATAAGCGGTTCTACCCACCTCAGCTATACTTGCAAAAGGTATATCAAGAGCATTCCTAAATATCCTCTCGCGCCTTAAAGTCCTTGCGTCGATAAGCTCCGACGAGACCATCTTGGATGTTGGCAAAACAGAGCTTTTTGATTGAGATTTTAAGGTATCTAACAGTGTATGTAAGGCTTCATTCAATTCTGACTGTTGCTGGATCATACCCATAGGAAATCCAGCACAGTACACCATCGCTGCCTGTCTTGAAAGCTCGTCGAACATAGGAAGGCGCGACAACAGCTCAATCGGACTCCTTAGTCCTAATTCTTTTATTCTTGCGAAAAAGATCGGTGGCAATTCTGGCTCAGATGCACTATAGGGATATTGCAACCAATACAATATCGCGTTACTTTGCTCGTGATCGTACCGCTCTTTAGGTTCTATCTCGCCCCGTGCCACCATAGCCCTATTTGTTACCAAATGTAAATTCAGGTCGCTCAGCTTCAGTAGATTTGCGCGCATTTATTCTTTCGATAAGCGCCTCTATGCCGGCATTAAAGTCACCAATAAAACGGGTCCTATCGCTAGGTGCATTACGAGTACTACTTTGTTGGGCAATCGTAAGAGGAGATTTCTCTATAATACGACCGTTCTGCCAAAATAACCCTACAAATTGACGAGTACGTGCGGTAGCGCGAGAGACAGCCTGGTCATCCTTGCGAGCAAAGACGCTGCATTCTTCAAATTCACCAAAAATATCTTTTCCTTTGGAATTTCGTATAAGCGCAAGTTTCCGAATTTTTCGAATAATATCCAATTTATTATCGCTAAGCTGATGGGTCTTGGCATTAGGATTGAGCAATTCTTCAGCTGCTCGACGAAAATCTTCACCAAAGTTTAAGGCCGACAATAGATCGTTAGCTAGCCGAACATAGTCTGGCTCCTCTTCATAGTTTTCCTTGTCTAGTGTCGGTTCTGCGGGCATCAGTTCAGACGTCTCAGCCGTAACTTCTCGTGACCCTTTCTCATCAAGTTCTGCTACTGATTCGGGGCTCCGAGTGGTCCCGTCTGCCGGATTCTCTGGCCGCAGCACCATCCGGTTTGCTCTTAGAATGCCCTGCTTCACCGCAGCGACCGAGTTATGGACATCTGGGCCTTTCGCGCCCGGTTTTGTTATTCCCCTCAAGTGGGCAATATCTTCAAGCGGTGCACCTCTCCAGTAAGCCCACGCGCATGCAGCGTTGACTATACGAGAAGACATTAGTGCTTTTTGTGTGGCATTTATATATTTGGCTATCAAGGAGGCAATATACTCATCATCAGCATCAAGTGTCGTCATGTTGGTCTCGCCTATAACGCTATCAAGAAGGCTCTCTAGACGTTTTATAGCAATGCCGTGTTGCTCATCTTGGCCTAATTGCGCCTCCGTTAGGACTTCATTCGCCAAGTCGAGCGCCCGGTTAACTGCTTCAGACATATCTTGTATTGCGTCGAGCTGGCTCAAGAGTGCCAACGATGCCTCGTCTGGGACGCCAACGTCAGCACGAACAGGCTCAACCGAAGCGTTTCTCGCTTGCTCTACGATGGGATCAGGTGGCCGCACATCTACGCCTTGAGGCTCTAGTATGGGCGGAGGAGATATTTGAGGCGCCTCGGGAGCTTCAGGCACAGAGCTTGTTAAATCATCATGGTTTGCTCCAAGATCAGTCGACGATCTAGTAGATTCGAGTGCTTCAACCCTTGCCTCAATAACCTCGGGAGCCTCGGCCGCGGAAAGTGTTTCCAGACTTTTTAGCATCCGTTTTGTACCCTTTAAGAATCTTTTTGCTGTCGGTTTATCCATAGCACGAATCAGCTCTATCTGACGTTCAACGGCCGTAACGCCAGCTTCAATTCTCTGCGCCAATTCAACAAAAGCAATTACCGCTCGAGCACGTTTCCCAGCGCCTGGTCGCTCCGCTGCATCTCTTTCGTGCTTTTCAATCAGATAGTCCAACTCAGTCCCCCGCTCTTTACCTATTTTACTTTACTGTATAGTACGATTAGCAGGTCGGGGTTTGCAAGCACTAGCGAAACTGTTTTGTTACAATAATGCTATGACAGCTAATAAACATTCAGTAAAACTCCTCGCATTCGTCGGCCTTACTGGCAGTGGTAAAACCTCCGCGGTTGAATATCTTACCGCAAAAGGCTACCCAAAAGTCTATTTTGGCGGAATTATACATAAAGCAATGCGTGAAGCGGGTATAGAGCCTGGCAGTGATTGGGATCGCGAAGCAACATTCCGCGAAGATATTCGCGAACATGAAGGCAAAGACTATGTCGTAAAGCGTGCCATGCAAGAAATCCACGACCTCATTGCCGCCGGTCAGCACCGAATTATAGTCGATGGCCTTTATACGTGGACTGAATATAAAATACTAAAGCACGAATTTCCGGGCGAAATGACTGTCGTTGCAGTCGTAACACCAAAACACCTGCGTAAACAGCGCATGGCAACTCGTCCTGAACGACCAATGACCTCCGAAGAAGTAGATAAGTGCGACTGGAACGAGATCGAAAACCTCGAAAAAGGTGGCCCGATTGCCGTCGCTGACTACTTTATGCATAACGATACAAACCCAGAGTCATTTCGTGAACGAATCGATGCTTTGCTCGAAGAAATTAGGTTTCGTGAGTAATACTCTGCCCGCTCGCGCCGCCCATAATACTGCCGGCCACGCTACCGGAGTTACGGGTATTATCTTAGCCTTTGTAGGCCTTGGGCCAATTGGCCTTATATTTTCTCTTATTTCCACTATTCAGCTAGCTAGAGCTGGCGCGTCAAAAACGCTCAGTGTTTTGGGTATCGTATTTAACTTACTCTCGATTATGATGTTAGGGTTTTTCGCCCTTGTCATTCTATCGACTCGACAATAAACCAAGCGATTACTGTAGGTATTCGTAGAGCTTTTTTGCGTCTTTGTGCTTACGAAGTTTCGCAAGCGCTTTGGCCTCGATCTGACGAATACGCTCACGCGTCACGGCAAATTCCTGCCCCACTTCTTCAAGCGTATGGCTTTTGCCGTTTTCTAGGCCAAAACGCATTTTTACAATCTTTTGCTCGCGTTCAGATAGTGTTGAAAGTACAGCTTGCACCTGCTCTTTTAAGAGCTGGTTACTCGCTGAGGTCTCGGGGGTTTCGCTCTCTTCATCCACAATAAAATCACCGAGTACCGATTCGCCGTCATCTTCGCCGTCGCGACCCACGCCAGCGTCAAGGCTCGAAATATCTTGCTTGATTTTAATGACGTATTCAACTTTTTCGGGCTCCATCTCAAGCTCTTTAGCAAGCTCTTCAATAGATGGCTCGCGGTTCAGTTCTTGAGTCATGCGTCGTTGTGTTCTTAACAACTTATTGATCGTTTCAACCATATGTACCGGAATACGAATCGTTCGCGCTTGGTCAGCAATGGCACGCGTAATTGCTTGGCGAATCCACCACGTTGCGTAAGTGCTAAACTTAAACCCTTTGTCGGGATCAAACTTTTCAACGGCGCGAAGAAGGCCGGTATGACCTTCTTGAATGAGATCAAGGAAATCAAGCCCACGGCCGCTATAGCGCTTTGCAATACTCACGACAAGTCGCATATTTGCCTCGGCCATTTTGTCTTTTGCCTTTTTATCACCAGCCACAACTCGTTGAGCAAGCGCCAGCTCTTCTTCGGCGTTAAGAAGCGGGATTTTACCAATTTCACGAAGGTGCAACCGCACCGAATCATCGGAAATGTCATCAAAATACTGGCCAGAATTTAAAATATCTTCAGGTGTATCTTCATCTTCATCGATAAGTTCATCAATTGCCGGTTCGTCAAAATCCGGCGTTACCAGTTCTTCTTCGTTACTATCTTGTGCATCTTCAGGCAGCTGATCATCGTTTGCCACGCGCTATCTCCTTAATTAATTGGTTCAGCTGTCCACGCAATTCATCAGCTCGCGATTCATCGTCCGCAGCTTCAGCATCACGCAGTTCAGCAATAAGTTTTCCTTGGGTTTGTTTCTTGTATTCGTGTTCTATCTGCCGTAAGAGTCGTGCGGCTTCATAGTAACGGTCGTTGCCGTCCATATCCGCGTATCGCTCATCAGCGCGTAATAGGACTATTTTTACATAGGTATCATATTTTTGCAACTCTTTTGGAGTAGTACTCAAGACTGTCCCGGGATGCGCTGCATAGTAGCGAGCCAACGCTTGGCGATGTGCCTCATGAAATAGGTCTATATTGGCGTGGGCAAATAGCTCTTGGCTTGGGCCGTCAACCGCTGCGAGCGAGAGCACATCGTCTTCGTACACATAATTAACCACTGGCGCTTCAGTAGTAGATTTTATTGGCTTTAACTGTTTTGCGTCGGTACCGTTCTGTGCCGCTTTTGCGCGCACAGCCTCTAGTGAGCTCCCCACCATTTCGGCAATCTTTTGCTCGTAATGTTCTTGCTCTACCGGGTCCGGCAAAGTTTGGGTGAGTGTCAGGCCGGCCGTTGTAAAGGCGCGCTTGCCTACGGCGGTGCTCATATCAACGCGCTCGGAATACTGCGCCAAAATCCAGTCAATTGCGGGTGTCGCATCGTCAATCGCCCGCTGCCACTTGCGCGGATCACTCTGAATTAGTTCGTCAGGGTCTTTGGCGCCTTCCGGCAAGCTCACAATCGTTAAATCGACGCCAACTTGCGCGGCAATCGCAATCGCTCGCTCGGTTGCTGCCACGCCGGCCTTATCACCGTCATACGCAAGGCGCACATCGCCCGTCAAGCGCTTGAGGGCGCGCAGATGCGGTTCGGTCATCGCCGTGCCCGCTGTCGCCACCGTTTGGCGAACACCCGCCTGGTGACTACTCACTACATCAAGGTTTCCCTCTACCACCACCACATATTCGCTATTTCGAATCGCTTCTTTTGCCTGACTCAATGCAAAAATATGTCGGCTTTTGTCATAAATGAGAGTTTGCGGTGTATTCAGGTATTTTGGCGCATTGGGCACATCGCCAATTATGCGGCCGGTAAATCCAATTACCTGCCCCGTCCCGTCCATCAGCGGCACCATCATACGGCCACGGAACATATCGCCACCATAACGGTTCGAAAGCCCTGCGTCGGCTATTTCTTTTTTATTGAACCCGCGTTTTATCAGTGTATTGGTTAATGCCATGCCCGTGTCGGGGGCGTAGCCAATCTGAAAATCTTGCACCACTCGCTTAGAAAGCCTGCGTGTTTTAAACACATACTCAATCGCATGCTGATTACGCAGCAAACACTGCTGATAGTACCGTGCTGCCAGTTCATTGGCCTCAATTAAACGCTTTTTTCGCGCTGCCAATTGTTTTGCGCCTGCCGATTCGTAATCGGCAAGTTCTATGCCCGCTTTTCGCGCCAATTGCTCTAAGGCACCACGAAAATCAACTCCCTCTACCTCCATGACAAAGGCAAAAATGTCACCGCCCTTGTTACTTGAAAAATCATGCCATATGTTTTTATCAGGGCTTACAAAAAAACTCGGCGTTTTCTCGCCGCTAAAAGGGCTTAGACCTTTAAAGTTCCGCCCAGCACGCTTTAGGTGCACATATTCGCCAACCACATCCTCAATATTGAGCCGTGCGCGAATTTCCTCCTTCACCTCTCCCTGCATAACCTTAGTATACCTCCTGACCATAACTTGCTCCACCTTTTATCGCATCTTTCCCTCAAGAGGTGGTTATGCTTTAATAGAACTATGAATCCTGACGGACGCTACTCACAACCGCCTCAAAGCCCCCAGGGCACTTCTAGTAGTATGCCTCCAGTCAATACGAACGGCTGGCAAGCGGCGTCTTCAGAACAAAGCACGCCAAGCTACAGTGTCGACTACCTCAATCAAATTGCGCCAAAAGAGCAAAAAACCGTCAATCGTTTTGCGGTTATCGCGCTCATTGGCGGCGTGCTGATTTCTGCACTCTTTGGCATCATTCTCATCTCAAGTGCCGGCGGTCCAAATGTTAACGAACAGCTACCCACTGTTGCGGCGCGTATTGCCACGCTAAAAACCGTTACCGAAGCCCAGCAGTCTCACCTTAAAGAGACGGTTATTTCCGAAGCGAATGCCTCGCTTAGCTCGTCGCTTACCTCTATGAAAACCGACATTCAAACAATTCTTACCGACCGAAAAATCAAAACAAGCGAAAAATCCAACGCCACCAAAACCGAAAAAACCTACCAAGAAACACTTACAAAAACGCTTGATGAATCATATCAGCGTGGCACGCTCGACACTATTTATACCAGCCAAATGACCTACGAGCTTACCCTACTTAAAAGTAGCTTGGCCAAACTAAAACGCAGCACCAAAAACGAAGAAATCCTGGGCTTTGTCAAAAGCGCTACCGAAAATATCGACACCATTCTCAAGGTATACGACAAGTTCGAATCTAGTCCTACTCGGTAACGAGTCGGTAACTGAGGCGCGCAAGGTCTTGTATTTCATCATCACCCAGCTGCCCAGTGCAAATAATCGTATTCCAGTGCTTTTTATTCAAGTGATAGCCTGGCACAACCGTCTCGTATTTTTCGCGTAAATGCACGGCCAGCTGAGGATCGCATTTTAAACTCACCTGCAGTGGCTTTGAATTCTCGGCGATGATCGCGAACATCTTTTCATTCTGCCCAGGCACGTCCTTATGGCCCACTTTATATACTGCCGTTCCTTCTCCAAACGGATAGTCCAGCCATGCACCTGAAAAACTGAGCAAATACTCCTCCAGCTGTTTATGGTTCATGCTTTTACCTTTTTCAAATAATATTTTAGCTCTTCAATCGAGCCGCGAATGTCACTGAGCGCCCTGTGCGTCTCGGGTTTTGCAAACTTTTTGCCATATTTTCCTTCAAATACCACCTTCCAAGCAGTTACATCAAGCATACGGTAATGCAACCTCTCGTCAAGCCGTGGCCATTCGTTCACAATAAAACGTCTGTCTTGATGGATTGAATTCCCCCCAAGAAGCACTTTGCCTTCGGTGCCAATATACTCATCAATAAATGCTAGTAATTCATTTTCTATCGTACGGCCGTTCTTGCCGAGTTCATTCTGAGCAATTAATGCATCACGCGTGTTAGCATTTTGCTCCCAAAAGTCTCCCACCATTCGTTTCTTTACAAGAGCAGGCCCCACCTTTTTTACCGCCTCAAAACTCGCAACTTCTGTAAAATCCCAATCGGTAATAATGGCTCCTACCTCGAGTATACGGTCTTCAGCCGGATCCAGTCCGGTCATCTCGAGGTCCATCCAAAGGATGTATTTTGGTTTAAAGGCGGGTTTTGTCATAAGGCTATTATACCACCTCTGTTGGTTGAGGCTCGATTTCGCCAATTTGTAAAAGACTTTAAAAATACATCCTCAGCTATTGCTTTTTGTATGATTTGTGATAAAATAAATAAATCCTAGGTATCCCCCTAGGCTGACCGAGGAGACTCATGTCAAAGTCCATCGCGTTTCGTCCGACCGAGGCAATGCTGGCCATCGCGACCGGCCGTATCTTGGGCATCGCCCAGCGGTACAACGGCATACCCAACACGGACGACGAACCGGCCGTCAACTTCATCCGGAGGAGGATGTTCCGGAAGTGCGACATTGGCAAGTGCCGCGCACAGCAGGACGTCGTCATCCAGATGGCACTGGACGGCCTTCAGGAGAAGGACCTCCTGAAGGCCAGCCGGTACCGGCTCGAGATCGGCCTGGCCGTGCCGACCACCGGGTCGCGCCGCAAGTCCCAGAAGTACGACCGAGCCGGTCGTCTCGGGACAAACAGCGGCCGACGCCGGCCGGAGCTGCGCCTCGCACGCGTGGCTTGAGTCCGGATCGGGCGCGTCGCGGGAGCAATCCCGCGGCGCGCCCACGCAGCACTACAAGCTAGTTAATTCCTCGCCCACCCGGGCGATTTTTTGTTTATAAAACTTACTCACCCTACAAAGAGGTCACCGGTTTGGTGACCTCTTTAGGTAAAGCGGTATCTAATCCTTAATCTTTCTTCTTATCGAGCTTATCTAGCTTGAGCCAATGAATAATCAAATAAATCACCAGTGCCGTTGCGAGCAGAGTGATAAGCGAGCTAACAAACGCACCCCACTTAAAGTCAGCCTCGCGGCCCAGTAATTCAAGTTTCCACTCTGCACTCGCGAGTGCTGATTGTGAACCAACAATAAACTGTACTACTGGGTTAATAAAGCCCTCAACAAGTTTCTTTACGGTATCGCCAGCTGCAGCACCAATCGCCAAGCCCACCGCTAGGCCAACCACTCCTTGAGTACGAATAAAATCTACAAACCCACTACCATGACCCTTAGCGCCGTCCTTCATCTTGGTCGCACGTTCCTGAGCTTTTGCACGTGCTACCGCTACTTTACTTTTCGCTGTTTTCGTTTCAGCCATTAGTCTATAATCTCCTTATATAATTTTGAATCTAGAGTAAACAATTGTGTGAGAAATGACAAGGAGGAAGTTGGGGTCGAACCCCGGAGAACAGGTTCGGGATCACCTACTACTGTCCTCCGGAGCCCTAGCCAGATGGTAATCTAGCTAGCCTATCCTCAGAGGGGAGAGACACGCCAGAAGCGCGTCTCTCCTTCCACGCCCCGCCAGCTGCTGAGCTGGAGGCGGCGAGCCCCGGGCTTGTAGTGCAGCGACCTCACCGCCTTCGAGAATTGGGTGAGGGTGCACTGCAGGCCCAGCTGGTCCCGCAGTCCGCGGTACGAGGTCGCGGAGACAGGACCACGCTCCTTCAGGGCTGCGAGTACGGCCTCCTTGATGGCAGGATCGGACATAACTTCCTCCTTGTCGTTGGGGGCGACCATCGCCCCGCCTGTGAAAGGTTTCTGAAACGAAAAACGCCGAGGGATCCTCCTCGGCTTTGGTTCTCAGTTCCAGAAAAACTAACCTGCCGAGGACGCGTCAAACATCACGAGCAGAATGAGATCATGTTGTTTGCATGCGTTCGACATGGCATAAGTATACACTTTTATTTACGTCTACGCAAGTACTAACTTTTTACATTTTCTCTGGAGCATGAATTCCAAGAATCGAAAGCCCGGCCTGTAGCGTATCGGCATAGAGCGCCACTAGGCCTAGGCGATGCTCTTCTTTATCACCGCCAATTACCTGGTTCTTTTCATAGTAGCGGTTAAATTCTTGCGCTAGCTCGAACAAATAATTACATATGTGGTGCGGTTCGCACTGGCGCGCAGCCAGCTCAATTACCTCAGTGTATTCGCCCAGTTTACGGGTCAGTGCATAATCTTCGTCGTGCAGGCTCGCTGGCATCACAAAGCTCTTGCCGCTTTTTTCTAAAATACGGCGGGCACGAGCATGCGCATACTGCAAGTACGGGCCAGAATTACCGGCCAGGCTCACTGTTTCGTCCACATCAAAGGCAATGTCGCCACCCAGTTTATACTTAGCGAACACATATTTTATCGCACCCAATGTCACACTATCTACCAGCAATTCGTCATCCACCAGCGCTCTCACCTTTTCGCGCACACTATCCACTACGTCCACCGCGCGGGTCACGTTACCTAGGCGCGAGCTCATTTTTTTGCCATCAGCAAACTTCACCGTGCCGTTGGTCAGGTGCGTCATGGTGCCAGCGAGCTCTGGGCGGAACGTTTCGGCTGCGGCAAACACCACGCGCATGTATTCGCGTTGGTCGTTGCCGGTTATCAGGTAGCGGTGGTCAAAGCCGTAATCGGCCTTTTCTTGCCATATCACGCCAATATCTTTGGTTTCGTAGGTAGGTAACCCCTTGCTAGTGATAAACACGCGGGTATGCAAGTGTTTTGATTCGTCACCTTCAAACACCACGGCACCGTCAGATTCCGTTAAATTACCCCTGGCCAGCTGCTCGCGCACCACCTCTAGCCCAGTTGGTGCGGTGGTGCTTTCTGGGTAGTAGCGCATCAATGCTACATCGATTGTTTTATAAAACGCATCAAAATAATCAAAGCTCCACTGGCGGGTTTCCCAGTACATCTTCGCTAGTGGCGATTCGTGGTCATCATCGTTATGAAACCCGTAAATCGTCTTATTTAGCTCATCAATCTCGGCCTTTACTGCCTCATTTTCTTCGTACGCCTTGGCACCTTTTACGTAGCAGTCGCTAATCCAGCGCGAGCGAGCAAAGGCGTCGTTATCAATCTCGCCAAGTTTCTCTGGGTGCTCGCCGCCCAATGTTTCGCGCATACCCCACAGGCACTTTGCCACATGCAGGCCGACATCACCACCAAAGCTCGTACGGTTTACTTTGGCACCGCTTACTAGTAGTAACCGCGCCAAAATATCACCAAACACCGTTTGGTACAGGTGGCCGGTATGCAGCTCTTTAAAAGCATTTGGGCAGCTGTATTCTAGCACTATATTACGCCCTGCGTTAAAGGGGCGAGGCTCTTGGCGAACGGCAGCCAGCAGCGCATCCGCACTCAGCGTAATATTAATAAAGCCAGGACCGGCTACTTCTACCTTGGCGTAGTCGCCAGTTTCACGCAATTTAGCGGCGATCGTTTCGGCAATCTCGCGCGGGTTTTTACCCACCTGCTTGGCTAGCTGCAAGGCTACATTAGTCGCATAGTCACCAAATTGGGGCTCGGGTCGAGACAAACTAACATCTGTGTTGATGCCGTACGCTTGTTGAACAATTTCCGCTACACGCTGCTCCATTTGCTTTATTATACCAGAGGTCACGGTGCACTAGGTTATTTTCTACTCATGCAGCATGCCACCAGCTATAACCCGTCTAAAAATTTTACCGCCACGCAAAGAACCATCCTTAAAAACAAGAAAATAAGCAGCGGTAATGTCGCTACCTATTGCTCGAAATCGTCGATAATTAATTCGTCTTGCTTATACACCGAAACCGGCGTGATACCACGCGAGTGGGCGTCTTCAAGCACTTCCCGAAGCATGTCAATATCATCCGGGCTCATAGAATCGTTAATTGGTGCAAGTTGTGGTGTTTGTTTTTCTTCTGCCATATTTTTATATTAGCATAAACGTTATATAAAGTCAAGTATTGCGCTTACTTGTTTGACATATGCTTACTATTTGTGCTATAATATACTTATGATAGATCGAGCACGTATTAATAGTTCGCAGGAAGTGCTTTCAGGCCGTAGAGATCTTTTAGAGGCTGCTGCAAGTGGTATTAATGATGTCTTGGTTATACAAGGATTTGATGTTCCTTTGGTAACTGACGGAGAAAAAGCGGCTCAAGTAATTTCCGCTTACGCAGCCGAGACCCTGAATCATCGGCGTGGACAGGTAAATGTCACTGATTTTGCGCTTGATATGGTCAACAACACAGACCTAGGAAATCCCGCCGTACCCGACTTCATACTCTTAGATACGGACTTATTTAACGAGCGAACGAACTTCGTCTTTGGATGCACCTGGGCTAGCCTTGGACTCTCTGTCCAGTCGATTGCGCGAGTCATGCGGTATACAAACGACCCTGGGCTGCAGCGCCTGCATACCCGGCACGTGGCACGCCACGAATTTGCTCACTTAAGAGGCTTAAACAAAGCATCCGATTACCTCAAGCCCGATAGCAGAGAAGGTATTTATCAGGGACATTGTGCCGATACCTGCACTATGCGGCAATGCGTAACGGTTGAAGAAGCAATCACCCAAGCAAAAGAGCTCGAGAACCATGAATTAGCCGGATTTTGTACTGGCTGTTTCCGCACGCTTTGGAATAAACGATACAACTAGCCGCGGCCACTCACTGAGCCTTGGCAGCACGAATAAGCCCGACAAATAGCGGATGGGCACGCATGGGGCGAGAGCGAAATTCTGGGTGAGCTTGGGTCGCGATGAAGAAACCGTCCTGCTTGCCTTCCACGAACTCTACCAACTTACCGTCAGGGCTGGTACCGCTGATTGTTAAGCCGCCGTTTTCAATCGCTTCGGCATACGCCTGATTCACTTCATAGCGGTGACGGTGGCGCTCGGTAATATCACTAGCAGCATACAGCTGTTCCGCTAGCGAACCAGCCCTCAAGTTTGCAGGGTAATCGCCTAGGCGCAGCGTGCCACCCGTCGATTCTTTACCCTGCTGGCCGTCCATGATATACACCACATCGTGCTGGGTATCGGGGTTAAATTCGGTACTATTGGCCTCCCCTAGCCCGCTGCGGCGCGCGGCAGCAATGACCGCCACTTGCAGACCAAGGCAAATACCGAGGTACGGCTTATTATATGTCAGTGCAAAGTCGGCAGCAGCAATTTTACCCTCTACGCCGCGGCCGCCAAACCCGCCCGGCACCAACAAGCCGTCTACGGCCGCAAATTCCTCTTCGTTTGCCGTTTCGGCATTGATCCATTGCACCTTCAACCCTAGGCCTTCACTCCAGGCAGCAGCTTTTAGCGCCTCTAGCACCGAAATGTATGTATCTTCGTTATCAAGGTATTTCGCGACGAGCCCAATCGATATTGTTGTACTTTTCTCAGCAGTTTGTCGAGCAATAAGTTGTTGCCAGCTGCTTAGATCTGGTGTTTTACTGCTTCCGGTGAAGGTTTCGAGCAGTGGCATAAGCGTACTCGACGCAATTTTTTCAGGAATACGAAATACGCTGTCAACATTTGGCATTAGCAGCACATTTTCTTCAGGCACACCGCCAAACAGGGCAATTTTGCGCACAATTGATTCCGGCGCTGGGTCGTCCGTTCGCACAATCACGGCATCGGGCACAATACCAAACCCACGTAGATCATTAAGTGCGTTCTGCGCGGGCTTAGATTTAAATTCTTTGCTTGTACCGATAAACGGTACGTATACTACATGCACGTAGAGTGCGTTATCGCTCCCAACCTTACGGCCGAATTCGCGGATTGCCTCGATAAACGCCAGGCCCTCGTAGTCGCCCACCGTACCGCCAATCTCGACAATATGCACATCGCTACCCTCGCTCGCCTCGATAATCGCGGCTTGAATTGCGTTAGTGAGATGCGGCACCAACTGAATCGTTTTGCCGCCAAACTTGCCCGCGCGCTCATCGGCAATCAGATCGCGCATGAGCCGGCCGCTGAGTGTAGCGTTCTTTTGTGTTAATTCCAAATCCAAAAAACGTTCATAATGCCCTAGGTCCAAGTCCGTTTCGGCACCGTCTTTAGTAACAAAGCATTCGCCGTGTTCGGCAGGATTAAGCAAACCCGCATCTACATTGAGATACGGGTCGCATTTTTGTATAGAAACAGTCAGCCCTTTGGCCTGAAAAACAGCACCAATACTCGCTGCGGTGATCCCCTTACCTACCCCTGAGAGGACACCCCCTGTTACGAAAATATATTGTGTCTTTTTACCCATAGATTTTTGCATCTCCATGGGATTTCATTGTACCATTAAAGACAGCCTCTACGCCAGATATAGAGTGTTGTTTTATTGTCATTACCCCAGATATAGCGTTTTTACAAAAATATGGCAAAATTAGTCTACAATTTTTTCTTCTTTTGCTTTTTTATAGTCGATATTCCAAATATAATCGTTTTTTAACTTAGTATGTTCAGCGTCAAAAATACCTTCGCTCCGCCCATACACGCGAAGTTCTGGAGATAATTCTGCCGTGCGAATTGCCGATTTAAAGTCTAGGTTGCTTACTTGCAGGCTAGCGATAATTCGACCAACAAGCATATCTTGGTCGTTAGCCGAAATGTCACTCCCGCTATTTGCCTCAAGTGCAATAAGAAGATGCTTTTTCGCTTCTCGATCTTCATAACTGATAAGTCTAAAGGTATTAATATGCTCCGACAATTCATCTTTCTCGATAATCTGACGGACTTCTTCAGGCCCTACTACGGCGCCATTATAGTCAACTGAGAGATCGCTGCGACCATAATGAAACAGCACGCCGAAGTCTAACTCTACCGTGTCGAGCAAATGGCCATATCCACGCTTTTTGAGTAGTGCACGAAGCTTATAAAAATCGGTAGCATGACCAAGGTCATGAATATTATAACGAATCCGCGGACTAAGATTATACGTTCGACAAATAGTTACAAGTAGTTCGCCTTTGTCGTTAGTTTCAAACAAGTAATCATAGGGATTGTACTGAAACACCATAGGAACAATGCCGTGCGTTTCTTTTAATAGGAGTTTACGTAACTTTTCGTCAGTTGTCAGCGCTTTACGCAAACCAATCGTAAATTCGTTTTCATGGGCAATATTAATTTCTAGATCAGAGGCGCCATATGAGCCAACCACCTTTTCAAAATACCGCTCGAGGTATGCCCGCATTGTTTCGCTCATACCTTCACCGCCATATACGCCTGAAATCCGGTACCGTGTCCAATCTATATCTTCTCGAGCAGTCAATTGACGTAAGAGCGGGGGATAGCCAAGAATTAAATAGTCATGCTCTGGTCCAAGCTCAAGTAAGGTATCGACTACCTTTGTTATGTCTGGACCAATTGACTTAACCCTCCCAATATCAATTAAACACAAGCTTGTATTCAAGCCCGTAGCCCAAGCACCCATTGAGAAACAATTCAGGATAATTGGCTGCTTGTCTCCAATAAAATGCTGAAACGCGACCTGCATAATACGTCGTGTCATACGTCGTTCCTTGCGCCCACGCACCCAACTTGTTGGCTTGCCGCTGCTTCCCGACGACTCGTCAAACATTACACCACTTTTCGGTAATTTAGCGTACTGCACTTTTTCAAGCAAGGAATACCGTTTTATATATTCCGTCTTATCAGTCTCGGGGACGTCATTTAAGCTGGCAGATCCACGTGCAATTTTTGGTCCTGCATGAGCATGACGCTCGGTATAGTCCTTATAAGCGGGTACGTTGCGCCGAGAACGTCGATAAACACGAATCGCACGAATTTTACCCAAAAATACTCGAAAATCTCCAAGATCAGGTGCTAGAAGTAATTTATGTACACTCGGTCCAAAGTCTATTGTCCAGATAATACGATCAAGCGTGGCCACCACAAAAATATAAAATTTTTCTAACATGTTTCTACTCTACCATATGCATTATGCCTAATCGTTCACTTCTTACCGGAACCTCTGACGTTCCGGCACGAAAAATAAATACAACATAGTCTTTGTCGCGTGACTCATCTTCTAGGCCTACAAGTTGAACAAAATCATTATGCGCTTGGTTGTTTGATACTATTGTGCCAAACGGATGAAGATATTTGTGATGACGGCTTAATTCGAGCCACATTCGGGTGATCGTTTTGCCAATCTCAAATGATTGGTGCTCGGTCTCAAAGGTTGAAAGCAAGTACCCCACCGTACTTGAATCTTTCATAGTGCGCATATAGTATCGCTTCAGAAGTGGGGCGATAATTGGCCAGTGTAACACTTTGTAATGCTGCAGTACAAGCCGCAACATCGTGCCACTGAGCTCCATACAATCATACGAAAGCCCATCTTTCTTAGCAATTTTTTCCTTATGTGATGTGCGCAGCCAGTGTGCAAGTTCCGACCGAACCTCGTTATCAAACATATCATCAAACACGGCGCGTTGATTAAGCCAAATCGTCTGCATAGCCTCACGATTAGGCAAAAAGATCAATCTTTGGCCCTCGCTCATTAACGTTGCAAGCTGTGTTTTTTCCTGGGGTAAAAGTCCGCGACTATACTTTTTTCGTGAAGTCTGGCGAAATTCAATCGCTGCCACTAGTCTTTCGTCTGCAGCGGTAGCTGACCATGCAATGGTCATGCGACCACAGAGCAAGTCACTATCACTTTGCGCCATTGCCTCAACTGTAGGCAGCTTCACGTTCACCGTCACTACATGACCCAGCGCCCGGCCGCAAGCCTCGATATACTCAACAAATACTCCAATCGTCGTAAAGCTAAAAAGATATGAGATTGGGGTGGCCGTTAATCCGCGAGCAGTCTGAAAATAAAGGTCATACGTTGTCTCGTTAATCTTTTTTAGTACCATCGGCTGTCCATTGTGTGGCGATGGATACATACTAACTAGCTGAAAAAAGCGTGCTTGTTTCTCATTCATGCGTTACCCTCAACTTTGATTTTCATATAGCACTCTGTAGTCTTTTAGGTAAATAGGGTGTCAAATTCATGCATCTCTCCACACAAAAGTAGGTACGGTCATCTCCCGCACCTACCCTGTATAGCTTTACGTTGTTTTAGCCTTCATTTCCTTTATCAATCTGATTGTCTGGATCATTTTCGCCGCGGTCGGCTGCCGGGCTTTGTCCTTCGGCTCCCGTAGATTTGGTGGCGTTTACTTCGTAGCTAGTATTGGTACTTTCAAAGAAGTTCACCAGCTCAAGCGTATCGTTTGCTGCGGCCATCCACTTAGCTGGGTTTGATACATTATAGTGTGCACCAAAACCAAGCTCTTCAAGGCGACGATCGGTAAGGTATTTCACGTATTGATTGACATAATCTGCATTAAGACCAAGAATGCCCTTTGGAAGCAAATCTTTGTTGTATTGCTCCTCCATTTCAACGGCATCAAGAATCATCTGCTTAATCTCGTCTGCAAACTCTTCGGTCTGAAGATCTTCGTTTTCTTCAAGCACGGTCAAAATCAGATTAATACCGAACTTTAGGTGTAAACTTTCATCACGGATAATCCAATCCATAAGGCTACCAAAGTTACGCATTAAGTTACGTTGTCGAAACGACAACGCGACCATAAAGCCACTATAAAACCAAATGCCTTCAAGAATAATATTGTAGGCGATAAGATTCTTTACAAAATCTTTTTTGCCTTC
>JAPUET010000031.1:5321-6114 GCA_027492465.1 Candidatus Saccharimonadota bacterium | reverse complement strand
AACTAAACCTTGGGCCTCGAGCTCAGGGCCCAATGTTAAAAATTAGGTCTGATTCTTCAAAAAAGACCGTGGCACCCGCTGCGGTCTACCCACTCCTACTTCGGCCATCGTGGCCGGACGAAAGGAAGAAATGCCCAAGTCCAAAATGCCGAGGTGGCTGTACGCCGCCCTCGGCTTCGCTGTCGCTCTCACCCTCGTGGTGGGGGTGCCAGCGGTTCGTGCCGCGGCTGAGGACGGCGACAACTCGTCGCCGACCCCCGCCGCGACCTCGGAGGCTCCTGCACCGGAGCCAACCAAGTCGACCGCGGCCCCCCAGCCGCGGCCGTCACAGAGCGACGAGCCGGATCCCGCGCCCGCGGAGCCGACTCGGTCGGCGTCTGCTCGTCCTAGGGCTACGGCTACGGCCAAGCCCAGCCAGAGCCCGAAGGCTCCCAGTGAGTCGGCGACCCCGCGACCCAGCACTTCGTCAGCCCCCACCGTGGTCACGGTCCCGCGGCCCGCCCAGCCGGGCGTGACGTGGGGCAAGTGCACGAACGGCCTCCAGACGGCCGGGTGGATCTTTCCGAAAAACACCGACCAGATTTTCTGGACGACGTTTCCGTACGATGAGTACGGGAACGATCTGCCGGAGGGTCAGCCAGCCCTGGTCGCGCAGCTGCGCGACACCACCGTGATGCGGTGGGAGGGGGGTGGAACCGGCAAGATTTGGTTCTACCTTCCCAAGGCGCGCTCGTGCAACCCGGTCGAGAAGACGCAGGTCGTCGCCGTGAACGGTACCTTTGATGATCCCTGC
>JAPUET010000031.1:0-5221 GCA_027492465.1 Candidatus Saccharimonadota bacterium | reverse complement strand
CCCGACGTGGTCCCAGACCGCGACGGACAAGCTCGAGGCGTGCCCGGTCGAGAAGACGCAGGTCGTCGCCGTGAACGGTACCTTTGATGATCCCTGCGGTCCTGACTTCAACCTGAAGTTCAAGGCCGCGGTCACCGAGGGTGTCGAGTACACCCAGACCCGGACCGGCAACACCATCACGGTCACGGCAAAGGTCACCGACTCGGCCAAGTACGTCCTGACGAACCCGACGTGGTCCCAGACCGCGACGGACAAGCTCGAGGCGTGCCCGGTCGAGAAGCTGGTCGGCCTCGGATTCAAGACCGGATGCGGCGTCGTCGACGTCACCAATCCGGCCAAGAATCCCGGAGTCTTCTTCCAGTACGGGTCGTTCAATGAATTCTCGCCGGACGGCGAGGTCTTCATTGAGCCCGGACAGACCGTCCGGGTGAATACGAACCGGGCCCGGCTCGACTGGGCGGCGTTTGACTTCTGGGGCGACTACGAGCCGATCTTCGGTGAAGGGCTCAAGGTTCCGCAGAAGTGTGGGCCGAAGAAGCCGCCTTCCCAGGACAGGCCCGACACCTGGAAGGACAAGAAGCCGTCCAGTGGAGCCCCGTCCGAGGACGATGGCGACGACCCCGGCATCCAGCCGGCAGTCGTTCCCAGTACGCCGGTCTCGCCGGTCAACTGGCTGCTCGTCGGTGCGCTGACCTTCGTCGCCACCGCACTCGGTGCGGGAGGGAGGTTGCTCCTGAAGCGCCAGTGAGAATGGATCAGACCTACCAAGACCAACCTCCCGCCATGAGCGGTTGAGGTAGGTCTAATCCAGGGCCCCTTGCGCAATCCAGCGTACAGGGGCCCGTCTCATATCTAGGTATTATTTACTTTTAAGCATTTTTGTGATATAATAGATACAACTCATGTGGTTGAGTATGTATAAACTCCCGCAAGGGTCGTTCATACATACTCGATTTCAATTCAATCACTCAAGGAGGTTTGATGTCGCGTTCGAGATGGCTAGGAATTTTGCTGTTGGTTCTGGCCCTCATTGCCGCTGGTGCGGCAATGTGGGTCGGGGGCTCGCAGCAACCTGTCGCGGTGGCGAGCGCAAGTTCGTCGCCGTCACCTAGCGCAACGACTTCACCGGTGGTAGTGCCGCCCACTACCAAAAGTGAGCAGGCTGAACTCTCGGACCCCCGGGGGAAGCCTGTCTCACTGACGCTACGGCGTGGCGGCAAGGTCCTCGCGACTATGCCGTTCGCCCCACGTCGCACCTACACTGGAGCTGATAAGGATAAGTTTGGTTCCCAGTGTGGTGCCGTGGCTTACTGGGACCGGCCTGGCTGGCCGAAGCCCGGTGTCAAAAGCCCCAACAAGTCACTCGTCACAGGCCATGTGATGTGTGGCGCGAGCTGGTATCCGCTGAACTACCTTCAACCGATCAAGAAGAACGGCAAAAAGGTGAGTGGCGGCAAGAAGGGTGATCGGCTGTACATCAAATACAGTTCGGGCGACGTTGTGGAGGCGGTTGCTCGCGAAGACTCCCATGAGGTAGTGAAGACGGAGCTCAACACGCAGAAGAAGTACACCGAGAATGGTGGAAAGACTGCGCGCGAGATTCGCCTCACTACCTGTGATCGCACGGGTGTCATTCGCCCCGATGGTCACGCGCTCGAAAACTCGGTACAGCGGTTCCGGGTGGTCGCTATCCACAGAGCGAAGAAGTGAGGTCGAGTACACAAACCCCGTGTTTATGCGCCAGCCAGGTGCAGAAAACACGGGGCTCGCTTCTTTTTAGGCTATTTACTTACATTAAATCGAAATTCAACTACATCATTTGGTTGCATTATGTAGTCTTTGCCTTCGGTGCGGATTTTACCAGCGGCACGGGCATTGGCTTCGGAACCGGCTGCCACAAGATCGTAATAATCAACAATTTGCGCGGCAATAAATCCACGTTCAAAATCGCTATGGATCACTCCAGCCGCCTGGGGCGCAGTCGCGCCTTTTTTGATTGTCCACGCCCTCACTTCTTTTTGACCAGCTGTTAGGTAGCTTTGCAAGCCTAAAATATCGTAGGCGGCGTGAATCATTTGGCTAAGGCCGGGTTCGGCGATATCGTAGCTTTCTAATAGTTCCATGGCGTCACTAGGGTTGAGCCCTTTTAGCTCGTCTTCTAACTTGGCGCAAATAAAGAGGGCATGAGATTCGGCAGCGAGTTCTGTAAGAGCGCGGCGCTGTTCTTCGTTTACTAAGGTATCTTCGTTGACGTTAAATACATATATTACGGGTTTTGCGGTAAGCAGATGTAAATCTGCAATTGTCTCATGAGCAACTTTTTTATTCGTATGCACCGGTATACCGGCCTCTAGATCTTGCTTTAGTTCGCTTAAACTATCGAACGCGGCTTTGGCGCCAGGGTTCGCCTTGGCCTCTTTTTGTAGCTTTTGCAGGCGAGTTTCAACGGTTTGAATGTCGGCCAGTAGCAGCTCGGTGGTAATGATTTCAATATCGCGCTTGGGGTTGACATTATTTTCAACGTGCACAATATCGCCGCTTTCGAAGGCGCGCACTATATGCACAATCGCGTCACATTGGCGAATGTTCGCGAGGAATTTGTTACCTAGGCCTTCGCCCTGACTGGCACCAGCCACAAGTCCGGCGATATCAACAAAGGTAACGGTAGCGGGGACGACCTTTTCGCTTGCATACATTTTTGCAAGCACTCCTAGGCGCTCGTCGGGTACACCGACAATCCCTGTGTTGGGCTCGATAGTGGCGAACGGGTAGTTAGCCGCCAAAATATCGTTGTGGGTAAGGGCGTTAAAAAGTGTCGACTTGCCGACATTGGGCAAGCCGACGATTCCAATAGATAAACTCATGTCGATAGTATATCAGATAAGGGCGATCGATAGGGCTAGTCGAAGTGACAATGCTTATGTATACTAAGCTGCATGAATCTGCCTAAAAGCTTTTACGTATATATTGGCATTGGCGCAGCCGTAATACTGGCAATGGTTCCGCTAGGGGCCGGTGCAATCGATAAAAGGGCTCCAGACTCTGGAGAGTACGGACTTGCCGGAACGGCTATCCGCCTAGCGCTCAGTAACCGGGTGAATACTGGTCCCATGACCGAAGTTAAAGTACCTATTTATATAAAAGCTCCTGCCGATGCCGATATCGGAACGCTAAGGGCGAACATAGAACTCTATGACTTTATCCCGTACCGCTCTACTACCTACGGTACGTACGGTGTATGGCTTAACGACCAGTCGGTCAACGGCAATAATGGCGGTGTCGGCCGTTGCTATGCAAACGGTAGTGGGCAGCCTCTAGAGGCGGGTAACTTTGAGTGGATGCCCAAGTATGGCCTGTGGCGCACAACGGTGTATACAATATTGCGTAACAAAAATGATAACTGTAATGCTAGGGCTAGTCGAGCGAGTAATGCTCAAATAGATTTCCGTATGCGAATAGTGAGCTTTACGTACCAACGAAACGGCGTAGAGCAGACCGTATCGGGCGGTGCAGTAAATGGCGGTGAAATTGCAAATGGCGGTAACGCCTGGATATCGTATGCTGTGCCAGATGCGACATCGTCCAACGACGATAGTTACTATTTTTCTACTACGGCGCGAGCGCGCGGGAGCGGTTTTGCCGATTATAGCCTAGCAATGGCAACGCCTTGTGATGCTGTAGGGCCGCTGGATGGAGTGATAGAACTCTTTGATCTAGACAGTAGACATGAAGATAACGGCCGTGGCCGAGTAGAGATTTATGTTACACAGGTTGGTTCTAATGTAAGGATACCGTTGACACCGGCAAATTCTGGTGATGGTCCCTTTGGCGATGGCGACGGAGAACGCTATATGCGTAGTATGACCTTTCAGCCGGGTGCTAGGTACACTTTGCATGTTGATCATATCAACTATATAAATGTATTGCAGTATCGATTACCATTTGAAAATATCGGCTACGTTACAGGATGTCCCCGGGGGGAGTTATCGCCACGCCTCACTACCAGTTTGGGTTCAGTAACAAGTGTGCGAGAAGGGACTGATTTTACGGCGAACTTTGGTATTTATAGTACTTCACCGAGTAGTGCTGATGCGCATACGTTTGCCCGTATATGGTACGAGAGTGACGGTAATAGCGTCTTTAATACAGGGGTTGATAGCCCCGTATGGACGCGAGAGAGAGATGATCCGAACTGGGATAGAATAATGATAGAGGGCGATAACTGGGTACATAATGAACCGGTAACGGTAGAGGGGGGTCGGGGAACACGCATTTGCGCTAGCTGGAACCTCATATCCACACCTACGGCAGGCGTGGATATCAAGGAGCCGCGTTTGCTCACCCAGTGTTTCACTATTTTGCGCTCGCCACCATATGTGCAGATTTGGGGCAATGATTTGCGCACCGGTAGTAGTTTTGGAGCGACAAATCTTAACTCTTCGGCTGGCGGCTCACTATCGGCAGCGGGCGGCTCATGGGTAGAGTACGCAATTACTACTCCAAATAGCGTGAATTTACTGGCTTCACAGTCTGGAGCGATAAATGGTAGTTCGGCGGACCAATCACAGTGGAGCAGGTTAACCTTCGCCAATAATGGCTCTACTTGTCAGTATGGGTGTTTTGCTGGACCTAGCGAGCTTGGTAGGATTCCAGATATACGAAATGCTTTAACCGGGGTCAGTATAACCCATCAGCGGACGGGACCGGTTTCTACTGCCGATATAGCTTCTATTGCAGGTAACCTAAATGATGTTGCGGGTTCCAATGTAATAGTAACGAACGGTACTATTACAATTGACCAAGATATTACCTATCACTCGACAGGCCTATCAAATAGCCAGAGCATTCCGCAACTTATTCTTGTGGGGAGAAATATCAATATTGCGCCCAATGTCACACACGTTGATGCGTGGTTGATTGTGGATGATACCATAAACACTTGTAGCGGTATAGCGCAGGCAGACCTAAGGTCTACCAATTGTCAATTACCGCTTCGAATCAATGGTCCTGTTATGGCGTCTCAGCTTTTGTTGCACCGAACATATAGCAATACGGCTGATCCGTCTGCGGCTGCCGAAGTAATTAATTTGCGGGGTGATGCGTACGTATGGGCCAATAGGATTACAAAGCAAAACGGCAGTTGGCAGACGACATATACTACCGAACTACCGCCACGATATTAAACATAAGTAAAATCCTTGCCAATCGCTATAGTAGTTAT
>JAPUET010000030.1 GCA_027492465.1 Candidatus Saccharimonadota bacterium | reverse complement strand
AAAACTTGAAATTATATGAACCCTCTTTACGAGGGCTCGTACATTTCACCTGGTAGAGTTTTACAACTCCGCTCGAACCTATTTTAGCACGAAGTGCTGAAGCTCAGCCCCGCCGCCTGCGGGCGTGAAACGCCCGCTCGCACCACCAGAAAAACCCTTTGCTTTATCTTTTATTTCCCCCCGCCGAATTTCTTTTTTAATTGAAAAGGGTGTTTTCTGGTGGTTCGACTACTGAAAGCAGTAGAGGCGTCGGGGCTTCGCTCGGGCGGCAGAGCCACCGCGCTACGCGCCCGCCACGAGTTAAGTTGTTGCGTGTCCTAAATAAACTGAAAAGAATCAACAAACGTATTAAAGTCAGCTTTACTAACGCCAATTGATATCAATGTGTACAGTTTAGTGTCGCGTAGAATATTAATCGCGTATACATCGTATGTTTGTCCACTCTGCGTGGCGGTGTAGCTCGCGCTACCAGACGGATATCCCTGCACCGAACTATTGTTTGACGAGCTAAGTAATGTATAGCCGTCACTTTTTGCCGTGCCGTTAATGGCACCATCAATGATGCCACGCTCGTTGCCCGGCTGCACTATGTCTGGTGTATACTCACTAGTCTGTACCATGTACCCTTTGCTGTCGTTGTCGAAAAACTTTGAGTATTGCGTGAGCGGGATAGTGCGACCCTCTACGTCAACGCTAGTATGCTCTGTTTCTGGGAAGCCAGGAAAATTAACCTTGAAGCCATGCTCGGATGATGTGTAAGGTTGCATTGATGAATCAGATAAAAAGCTCGGAGTATTTGAGGAATGATTAGAAACTATACTCGTCAGTATCGCTGCAACAACAAATAATGCAAGAACCGCTAGTAGTGTGACTAGGACTATTTTGGCAACGCGACCACCTTTTTTGTGCTTTTCTTGCGATGTCTGCCACTCCTTGTCAGGCATAAATGCTTTGTCGCCTAGTTCTTCGTACTCTTTTAGCTTTTTATTCATTTTCCAGAACTCGATGTCGATAATAATCGGAATCACTCCTATACAGAGCGGCAGCGTTGCTATTGCCGCACCCTTAATCAGACCTCGGCTCGGCACTTCCTGAGGTTTAAGTTTTGTTGCTAGTATGATGTAAAAGATAGCCCAAGGAATAAAGTAAATCGATAGTACAGAGAGCACCGCCATAACAATCGCCGATGATCGCTGTCCTTTGATAAGTGCTTGCAGCTGAAGCGGTGGTTCATTCTTTGTGCGCGAGTGCGTCTGTTTATTGCTATGATGATTTTTTTCTTGTAGTTGGGATTTTAATTTTTCTGCTCGCGCATAACTATCGCCACGTACTTCTATTGCTTGATTAATAAAATCGAGCGCGTTATCATCGTCGCCCTTAAAAAAATGAACAAGCGCCTGAAGCTCGTAAAGTTTATATCGTGCAGTGCCAATCTCGTCGCTATATTGGTATTTTCCAGCGATAGAATCGAGACGTTTTTGTACCTGTGTAAGCAAGGTGTGGTCTATGTCGCCCGATGTCGCCTCTTTTAGGTTAGCTTCGACAATCCTGATTTGCTCAATATATGTTTGCCGCGTTTTAGAGTGAGGGAGTTCCATTAGTTTAAGTCCTCCCATGTGCGATTGCTACTTGATTGCTGATGGCTCTGTGGTGCAATTGGCTGGCGACTTGAACCTCTCTTGGTGAGATAGAAAAGTAGCTGGATAAGTCGCCATACTGCGACAACCCCAGATATCATACCTACCAAAAACAGACCAGTCGTAGCGACGTATGTCCCACCGGGTTCTGCCAATGAGTAGGTAATTCCTGTAATAATACCGCCAAGCGTCAGAAAACCGACACAACTCAAGCTGCTGTAAAGCAAGCCACCTTTAGCCTCTGAGATTTGCTTGTTAATCAGTGCCGTTCTTGTAGAGTGATTTTGTTCCATGGCAAACCTTTATGAACCCTGGCAGTACGTTGAGCCATTTTCTAACAAAATAGTTATCGCGTAATTTCGAGCCGATGATGAACCATTGCAATTTGTACCTGTTTTGAATACGGCCATATCTGTGGTTGGTTTACCTGAATTGGCAATAGACGAAATTTGAGCAAGGTTAGAAGCTGTTAGATCGTTTGCACTTGGTAATTGTCCCCGATTTTCTGTCTGGAATGACAGTACATCACTTGTCAAAACTGAAACGTCATTTTTACGTGCCGTATCACGCTGACTTTGTTGCAAGCTAGGAAGTGCCGCCGATACCACCCAAACAATGAGCAAGCTCAAGACAACACCAATACAACCCGTTACAATTCCTGCGATTGCTTTCCCTCGACCTGGCTTCTTCAGCGATACCGCTCCAAAGATAATAGCTAAAGCACCGAGTACAATACCGATATACCAAACAAGGCATGTGACTATTGCTAAAATACCGAGAACTAACGACGTAATCGCGAGACCTTGACTCGCTGTTTGCTCTGATTTGTGTGGCTCTGACATGTCGCTATTCCTCTCTTTCTTAAATTAAAAACGACAACCGTGCTAGGTTGTCTGGACCAAACAGAAAGAGTTGAGCTCCTTGAGTCTTTCGCACGGTTGCCGCTTTTTAAGCTCAACCGAATCTTTCGCGAAGACTCCTGCTAAAATCTAACTGTTTAATCCAGACATACTTAATTATACCTGACATTGCTAATTTTACCACGATTTCTTAAGCAAAAACGCCACCACCAGAAAACACCCTTTTCAATTAAAAAAGAAATTCGGCGGGGGGAAATAAAAGATAAAGCAAAGGGTTTTTCTGGTGGTGCGAGCGGGCGTTTCACGCCCGCAGGCGGCGGGGCTGAGCTTCAGCACTTCGTGCTAAAATAGGTTCGAGCGGAGTTGTAAAACTCTACCAAAAATGGATTTTCCAGAGATTTCGGGCGTTTTTCGCCCGATTTTTCTTTGGTTTTGCGCAGCGAAACCCAAATGCTGCTGGGGGGAGAAATTGCTCGGGCAGCCGTTGGCTGCACTTTTTTGGATTTTAGCCGCCATGGGCGGTCTTGAGATATAATAAAAGAGTACCCAATATAATCAGTCGCCATTTGTTTTTGGCTTTAATAGCCGTCCTAGTCAATTCAAGGCGACTTGTATTGGGTACAACTGGGGCGGCTATTTAAGTTGGGAGGGTGTATGCAAAGCGAAAAATACTATCTCTATGCTCGCAAGAGTACAGATGTCGAGGACAAACAAGTTTTATCTATTGAGGCTCAGTTGGTGGAACTACGAGAACATGCCAAGCGTGAGGGCTTGAGTATTGCTGACGAGTTTGTAGAAAAACGGTCGGCGAAAGTAACAGGGCGACCAGTATTCGGTAAGCTACTGGCAGAGATTGAGAAAAGCGGCGGTAATATATTGGCATGGCATCCCGACCGCCTCGCTCGCAATTCAGTAGACGGCGGACAAATCATTTATCTACTCGATAACCAAAAGCTAGGCACACTCAAGTTTCCTAGTTTTTGGTTTGAAAATACCAGTCAAGGAAAGTTTATGCTGTCTATTGCTTTCGGACAGTCAAAATATTATGTAGACAATTTGAGCGAAAACACCAAACGAGGCTTACGACAAAAAGTCAGGCGGGGCGAATACCCAAGTATTGCACCGTTTGGCTATCTCAATGATATTCGCAACAAAACAATTATTATCGACAAACGGCGTGCGCCGATTGTCATTGAAGCTTTTGAGCTATATGCCCGTGGCGACCAAACACTGGAAAGTATTTGTATATTTTTGAAATCCAAAAATATCACTACTAAGAGCGGTAAACAAATACCCAAAGACCAAGCGAAGAAAATGCTTAGAAATCCGTTTTATTATGGACATTTTCGGTATGGTGGCGAAGTACACGCAGGCAAACATGCCCCGATTATTAGCAAGAAATTGTTTGATAAGGTGCAGGCAACGCTGGCACGGCGTGGACATAAAACCAAAGGCACGATTGATCCACAGATCTTTTGCGGGCTGTTACGTTGCAACATGTGTAACATGAGAATTACTGCCGAGAAGAAAACCAAGCACCAGAAAAACGGTAATGTGCATGAATATGTCTATTATCGGTGTACTCGCAAGAGCAAAACCATCAAGTGTACCGAGCCAGCCGTAACCGAGCCTGATTTATTAGGACAACTCACAGACATCTTGCAGGGCTACGCCCTGCCGAAGTCGTGGGCGACACAACTAGAAATAATGCTTGCAGCCGATGAAAGACAAGCAGAACAAAGTTCTGGTGTTTTTATCGCTGACGCTCAAAACAAGATTGGTAGCTTGCAGAGCAAGTTACAGCGACTTCTGGACAGTTATCTCGACCAAGATATAGACCGCACAACCTACCAAGAAAAACAGTCGGAGCTAATGTCAGAAAAGAAGTCGCTAGAGGAACAAATAGGCAAGCTGACGCTTGCCGCCAATGCATGGGTTGAACCTATGCGCCAGTGGCTCAAACAAGCCACTGACCTCAAGAAAATAGCCGAAAATGCCGAGCCGAGTGCCATAAAGGACGCTTTGGTGAAAATAGAAGGATTGAACCTATTTCTAAAATCCAAAAAAGTGCAGCCAACGGCTGCCCGAGCAATTTCTCCCCCCAGCAGCATTTGGGTTTCGCTGCGCAAAACCAAAGAAAAATCGGGCGAAAAACGCCCGAAATCTCTGGAAAATCCATTTTTGGTACCCCGGGTAGGAATCGAACCTACGGCCCAAAGCTTAGAAGTCTCTTGCTCTATCCACTGAGCTACCGGGGCTCGCCAAAGACAAATCTATTTTAGCATGATTTTGCTATTCGCATCTGTTATAATAACTTTGACGCGGGATTCGTATAACGGTTAATATGCAAGTTTTCCAAACTTGAGACGGGGTTTCGACTACCCCATCCCGCACCAACCATAAGCATCTTGAATTCCCTCAAGGTGTTTTTTGTTATACTTAGGCTATGAAAGAGTTCACAGAAACGCGGAACTATAATAAGCATGATATCGCGGTATGCGTTCACGATACAGGTCTAAAAAATATAGTGATTTTTTGTCACGGTTATCGAGGGAATTCGACCGGACCCAATCGGTTCTTCGTCCGAACAGCCCGAATGCTTGCGGAAAAAGGAATCAGCAGCATTCGTTTTGACCAGTACGGAAGCGGGAATTCTGCCGGTGATTTCATGGAATCACGGTTCAATGATTGGATTGCGACGACTCAAGCTATTGCCAATGACTATCTTGAGCAAGGATATGGCGTGAGTTTGTTCGGTCAGAGTATGGGTGGCTCGACGGTTGTAACAGTTGCTGCACAAGTTCCCGAATTGTCTTCGGTCGTCGCCTGGGTACCTGACGCTAGTGTTGATAAGTTCGCGTGGCCGAAAGAAGAGTATATAGAAGAGGCGGGTCAACGGGTGTCACCGGCATTTTGGCAGGAAGCCCATGACGCGAATATCGCAGGACTCTATCAAAAACTTGAGATACCTATGTATATAGTCCAGTGTTCCGCTGACGAATACGTTTCCGCAGAAAATAGACAAGTATTTATAGACTACGCTAAACCCCAGCACGTTCTTGATTTGTTTGAAGGTTATCCGCATAGCAATTGGACATACGACCAAGCAAGCGAGATTATACAAAAGAGTGTCGATTTTCTTGAACGCACGCTTAAAGGTTAAAAGTTCGAAGTACGTTCACCAAGGTGCACCACAGTGAAACATTTTGCGATTTGGTCGCCCTCACGGGCGGGCTATCTAGAGCTACGAGCCAATGTCTGCGCCAGGCGCTCTAGGCTACGCTGCAATTCATCTAATGCCGCATCCTAGTGCCTCGCGCATGAGAGTGCGCCGTGCTTTGGCAATTTTTGCTAGGAGTGCTTTGCCGTCATTACTTAGCCGTATCTCTCGCACTCGTCCGTCAGACTTGGCGGCAGCACTTTCGACCACGCCAAATGTCTGAAGTTTATCTACTTGCCGACTTACGGTTGAGTGATCGCGGCCAAGTTGATCGGCCAGCTCTACGATGCCCGTCTTTTTCTGTATGCCAATGCGGACGAGTACCGGGAATAGTGCCGTGTCTAGCTCTACGCCAGCCTTTCGCAACAGCATCTTGTCCTGTTTTGGGCGGTTAAAGAAAGTAACTATCTCAAACAATGTCAACCTCTAACTTTCTGCAACACTCTGTCTATTCTTTTTGTGCCTAACA
>JAPUET010000029.1 GCA_027492465.1 Candidatus Saccharimonadota bacterium | reverse complement strand
CTCAAGTATTACGATAACAACCTTGTTAGCACGCTAGTGCTTCTAGAGGTGATGGCTCAGTATGAAGTCAAAAAACTGGTGTTCAGCTCGTCGGCGACAGTCTACGGGGATCCTGCCAAGCTACCGATTACTGAAGATATGCCACTTAGTGCAACTAACCCATACGGCTATACAAAACTTATGATTGAGCAGATACTCAAAGATGTGGCCGCAACGCGTCAGGGCTGGAACATCACGAGCCTGCGCTACTTCAACCCCGTGGGTGCACATGAGAGCGGGCGTATTGGTGAGGATCCAAGTGGTATTCCGAACAATCTACTACCATATGTCAGCCAAGTCGCAGTTGGTAAGCGTGAGACGGTCCAGGTATTTGGGGGTGATTATGCTACTCCCGACGGCACCGGCGTGCGCGACTATATACATGTGGTTGACCTAGCGCTTGCGCATCTGGCTGCTGTCGCACATCTTGATCATCCGAACGAGTACAAAGTCTACAACATTGGTACTGGTAACGGTGTTTCGGTGCTGGAACTGATCGCGGCGTTCAGTCGTGCCGCCGGACGCGAGGTGCCGTACGCCATTGCTGACCGCCGGCCGGGCGACGTGGCTGCCTGCTACGCCGATGTGTCGCTGGCAGAGCGCGAGCTGAACTGGAAGGCCGAGCTGGATATCGATCGGGCCTGCGCGGATAGCTGGCGTTGGCAGTCACAGAATCCTGAAGGATACAAGCGGGCAGGAGCGGTGCGCTAAGAAAGGGCTAGAGAACGGCTCTTCAGAAAATAAAATAGTTTAGCTCTACTAGTGATTAATCATCTCTATAATGCCTAAGAAGAATACGAGGGTAAAGCTATATGCTGCAATCAAGACAAGATAGCCGCTCAGGAGAGAGATGCGGTAGAGAGTCTGGTAGATTGTTTTGGCCATTTGGCATTTTTTTGACGCGGCATGCATGTTTTCCATCCCGGCCTTTAGTGTTTTGAGACGCAACTCAATATCTTTAGGCTCTAGCATCGCCCCGTTGGAGTGGGCAACTTGGCCTGTTTCGGTAATCTGGATTTCCTCTCGGCGGGTTGCTATTTTATTACGGAGATTATGTCCCATGGCCATGTTGAATCGAAATAAGCTAGCAAACCAACCGCTCGCTAAAAGAAGCCCAGAGCTGAGAAGGAAACCGATAACCGCTAGTACGACATACTTGTACTCGAGTGCCGATGTTTCTCTCTGACTACCAAACAGAACACCTATGAAAGTAAAAAGCAGCGACGCCGAACCGACGGCAATGACGACAACTCTGCCATTAATGGCATTAAGGTTCTTTGTGTATTCTGTGCTTAGTTCATTGGCACGGGCAGCACTCTCGTACTCGTTTTGCTGGAGAGTTGTGAGTCTATCGGTATTTAGCATCTAGAGCTATTTTAGCACTGAGGTATAATGAGCACCATGAACGACAAGTTTCATATGACCATCGAACAGACTACTGAAGCAGTATTACGATACGGGCAGCGGCCAAGAGCTGAAAAGATTTTTGTATGATATGGCGATTATCGACTTTGACACCAGGAATGTCCCTGTAAATGCCACTGTAAATTCGACCGAGCAGGCCGTGCTGGATGAAATCAAGCGAGATGCATCTGCTACGTACGATGCAATCGCGCTTGCGATAGGCAAAAATAAATCTGCTACATGGGTAGTGAGCTAACGAATTTACGCTACAATAGATAGTAATGTCTTCACGAACAAAACAGTACCTCAGCTACGCTTTAGTTGCTATCTGGATGGTAGTGATATTTCTATTTTCGGCACAGAATTCGACTGTTTCGCAGGGGCAAAGTGAATTTTTTGCTTCATACTTAGGCACCGTCACTGGCAGTACCGACGAAAGCTTGCTATCGTTCATCACACGCAAAGCTGCTCATACGTTTTTATACTTAATACTTGGCGTGCTTATTTATAATGCGCTACGCACCCACACTATGGCCCGTAAAAAAGCTGTTCTGCTGGCAATCGTGATTGCTTGTGGCTATGCGTGCTTTGACGAAGCGCACCAACTATTTATTCATGGGCGTAGCGGGGAAGTGCGCGATGTACTGATTGATACCGCCGCTGCGAGCATTGGAGTTGCGAGCCATGCGCTCATTGACAGAGTGCGACGATTGCATAATATCAAAAAATAATGCATAATATAGTGCAATGACAAAAAAGCAAGTAACGCCACCGCCCGCGTGGTACCGTAAACTATCGCTAGATACGGTACGCAAACTTCTCGCCCTGCTAGCGGCTACTCTGTACGTGGCCGCAATAATTGCGCTTGTAGTAGTGAAGTTTATTCCGGGCAAGTATCTTGTAGTGCTGGTGCTAGTGAGTGCCGTGGCGATGGCCGTAATACTTCGTGCCCAATTACGCAGCCATGTATCGACCGCGAAAAACGTGTGGCTTATCGCGCTGTCGCTGCTTGTTGGCGTGGTTAGCGTGGGGGCTTTTAGTACCGCGGTTACCTTGCACGGGTTTATCGCAACCATTCAGCAAACCGAATACACCACTGAAACCTATAGTGTGGTGGCCCTCAAAGATCGCCATTTAACCCTTAATACGCTTGCTACGGCTGCGCTACTGCAGGGCGACCACAGCGAGAGCGAGGTAACGCAGGAGCTTGCGCGCAAGACGCCTGCCAAGCCCGTAAATTATGATAATTTGGCGGCGCTTGTGACTGCGCTTAACGACAAGGCGGCAGATTCTGGGGTGCTTAGTAGTGCTTATATGGAAGCAGTGCGCGACAATACACCACAAATATACGCTTCTATAGAAGTTCTTGCCACCTTTACGGTTCGCTCAAAGAACGCTGCGGCCACCACGGTCGATGTTAGTAAGCCATTTGTGCTATACATTAGTGGTATCGATACTTACGGCGCTGTTAGTACGGTGTCGCGGAGTGATGTGAATATGCTAGCAGTTATTAATCCGCAGACAAACCATATTTTACTCGTGAATACCCCTCGCGATTACTATGTGCAACTTCATGGTACCACTGGCACCAAAGATAAGCTGACCCACGCGGGACTGTACGGCATAGATATGTCACGCCAAACCCTAGAAGATTTATATGGCACTAGTATAGAAGCTTATGTGCGCGTTAATTTTGATTCGCTAGTGGAGATTATCGACGCAATGGGCGGGGTAGAGGTGTATTCGGACTATGATTTCAAGTCGTTTCATACCGGTGCTAATTATGTAGACGGCAAGCGTGCGCTTGAGTTCGCCCGTGAGCGCTACAGCTTTAGTGAGGGCGATAGGCAGCGCGGAAAGAATCAGCAACGGGTAATAGAGGCGATTATTGCCAAGATGAATAATCCTAGGAATATTCTCAATTATCAAAGTATCTTGAAAGCTGCGCAGAGTGCCGTACAAACAAACATAGGGCAAGATAACCTGACAAAGCTCGCTAATCGCCAATTGGATACGTTACACGCATGGAGCGTAGAATCTATTAGCGTAGACGGAACAGGGGCGACGAGCGCCACATACAGCATGGGTGCACAACCTTTGTATGTAATGGTGCCAGACCAACAAACAGTCGATGTCGCAAAGCAGAAAATTACCGACACATTGAAGGGCCGCGACTAAGGAGAAGTTGAACCTATTGCCCGATAACTGTACAATAGAAACAAGATACGGTGGGGACAAGGCAGAAACATCAGTTAACCGTAGGGAGGAGCGAGGATGGTAGCCGCGCGAAAAGGGCCGTTAAGCCGAACTATACATATTGCTTTCGTAAGTGTCATTCTACTAGGCTCGATAATACTGAATCAGCAATCTTTCCCCTCTACCGCGCATGCGGCAGAAGATACAACCGCGCCTACGTTTAGCCTGCAAGAAGGTGAGGTCGTTGTAGCCGAGAGTGTTACCCTAACAATTACCGAAGACGAGCTAGATTCTGTAACATTGGATGGTGTGGCGGATACGCCATTTACCGGTTCGGCACCAAGTTATATGGTAGATGTTTCAGGGCAGGGCCAGCATACGGTGGTTGCAACTGATGCCTCGGGGAATAGCAGTGAATTGCATTTCATACTTGATAAAGAACCAACCGTGACATTAGACGATATTGCACCGGTTGTTGAAGGTCAAGATGTGGCGATATCGGGCACAATAGATGACCCCGATATTACTGAGGCGACCTTATTTATAGATGGCAATGCGGCAGCAACTAACATTTCGGTAAGTAATGGCGCGTTTGCTGCTACCATTAGTGGGCTGAGTGCTGGCAGTTACACTATTACTGTTTTGGCAAAAGATGCTCTGCAGCACGAAGGAACAAGTGCACCAAAAACGGCTTTAGTTACCGTACCTCCAGATACGATACCGCCAGCAATTACTCTTGAACCTATTAGCTCGGTAGTGGCCGGAAGTGCCATTACGGTGAGTGGGACGGTTGAGCCAGGAGTGACAGTGCTATATATAACGGTAGACGGCGTGTTACTTTCGGATACGGCGACGGCTGCTTCTGACGGTACCTTTTCGTTCCAGATTGCCGGACTTTCTGTTGGGACACACACTGTCTCGCTGAGTGCGCTGGATGCCGCGGGAAATCAAGGTACAAGTAGTATTAGAAATGCAACGATATATGCGCCGAGTGGCAGCGGTACTGACGACGATACAGCTACAAGTGATACGACCAAAGAGGTAGCGGTGGCTTCGGATACGGATACATCTCGTTACTTTTTGGCGCCTCAGGTATCGGCAGAGGCTCAAGCGGCGCTTGATCGTGGAGTGAACAACGATGATAATAGTGCCGTGCCGTCGGCGGGTGATACGGGCGCTGCTGCAGCTCGCACGCTAGCCGCAACATCCGATACTGCCGTACCGAGCGAATCTCGCGGCGGCTTGGCTTGGTATTGGTGGGTGGCAATTGTCGCAGGCGCGATTGTGGCGTGGCTTACAGTCAGAGGGGTGATACGGGCTATTGGTCGCGGACGTAGCGCGTAGACTTGACTTTTTAATATGTTTGTGCTTAAATAGAAATATAAACCTATAAACACAAACATGCTGCACTTAAAATCACACTCACGATACACCAATAGCTCACACGGGATTCACCTGAATCCGGTAGCTGATGAAGATGATGAATTGATCCAAGCGATTGAGGATTCTCATGAAGAAACCTGGCAGTTAGAGCCAACACCAGATAGTCGTTCGCTCACAGAGTTTTGGAGTAGCGTTGAAGAAGATATCGCAAAAGACCCGACATGGTTTAATTTTGCATCCGACGACGAATAAGTGGCAACCTTAGCAACTGCGCTATACTAAAGTAATGACGATTACAAAAGCAATTATTCCTGTGGCAGGGTGGGGTGCTCGCCGACTGCCAATTACTAAGACGATCGAAAAATGCATGTTACCTGTCGGTAATCGCCCTATAGTTGACTATGTTGTTCAAGATTGTTTAAAGGCTGGTATTACTGAGTTAATATTTGTGGTAGGTGAAGATAGCACCCAGCTCGAAGAATACTACCGTACTAATATTAAACTGAAAGATTATTTGGTCCGGAATGGCAAGGAAGATCTACTCCCTCTTATTACGCCCCTGAAAGATGTTAAGTTGCACTTTATCACCCAGCCTAGCTATGGTAAATATGGCACGGCTGTTCCTGTAGCGCTTGCGGCTGACTTTGTCGGTCCGGACGAGCCGGTAGTTGTGCTTATGGGCGATGATTTCTTTTATAATATTGATGAGTCTAGCGAGGTACGACGACTAATAGAGAACACTCCTGAAGGCTATAATGGTATTCTAGGTGCCGCGCTCAATGATGACGATACGATTACCGGTCGATACGGGTCAATTGTAGCCGATGTAGATGATAACTTTATACGGATAGATGAGCACCCCGATACACCACCGAGCCCATTTATAAAAAATGTTAGCAAATACTTATTAACTTATGAAATGCTGCAGGCCATAAAGCGTTACGTAGCGACGGATGTGGACGGCGAGTACTATATATTTACTCCATTTACTGAACTTTTAGAAAACGGTAGCCAGCATATGAGACTGGTTCGAGCAAAAGGGCAGTATCTAGATGGAGGAACGCTTGAAGGCTGGCTTCATGCCAATAACGTTGTGTGTGGCGGGATTGTAAAATAACCCTACATCTGTTACAATACTTCATTGAAGGTAATTTAATTTAAGGAAAATTATGAAAGCAGTCGTGAAAATCGGTGGCAAGCAGTATCTTGTAGCCGAAAAAGAGACCCTCCTGGTGGACCTCCTCCCTGAAGGCACAAAAGAACTCACTCTCGACGCACTCCTCGTAATTGATGGCGACAAGACGACAGTCGGTACGCCACTCGTGAAGGGTGTTGCAGTGAAAGCAAAAGTTGTCGACGAAAAAGTCGCTGGCGAAAAAGTACGCGTTATTCGCTACAAAAGCAAAAAACGTGTTAACACCCAAACTGGCCACCGCCAGAAATATACTAAAATCGAAATAGCTTCTATTAAGTAGAGTCTAGATTTTAGATGCCAGGGAAACAACGTACAATGTGCGCTGTTTTCTGTTTTAATATCTATAATCTAGTATCTAGAATCTGTTTACTACTTAAGGTATAATTATAGCTACATGCAGGGGACACCAAAACCATCGACTATTATTGCGGTGACAAACCAAAAAGGGGGCGTTGGCAAGACGACAACGGCCATCAATATTGCGTATTATTTGGCAAAATCGGACCATAGCACGCTGTTAATTGATTTTGATCCCCAGGGAAATGCAACAAGCGGGCTTGGTATCGATAAGCAAGCTCTAGAGGCGACCATGGCGGATGTTATTTTAGGTAAAAAGTCGCTTGCCGAGGTAATTACGCCAACGGAATTTAAGCACCTTAGCGTTGCCCCTACCGAACCAAGCCTCGCGAACACAGAGGTTGAAATGGCGCAAGCAGAACATCGGTTTAGCCGCCTTAAATACGCGATTCAGTCGCTGGGTGAGCGGTATGAATATATTATTATTGACTGCCCGCCAAGTTTGAGCCTGCTAACCGTTAATGCCCTGATTGCGGCGCGCTACGTACTGCTACCGGTACAGGCCGAATTTTACGCGCTTGAAGGCTTGGGGCAATTGCTCGAGACAATGAAACTCATCCGCAAGAGTCTTAATCCTACGCTCGACCTTGTAGGCGTATTGCCAACCATGGTAGATAGTCGGACCTCACTTTCTACACAGGTGCTTGCAGAAATTACAAAGCACTTTCCGGCGAAGGTATTTACCGCAACAATTCCTCGTAATGTACGACTTGCGGAAGCGCCGAGCCACGGAGTTCCGATAGGGGTGTACGATAAATTCAGTAAGGGGGCACGCGCCTACAAAGCAGTAACCAAGGAGGTGATTGAACGTGTCGGCTAAAAAAACCGGGCTAGGACGCAGTTTTGAATCATTAATTCCGACGGAATTGCTTGATGAATCGTTTGATCCTACCGCAAAGCAAGATGAAAGTGTTAGCGACCTGCGCCAGATTAAATTGACGGAAATTACCGCCGATCCTGATCAGCCGCGACGCAGTTTTGATGAAATTTCGCTTGATGAACTTGCCGCCTCGATTAAAGAGCATGGTATTTTGCAACCTATCGTCGTAACTCCTCACGCAGGCGCCTACATGATTGTGGCGGGTGAGCGTCGTTACCGGGCTGCCGAACGCGCCGGGCTAGAGAAGATTCCCGCGTTAGTGCGTACGCTGAGCGGTCAGCACAAGCTTGAGGTGAGTCTCATCGAGAACTTACAGCGTCGCGATCTTAATCCGCTAGAAACGGCCACGGCGTACCTAAAGCTGCGCGATCAATTTAACTTAACTCTCGACCAGATTGGTGACAGGGTAGGGGGGCGTTCGGCGGCTGCGGTGAGCAACACTTTGCGTTTACTGCGCTTGCCGTCGGTAGCGCGTGAGGCACTTGCGCATGGTACCGTTCGGCCAGGGCAGATTCGTGCGCTGATTGGCCTTGATGACGCTAGCATAGAGGCAATAATTCCTCGAATTATTCGCGAAGAATGGAGTGCGCGTATGGTTGAAGAATATGCAACCCGGGCAAAAACAGCGCCGAAACCCGGCAAAGCTCCGGCCGCAAAACCAGAAGTGAATACCGCTTTTCGACAACACGCTAAGCGTCTTGCGAAGCAATTTGGCACCAATGTACGAGTGAAAGAGACAACGAATAGTGCTGGACAGATTGTTATTAGCTACAAGAGCAAAGATGAATTTGAACGACTGGCAAAACTACTCGAACGCTAAAACGCGTGAACGTTGTTGAACGGATAAATTCGTAGCGAGACCGGGCCAACAATATCGAAGGTTGGAATGGTGCCAAGGCCGGTGCGTGAGTCGTAGGAGTTATTATCAATGCGGTTATCGCCACTGACGAAGACCGTATTATCGGGCACAGTTGTATCGAGCCCTTCACCGCTTGACGGTGATTTAGGACCAACGCCATCTTTGCGCCAAGCGAGGTCTGGTTCGTAACCGGTTGGGTGCTCGGCGTTATATACCTTCAGTACTCCATCGGTTACAGTGACACGTTCGCCAGGAAAGGCGATGACACGTTTTACGATGTACTCGTCCATCGAACCAATAACAAATTGTGGGTTTTTAAAGACGATAATTTGACCGCGCTCGGGAAAATATTGCTTATTGCCGAGCTGCGAGGCGGTAATAGGTAGGCGGTTTACAATGAGGCGCTGGCCATCGGCAAGCGTTGGGTCCATGCTGTGACCCTGCACGCTAAAACTGCGGAATATAAAGGTGTTAATGAGGAGTGTGCCCACAAAAACCAGCAAAATAAACCCGACAAAACTGACGGCATCTTTGAGTCCTGGATGACGGGTAAGATAGCTTGGTTGCATTACAGCGTAGTATACAGTATTACCAGGTAAAAATAAATGCTAGACACAAACGGTTTGGCGTT
The DNA here is from genome assembly GCA_027492465.1 of Candidatus Saccharimonadota bacterium. Lineage (GTDB taxonomy): Bacteria > Patescibacteriota > Saccharimonadia > Saccharimonadales > Saccharimonadaceae > Saccharimonas. Next base: position 35,164 of record JAPUET010000029.1, on the reverse strand, counting down.
TCTTTTTATGGCTATATCCGCTACAATAAGGGGTAGTAATATGGTAAAAAATTCCGGCATCGATGGCTTTGTTCCGCGACGCTCCCCTGGTATGGTGGGGAGCGATGTTGATAGAAAGCTGCCACCGGCGGACTTAACCAGTTTTCAGCGTACTCGTGTACCGCAGTCGAAAACGCGTCGTACAGTGAGCAAAAAACCATCTGCTACGCCACAAACAAATGCCCTAACTCCCACCGAAACACATGGGTTAACGCGTGCCGATATTGATGATTCGCTGCGCGAAATTGATCAGCCGGTACCGGGGCAAAAAAAGAGTCGCCGCAAGCATCATGCAAAGGCCCCGAAATCTCGGCGCCGAAAGATCATTAAGTGGATAATCATCCTTATTGTTGTAGGGGTTGTTGCGGCGGGTGTCTATCTTGCGTATAAAGCGATTAGCGCAAGCAGCTCGGTCTTTAATGGCGATATCTTTGGCTTGGTGCAACAAAAGAAACTCCAGCAAGATGCAGGTGGTCGTACGAATATATTGGTGTTTGGTACCTCAGAAGACGACCCCGGTCATGAAGCGGGATGGCTCACCGACTCGATTATGGTGCTGAGTATTAATCAAACCACCAAAGACGCCTATATGGTGAGTATTCCGCGTGATCTTGAGGTGCAGTATGGCGAAGCATGTATGCCTGGGTATAGCGGCAAGATTAATGTTGTATATGGCTGCCACTACGAAGATGGAAATGACGAAAAGGCTGGTGCAATTGCGCTAAAAGAAAAAGTAAGCGAAGTCACAGGCTTAGAGATTCCGTACTATGCACATGTTAATTATTCGGTAGTGCGCGACATTGTTGGTGCACTTGGTACCGTGACTGTCAATATAGAAGGAAGTGGTGGAGCGCCAGGGGTCATGGATAGCAACTTTGATTGGAAGTGTATGGGGGGTAATCCGTACGCATCTAAGGCAACAAAGGTCAAAAACTGCCCGCCAAATGGTCACTTTATAGATTACAAAAATGGTCCTGCCGAGCTTGACGCCGAGCACGCCTTATACTTAGCGCAGGCTCGAGGTGACATTGAGCCAACCTATGGCCTTGGAAACTCTAACTTCGACCGAGAGCAGAATCAGCAAAAAATTATAGTTGCAATCAAAGACAAGGCGCTCAGTACCGGTACACTCACGAATATTGGTAAGGTCTCTGGCTTAATTGATGCAGTTGGTAAAAATTTACGCACGAATTTTGATACTAGTGAAATCCGTACACTTATGAGCTTGGCACACGATGTGCCGAACGATGCAATTGTGCGCATTAATTTGCTTGATGAAAAGATTCTTACTGCAAGTGCGCAGCCAGCAGCGGGTAAGTTTGAGTTTGACGATCTTCAAGCATTTATCAAAAAGAAACTCTATGCAACGGGTATTGAGCGCGAGGAGCCACACGTGATCGTACTAAACGGATCAGCAACCGCGGGCCTTGCGAAAACAGAGGCCGACAAGCTTGAGGCGCTTGGTATGACTATTGATACCACCGATAATGCTCCTGAAAAAGAGTACACAAAAAACATTATTTATAAAGTAGGATCCAAGACAAAAAGTAAGACGGGCGAGAAACTGAGCGCACTTTACGGTGTTAAGGCACAATCAGTTGATGCCGTGAGCGGTATAACTATCGGCGACGAAACGGACTATGTGGTGATTGTAGTGACGCCGAGCCAAACTGCAACGAGTCAATAAGTGGTACAATAAGAGGACATATGGACTTGTTGAAATTGCATAGGCGTCGATCTCGTGTAAGCGAACTCGCCTACATAGGCATGAATATTGCGCTCGCCGCCGTTATTTATCTTATTGTGACAACTTCACAATCACCGTGGCTTGCTTTTTTGATGGTACTATTGAGTAAGTGGCGCGTCTTAGCTGTTCGGCCTCGTTTTTGGTTTGCTAACCTTATTGCCAATATGGTCGATATTATTGTTGGCATTAGCGTTGTGGTGCTGCTTGCTTCTGCTCAGGGAAGTACGGTGGCGCAGATCGTGATTGCACTGCTTTATATCGGTTGGTTGCTTTTTATCAAGCCCCGCTCACGGCGCTCATTTGTGGCTTTTCAGGCGGCGGTAGCGGTATTTATTGGGATTACGGCACTTTCGATTGTTTCATACGCGTGGGACCCGTTCTTTTTCGTTCTCGCTATGGGTGGAATTGGCTATGTGGTAAGCCGTCATGTGCTCGGCAGCTACGAAGAGCCTCATACCACACTGTATAGTATGATTGGTGCTTTTGCGTTTGCCGAGTTAGGTTGGGTGAGTTTTCACTGGCTGATGGCATATCCCGTTCCGAACTCAGGTTCCATTCAGTTTTCTCAGCTAGCATTATTTACGACGCTACTATGCTTTATAGCAGAGCGGGCATATAACAGCTATCACCGCTATGGTTCGGTTCGGCGTGCGGATATTTTACCTGCCATTATCCTCACTGCCAGTATTATGGTGACAGCCTATGTGTTCGCTCGACTATTTAGCCCAGACACCCTGTAAGCTAGTAAAAACAAGGAGAAAACATGCAAAACAATGATCAACCAGTTACCGCGCCTGTCGTTCCTGTAAATAATAACTCTACCAAGAAGGGAACTGTGGCAGTTATTGTTGGTATCATTCTTATCGCGCTTTCGGTGGGGGGTTACTATTGGTATACGCATACAAATCTCGCGCCCATTACAGAGGTGCAGACAGTAAAAAATGATGGCAATCTTACCGCGACTTCTACCGAGGACCTTATTAGTAAAGTGGTAGAAAAAGTAGCGCCTAGTGTTGTTTCGATCGTGACAAGCACGAATGCTCAAAATATTTTCGGTGCCGCCGATCAACAAGCGGCTGGAACGGGCATTATTTTAAGTAAAGATGGTTATATTCTTACCAATAACCACGTTGTCGATGGAGCAACTAAGGTGCAGGTAGTAACGACCGACGGTACTACGTACGAAGACGCGAAAGTTATCGGTTCTGACCCTTTGAATGACGTCGCTTATCTTAAAATTGATGGTGTTAGCGATCTTACGCCGGCCGAATTTGGCGACTCGTCGACCGTTCGAGTTGGACAGCAGGTGATTGCAATCGGGAATGCGCTTGGACAATACCAAAACACTGTTTCCAGCGGTATTATCTCGGGCAAGGGACGACCAGTCTCGGCCAGCAATCAAGGCGATGAGAATAATGTTGAATCGTTGACCGATCTTTTGCAAACCGATGCTGCGATTAACCCAGGGAACTCTGGCGGGCCACTTCTCAACTTTAGCGGCCAAGTGATTGGTATGAATACGGCAGTGGCCTCAGATGCCGAGGGGATTGGCTTTGCAATTCCAATTAATGCAACCAAGGGTACCACTAAATCTGTGGTAGCAGGCGACGGAGTAAAGCGCGCCTATCTAGGGCTTCGATATGTTGAAATTACCGCGGCCGTCGCTAAGCAATATGACCTGCCTGTAAAACAAGGGGCCTACGTGGCGACCAGCGGCTCGGATGTTGCTGTGGTTGCCGGTAGTCCCGCCGCTAAGGCTGGCTTGAAGGAAAAAGATATCGTTACCAAAATCAATAGGCAGATAGTTGGTACGGCCGGAGGCGTGTCTACGCTTATTGGTCAGTACGGACCTGGCGATACGATTGAGATTACCTATTTACGCGATGGTAAAGAAGCTACGGCAAAAGTGACACTCGGTCTCTATTCAAGTTAGTTTAACCGCAATACTATCGCGTACCCATCTGTGGTGATATGGTGAATATTATAGTTGGATGCACAGTCAATAATTGCAGCGTGTTGCTCTGGGTCTGCCTCAAGGATTATGATCCCGCCAGGCAATAGGCTTTCGGGCGCCTGCTGAAGAAGCCGCTTAATAAGCGCTAGCCCGCCATCACTCGCGAAGAGGGCAAGTTCGGGTTCGGCGTTAGTTTCGGGCGAGCGTTCCCATGATGGATCGACATAAGGCAGGTTGGCGAGAAGGATGTCGAATTGTGAATGTTGAATTTCGAGTTTTGAAAGCAGGTCGCTTCTGATGATAGTAACCTCGGCGTTTAGGGACTGTGCGTTAGATTCGGCCACCTTGAGAGCGTGGTGACTAATATCTGCAAGAGTCACCTCGAGCTGTGGAAGCTCTAGTTTAGCGGTGATACCAAGGCAACCGCTACCGGTGCCGACATCAATTAAGCGAGTAGCTTTTTCCGGCAAGTGCGCTTTTAATAGCGTGATAATAGCTTCTGATTCCGGACGGGGAATGAGTACGCTCGGGGTTACTTTGAACAGGCGGCCGTAAAACTCTTTGTGGCCAATGATGTAGGCAATGGGCGTGCGGTCTAAGCGAAGTGCGAGGCGTGCATTTGCTATTTCTAACTCTCGCACCCTAATTAAATCCTCGCTATGTGCATGCAACCATGTACGACTTTTGCGCAGGGTATGGGCGAGTATAATTTCGGCGTCAAGGAGTGCACTTGCAATGCCTGCGCTTGCGAGCTCTTCGGCCGCATCACGAGTCCAGATGCGGACACTATCGTTGCTTATACTTGACTGCTTTATCATGGCGAATTAATAGTGGAAATAATTGTAGTGATGATATTTGGAAGCGGCTCGGTGCAGTCAATCACTTTGGCAATATGCATATACCGTTGCTCGTATTCTTTCCAGTAACCAATGATACTGGCGAGTTCTTTGGGGTCTTTGCCGTATGAATTGTTGGTGCGCGAACTAAGCCGTGTTTTAATGGCATCGGCAGAAGGGTAGCGGAGAAGAAATGCGGTATCGAAATAATCGCAGTACTGATAAAGATCGTGCGCTGAACCACAAACAAATACCACTTTGTCTGAGGCGATAGCCTTTAATAAAGCAGCTTTATTCACCAGCCAGTCATGAGCGTCGGTCATAGGGACTAGCGCGGAACTATAGGCGGTGGGCTTTTTGGTTTCGCGGTTTACCCAGTGAGCCATACCGTCATCAATGTCGTAGGCGGTATACCCTAAATCAATCAAAGATTGTTTGATGGTAGATTTTCCTGCACCCGCTATGCCGGTAATAAGGTATGCTTTTCCCATCTTAGCTCTCGATATTTTGGGCTTTGAGTTCACGCTCATACGCCTGCAAATGTTCGATGAGATCGTCGATATCACCATTCATTGCAGCGGGGATGTTACTGCGCGAGTAGCCGATGCGGTGGTCGGTAATGCGATCCTGCGGGAAGTTGTAGGTGCGGATTTTTTCGCTGCGGTCGCCGGTACCCACTAGGCTGCGACGTTCGGCGGTTAGCTTTGCGTTTTCTTCATCAATTTTTTGCTGCAATAGGCGGCTACGCAGGACGCTCATGGCCTTTTCTTTGTTTTTGATTTGCGATTTTTCATCCTGATTTGTTACCACCATGCCGGTAGGTAAGTGAGTGATGCGCACAGCTGAGTCGGTGGTGTTAACGCTCTGGCCACCGTGGCCACCACTGCGGTAGACATCGATGCGTAGGTCATTGGCATTGATTTGTACATCGGCTTCTTCAGCCTCTGGTAATACGGCAACTGTCACTGTGCTGGTGTGGATGCGACCTTGGCTTTCGGTAACCGGCACGCGCTGAACACGGTGGACGCCGCCTTCAAACTTAAGCTTCGCATATGGAGCGTCACCCCTTACCATAAATATTACTTCTTTGTAGCCGCCGCTATCGCTTGCACTTTCACTCATGAGCTCGGTCTTATACCCATTGGCTTCGCACCAGCGGAGATACATACGGTAAAGTTCGGCTGCAAATAGTGATGATTCGTCGCCACCGGCACCAGCGCGGATTTCGATGATGATATTCTTTTCGTCGTTCGGGTCTTTCGGTGCGAGCATCACAAACAGATCTTCTTCGATTTGCATGAGTTTCGCTTCGTCGTCGGGGATTTCTAGCTTGGCAAGCTCGGCCAGTTCGTCGCTGCCATTTGCGAGTTCTTTCGCTTCAGCTAATTGCTTTTCAGTCGTTTCGCGCTCTAGCGCCTTCGTAATGATATTTTCTAATTCAGTAAAACGTTTGTTTTTCTTGGTAAAATCTGGGTCGCTATAGGCGTCGGGCTGTGCCAAAAAATCGCTAAGATTCTGTTTCTCATTAGTTAGGTCGTCAATATTCAGCTCGATACGTGGCATATGTAGTAATTATACCAGATAATCAGACAAAATTACAGAGGTAAGCATCACTAACAGGGTATAAAAGACTTGATTTTTTATAAAGAATATGCTAGAATAAAGTTATGAAAAACCGTAATCCACGTGAACAACGCGCTTTTGCACACTCTGCAAGAGCCAATGCTAATGCAGACCCTACTGCGGAGAGTATCACCGCGGCGCTTAAATATGATAGAGTCCTATCGCAAGGGCCAAAAAAGTCAAGAACCATGGGTAGATACGCCTTCGGCGGGTTGGATGCTACGCATGTTGCGTTTGTTGATTGGACAGCCGTTAGTGAAAAAACCCATGAAGGTAATGTGGGCGGCACAATCATACCTAAAGAGTTGGCAGATGCTGTGCATGCAGAAGTAGCCGCGAACGCAAAGCTAAAGGACGATAAAAGAAACTATGGTCGATGGACTGAAGCTCTTAATTATCCAGATAGGTGGGTAGCCGGCACTCCTGAGGGGCGCGGCGTCAAACATCTTGACGCTATACCACTACATGATGCCATTGCGTTTCCAGCAGTAACCCACGATATGGACGGATCACCGAGGGACGTTGACCCCGATAAAACAGCGCTTGCGGCAATCGTTAAGTCAATGCGTCAAAAATAATACTTCGCGAATATCTTGTAGCGAACTAAAAAGAGCCTTTTTATAAAAAGGCTCTTTCTGCGCCAAAAAATCGCTAAGATTTTGTTTCTCATTTATGCTCGCTTACGACTAGTAAGCAAGATGATGCCGATAATAACGCCAGGTAGCCAGGTTAAGGCGCTCACTGCACCTACGAGATATAAGATGACATTGGTGATCGTATGTGCTGGTGATGACTCGCCAAACAAACTCTCGCTTTCGCTTGGCGCCGACGGTGGTGTTTGTGTGCTATCGATAAAACTGAGGAGCGCAAATAACAGGATGGAAATAATAAGGAGTGCAGTCGGCCCAACTAGGCAGACTACGCCCCATATAAGTTTGAGTTTGTTGGTTTTTTGCACCTGTTCGCTGCTAGCGGGGAGGGGCGGTACTTGGGGGAGTTGTGAGGTTGGTTGCATGATACTCTTATTGTAGCAAAGTTTTCAGTGGTTGCTCGGTTGCTCGTCGTTTAAAAAGAAGCGCCAACAGCATAACGGCGCCCAAGGTAGTTGTTAACAGCAATATACCTCCGAAAACGAGAATTTGTTGTGTTGAGCTAAAACCTCCAAAGGCGATGGCGGGAACAAATACGCTAGGGCTTAGGGTGAGTAAAAGGGCGGTAAGTGTTGCAAGGGGATGAGTCAGTGCCCTCCGCTTGGTAAGTACCAGTGCACCGCCCATGTAGAAACATAGCAAGCAATAGGCTGAGAGGATGGCGGCAACAAGAAGCCCTATGCCTGGATCTGTAACGTTGAATTGACTTGCTATCGTCATTAGGCTAAATGCGAGAACCTGTATGCAGTGTAGGGCTATCAGCAGCCAAAAGCTAATATACCAGGCCAATTGCCGGGGCTGTACATGGTAGGGTGTGATGGATTTGCGTGTCGCAAGAAGAATAATGCCAATAATAATACCTGGTAGCCACGTTAAGCCTACGACCGTGCCAATGCTTAGCAGTATGCCGCTTTTTATCGTCATAGGGTCTGGGGTGTGGCCAAACAATGACGGCCATGAAACTGTGTTAGCGCTCGTAATCAGGTCAGAAGCTATAGAAACGATAAAGGTTAAATAAAATACGATGGTTGGGGCAACCAGGCAGGCAACACCCCAAGTAGCTTTACGTTTATTGATTTGGCTTTCAACGGTAGCAGTAGATGGCCTCAAGGGTGTTTGTAGCTCTGGTTGCATACTACTTTAATTATAGCAGAAGCGGTATTACCGTGAGCATACCGTAAAAAGATGACTGCAGTCGACTGGCAGTAAAAATAAGAACCTCCGGTAGAGGAGGTTCTTATTTTTACTGGAAGGGTGATTACTCGCTCGTCTTAGCTGCTTTTTTAGCGTTAGCCTTCTTTGCCTTGGCGGCAAGGGCGACTTTACGCTCTTCGGCGGCTTTGGCGCGCGCCTTAAAGCGGTCGACACGACCTTCGGTGTCGATAATCTTCTCTTCACCAGTAAAGAACGGGTGAGATTTAGATGAGATGTGTACTTTTACGAGTGGGTAGGTGTTGCCATCTTCCCATTGGATCGTATCAGTAGTCTGCGCTGTTGACTGAGTCAAAAACGCGAAGCCCGCTATATCGTCGCTAAATACGACAGGGCGGTAATCTTGTGGGTGAATACTGCTTTTCATAACCGTACCATCATAGCAGATACACTACCTCTTGTCAAAGGTAGGTTAGTTGCGCGCAGTGACGTTTTGCTCGTTCACTTTTGGGGCGTGACTGGGCATTAGGTGCGGCAGATGAGGTAATTGATTTTTACGCTCGGCGTGTGCGAGCGCAATTGTTTCTTGCAAGCGTTTAATGGCGCGTGCGGTACTAGGCTGAGCTGCCAGGTCTTTGAATTGTTGGTCAAGCGCGGCCAATTCGTCGTCAGTGAGGTCTTCTAGGCCAACGTAATATTGCCGAGCTCCTTTGGTGGCGCGAATTAGCTCATCGAGTTTGATTTGTACCGCTTTACCGTCGCGGTTTTGGGTATTTTGAATCAAGAATACCATTAGAAAGGTAATGATTGTGGTGCCGGTATTGATAACAAGTTGCCATGTATCGCTAAACTGAAAGAGGGGACCGGTGCCCGCCCATATTAGAACGATGAGAATTGCACCAAGGAAGACGGTTGCTGAGCCTGCCCAAGTAGACACGCGGCCAGCAACGATACGGAATACGTTTTTCATACCTGTAGTATACCATAAGCGGAAGTTGGGCAAGTATTTACATTTTGTAGGTGTAATGCTACAATAGTGTAGTAATAAATTTTAATGAAACAACGCGTGCAGATATCCTGAATAGGGCACGCGTGAAGGGAGAAGGATATCATGGCAGTTGCTGTTGATATTAAAGCCTTGCTCGAGGCTGGTGTCCACTTTGGTCACAAAACGAGTCGTTGGCACCCAAAGATGGCGCCATACATTCATAGCAAACGTCAGGACAGTCACATTATTGACCTGACGAAAACGGTTGAAGCGCTCGATAAGGCACTACCTGTTATTACTAAGGTTGCGGCAAGCGGTAAGCAGATTCTGTTTGTTGGCACGAAAAAGCAAACAAAAGAAGCGGTAAAGGCAGCTGCCGAAAAAGCTGGTCAGCCATATGTGACGGAGCGATGGATTGGCGGTATGCTGACCAACGTTGCGACCGTTACGGCACAGATCAAGAAACTAAAAGATCTTGAAAAGCGCATGGCGAGTGGCGACCTGGAAAAACGCTACAACAAACTAGAAGTACAGCGTTTCCAGGAAGAAATCGATCTACTGAACGGGAAGTACGGTGGCATTAAAGACTTAAACGGCCGCCCAGGTCTCGTAATTGTGATTGATACGCTTACCGATAAAAACGCAATTGCTGAGGCAAAAAACCTCGGTGTGCCAGTGGTTGGCGTTGTCGATACGAATGCCGATCCAAACGCCGTGGACTATGTGATTCCTGGTAACGACGATGCAATTAAAGGTACTGAGCTACTGCTCGACTACTTTGTCGCAGCGGTTGCTGAGGGCAAAACAAAGGAGGCTTAAGTGGCGGTTACTATCGAAGACATTAAGAAATTAAAAGAACTAACTGGTGTTGGCCTCACCGACGCGAAGACCGCACTTGTTGAAGCGGACGGTAACTTTGACAAGGCGCTCGAAGCAATGCGCAAAAAGGGACTAACTCGCGCTGAAAAAAAAGGCGACCGCGAAACTCGCGAAGGCTTAGTAGAGAGCTATGTACACTCTGGTCGTATCGGCGTAGTAGTAGAAGTAAACTGCGAAACGGATTTCGTAGCGCGCCTTCCGGAATTTAAGGAATTTGCTCATCAAATTGCGATGCAGATCGCTGCGATGAACCCAAGCTACAGCACGATGGAAGACATTCCGGCTGAAGCATTGGAGGCGAAAAAGCAGGAATTACTTGAGAGCGAAGGCCTAAAAAGCAAACCTGAAAACATGCGTGAGCAAATTGTAGAAGGCCAGCTAAAAAAGCATTTTGCCGAGCAAGTGCTATCTGAGCAGACATTTGTGCTTGATGATTCTAAGACAGTCGGTGAGCGCATTAAAGAGCAGATCGCCCTTTCTGGCGAGAACATCCGCATTAGCCAGTTCAAGCGTATTGAGCTGGGTGTTACTGAATAAAGTACGGTTGTAATGCTAGAAATACCGCGGAAAATGCTTCCGCGGTATTTTGTTATAGTCTATTCGTGGCAGGTTTCAGCAGAACTCAGCGTGATAGTGGCATTATCAATATCATCGTAGGCGCTTGTGCCGTCCTCGTCAATCTCGTATGCATGGGTCTTGGTGGTGATGAGCTCGGCGGGGATACCGGCATCGGTAAGGAGTTTTTTTAGTAGTTCAGTACGCTTTTCAGCGATAGATCCGTCGGCATTGGGGCCGATTAGATAGGCGGACTCTATTGTAAACACCATTGCCCTAGTAGTATGCTCTTTATAAAATGCAGCAATTTCAGTACTATCTTGCGATGCCGATATGGTGGGGTCAGTGGTATCGAGCGTTGTCGTGGCGGGTACGAACGGATAGGAGTGGGTAAAAAATGTAGTGCCGGGCCCCAAAACGGCGTCACCGGGCGCGCTATGATAAAAGTCGATGTAGTCACTGGTGGTAAAGCAGGTTGGACCATTCGATGGCTGATGCTGATATAAATTCAGACCGATACCTATGATGATGAGGACAACTCCTGCAATAAGAAGATTTCGCTTGAGCACGGGCTTTTTAGGTGACAGAGTGATGTCTGGTTGCATAGCGTTGTATTTTCCTCTCTTGTGGCTGCTTTCTTTTGGGCGATAGGTTACCTATTAGTAATGGAGTCTTTGGGCACTAATGTTGAGTTTGTGTGGAAGTAATGGTGATATGAGCCAGAGAAGGCTTGTGGTCTGACCCCCTAAAGCCATTACTGCTACCCCCAAGTACGGCAACGGATTTTACTGCTACGCGACTATCGGTATGGACAAATACATAATCGATAAGTCGCGAGCTATTGTTATGGGTACCCTGGGACGATGAGATGCCGCTTAGATTTGTTATTTCGAAGGCGCTTTTTGTATTGACAGAGTGCATAGCGCTACACGGGAACCAGCTAGTCTTGCAGGCGTCAGAGCGGTAATTGACATTAAAGTCCCCGACGACAAACACGGGCATCTTGCTATTTTGCAGATTTTTAAGGAAGCTTGTTAGTGAAGCCATTTGATTCTTATAGGCTGTGGCTTTGGAGTTGCTTTTTGGTGTACCGCCCGATTCTACGCCGGGAGGTAAGTGGGTGTTGACAAAGTAAAATTGCTGGCCAGTGGCACGGAGGCGCAAAAGGGCATAGACGGCGTAGCGGTCGGTAAGGCCGGGGGTTGAGCCAAGTCGGCGGAATCCTCCTGATATGAAGTCTATCTTAGACTTGTTGTAAACGATTGGGTAGCTGGCCATATGTTTGTCGCCGGAAGACGGGGTAGGGGCAAGATATACGCCGATAGTGCTAGAAGCAATCTTTTTGACGTCTGTACGCTGAGCGGCCTTATGCACCTCTTGCATGCCAAGTACATCTGCGCTACTAAGAATTGATTTTGCCGCTACACCTTTATTATTAGTGTTGTTGACATAGGTATTCCAGCTGGCTAGGGTTACCTGAGCAGGCTTGGTGCTGGTAATGTTGCTATTATCCTTGTCGTTGATTTTCCCTGGACCAGTTCTTATGCCGCCACTATCTGCGTATTTTGAGCTTTCACCATTTCCGCCCGCCCCAAACTTGGCATTTCCACTAAATAGTCCACCAGGTATTAACCAGTTAAGAAATACGGCCATACCGGCAAATAGCACAAGGCCTATAACGGTATTGCTAATAAGTTCCTTAGATTTAGCTACTTGTGAGCTGTTGCCACTTGCCGAGGAGTAGAGGATACCGGCGTATATAAGGGCACCGATAGCTGTGATGCCGACAACGCCAGTAAGAATTTGAATGCTCAGTGCGAGCAGAGCGACTACCGAACTACCCGTCGTATCACCCGAGCTTCCACAATCAATAATGGCTGTTTCGACGTCTCCACATGATGCTGCGAAAGCTGGTGGAGTAAGTGTGGCGACGACAATGAGCACACTACTAAAGAGCGCCAAAAGCCCAACGACTCCCTTTTTCCCTAGGTTAGCCCGTGTCATACTAACGCTTATTATACTACGCTACCGGCCTTAGTTATATAGTGTTTTTCTGCTACACTAAAGAAGAGAACTGTAATAGTAAGGGATGATATGTTTGATACTGACGAATATGAGTTAAAAATGCAGGGGGCTGTTGAGCATTTTGAAAACGAGCTTGCAAAGATCCGGACTGGTCGCGCGCACCCCGGTATGCTTGATGGTGTAAAAGTTGAGGCATATGGTACGCTTATGCCACTAAATCAGGTGGCAAATATCACGGCACCAGAGGCGCAGCTGCTGCAAATCACTCCGTTTGACCCGAGCACTATCCAGGCCGTTTCGGCAGCGATTCGTAACGACCAAGGCTTAGGCTTGAACCCAAGCGATGACGGGCGGGTCGTGCGCATACCCGTACCGGCGTTAACCGAAGAGCGTCGACGTCAACTGGTGAAGCAGGCAAGCGAAAAGCTAGAAGAGGCACGAATTGCTTTACGTAACGTTCGTCAGGATGGCCTAAAAGATGCTAAGGCGAAAAAAGAAAATAAAGAACTCTCAGAAGATGATATAAAGCTCATTGAGAAAGAGTTCGATCGCTTAATGCAAGATACTCAGGCGATGCTTGAAGACACCTTTAAAACTAAAGAGAAAGATATTCTTACCATTTAGTACAATGCAAATACAGGATGATGGCACTATTCCAATCCACGTCGGTTTTATTCTAGACGGAAATCGTCGCTGGGCAAAGAAGCACGGACTCCCTACCTATGAGGGGCATTTGGCTGGCTATAACGCCCTCTACGATGTGATCGAAGCAGCGAGTGATGCAGGGGTTCGGTATATTTCGCTTTACACCTTTTCTACGCAAAACTGGAATAGGGCAGAAGAGGAAGTGCGCGGTATTATGCGCTTGATCCGTCGCTTATTTAAAACAGATATCAAGCGACTAGTAAATGATGGGTATAGAGTGGTTGTGCTTGGCTCGCGCGACGGTGTGCCAGCCGATATCATTACCTTTATAGATGAGGCAGAGCAAAAAAGCGCTGCGGGAACGCGTGCAACTCTTGCGGTGTGTTTTAATTACGGTGGTCAAGAAGAAATTGTTCGTGCCGTACGAACGCTAGTTGAACAAAAAATGAGTTCAAGTGATATTACTCTTGAGACATTTGCGCAAGCAATCGATCATCCCGAGGTGCCGCCATGTGATTTGATTGTTCGTACTAGTGGCGAGCAGCGTCTAAGCGACTTTATGCTGTGGCGTAGTGCCTACAGCGAGTTTTTGTTTCTTGATAAGTTTTGGCCCGAAATGACAAAAGAAGACGTAACCGATATACTAAAAGAATATCAGCAGCGCAAGCGTCGATTTGGAGGATAAATGGACTTAGTGATAGGAATTATTATTGGTGTAATCGTGTTAACGGTTCTGGTGGTTATTCACGAACTTGGGCACGCGCTTGTTGCGCGTCGCTATGGTACGGTCGTTGAAGAGTTTGGTATCGGCTTTCCTCCAAAGGCCTGGAGTAAGAAAGTAGAAAAAAGTTTTCTTGGCAAAAATGTTGAATTTAGCGTGAATTGGCTGCCGCTCGGCGGATTTGTAAAGCTACAGGGTGAGCACGACGATGATAACGGCCGAGGTGACTATGGTTCTATGACGTTTTGGCAAAAAACACAGGTATTGCTTGCGGGAGTGGCGGTTAACTGGGTGGCGGCTGTGGTGCTCTTTACTATTCTTGCACTGATTGGTCTACCGAAAATTCTACCAGATCAATTTTCTTTATCTGCCGATACCGAAGTTATTCGGGATCCCGTAGTGTTAAGCTCGGTTGGGGCAGGCTTGCCGGCAGCGAATGCTGGACTTAAGTCGGGTGACGAGATAGTGCAGTTTAATGGCCAACCGGTGGCAGCGGCCGATGATCTTGCGTCGCTTGCCAGTAATGCGAAGGGCAAAACCGTTCAGGTTATCTATAAACGAGAGGGTGTGAACCATACCACTGAGGTGAGTCTGCGTGCTGCTAATAGCGATAAGCAGGGCTACCTTGGCGCCGGTCCTGCCCAGCGAGAATATATTAAAGCAACATGGTCGGCGCCAATTGTGGGCATTGGCACAACAGTCCAGCTCACCGGGGCAACGTTCGCTGGCTTAGGGCAGCTGCTTGCAAATACCGTGTCTGGTCTTGTAATGAAGCTCGTGCCCAACGAGTCGACCCAGACTGCGGCCAACGCGCGTCTTAGCGAAGCGGGCGCAAGTGTTGCTGGACCGCTTGCAATCTTTGGTGTGATCTTTCCGGCAGCCGAAAAAGCAGGCCTCACGTTTGTCGTTATGCTTGCCGCGGTCATTTCGCTGACACTCGCCGTCATGAATACCTTGCCGATACCGGCGCTTGATGGCGGTAGGTGGTTTGTAACCGCGCTTTACCGTGTACTAAAAAAGCCGCTCACGAAAGAAACTGAAGAAAAGATTCATGGCACCGGATTCATGGTTTTAATGGCTCTTGTTGTGCTGATTACGATTGCGGATATAGGGAAACTTTAATATGCAAAAATCAGGCTGGCTGAGGTCGTGCATTGAAGGTCTTGCCTGGATTGTTGCAACCGCCATTATATATATTGCGGCACAGTATATTGTTGCATTTTTGTACCTATTTATTCAGCCGCACCTACCGGTAGATTCTGTTAGCTCAACGGTTACCATGCTCATCTACCGGTTGGCTATCTATGCGGTTACAATCGCCCTCCTTGCCGGCGCGCTATGGTATCGGTTTGGTTCGGTCAGTCTTCGCGACGCCGCTCTCGCGCGGTTGCTTAGCTGGAAAGATTTGGGACTCGCCGTGCTTGGGGCGGTGGGCTATGTTATTTTGACGATGCTTGCGCTAAATATTGCTGGTTTATTTTTCGGTGTGAACACTGGCGAGGTACAAGATCTTGGTTTGTCTACCAGGCTATATGCCACCGATCTTCTTGTGGCGTTTATTGTGCTTGCGGTACTAACACCGGTTGCCGAAGAAGTTATTTTTCGCGGATTTTTATATGGTAGACTTCGTGCATTGACTAAGTTATGGTGGCTACCAGCCGTTATTGTGAGTGCGCTTTTTGGATTGGCACATATGCAGTGGAACGTTGGTATAGACGTATTTTGTATGAGCATGGTGGCATGTTATTTGCGCGAGCGGACCGACAGTATTTGGGCGGGAATTATTCTTCATATGGCCAAAAATACTGTAGCGTTTTTTGTAACATTTGTCTTTGTAGCGGGGGCGGCGGGTTAATGGAGAAGCCGGTGCTCGTGGTAAAAGTTGGCACAAGTACACTACTTGGTACGCATGAACGGCCGAGCGCTACATTTGACAGGGTGGCAAAGAGTATTATTAACCTTCGGGGTGACTACAATATTATTCTTGTAACCTCTGGGGCTATTGGGTTTGGGGTGCGTCAGTTGGATCTTGAGAGTAGGCCGATGGAACTATCTCAACTTCAGGCGCTCAGTATGATTGGTCAGGTTGGGTTGCTGCGAAAATGGCGAAAGGCGTTCGGAGATGTGACAATTGGCCAAGTTTTGGTGACTCGTCATGATCTTGAAAAACGTACCACGAGCTCGCTGTTACACGAAAGTGTGCAAGCGGTGTGGCAATACGGCGCATTGCCGGTTGTCAACGAAAATGATGCCGTAAGTTTTGAAGAAATTAGTTTTGGCGACAACGACCGTCTAGCGGCTGAAGTTGCGGTAGCGCTTGGTGCCAGCAAGCTCGTCATGCTCACTGACCAGGACGGCATTCAGTCTGACTTTGGTTCGGTCAATCAGCGGCGGCTAGAAACGGTAGAGCTTGACGCGGTCGACAAGCATATTCAGCCAACAAAATCGTACCTAGGGAAGGGTGGCGCTTCTAGTAAAGTGCAGGCTGCCCACGTTGCACTTGAAGCCGACATCGCAGTTTATATTGCCCATGCAGGACACGAAGACGCCCTTGAAGCGGCGCTAGCTGGAAAAGTTGGCACAAAAATTATACAATAGCAGATAATTATGCGATTATCACAGAATTTCACTCACACACTGAAAGATGCACCTGCCGACGAGGTAGCCTTGAATGCCCAGCTCCTTATTCGTGCTGGATATGTCTATAAAGTAATGGCTGGAGTATATGCTTATACGCCACTCGGTCTTAGAGTGCTCGAAAAAATCAAACAAATCGTGCGTGAAGAAATGAATGCCATTAGTAGCCAAGAGCTCATCATGAGTAGTCTTCAGCGCAAGGAAACATGGGAGGGGACTGGCCGTTGGGACGATGAGACGGTTGATGTGTGGTTTAAGTCCGAACTCAAAGACGGTACTCCTGTTGGATTTGGCTGGAGTCACGAAGAAGCAATTATCGAGATGATGAAGCAGTATATTCAGAGCTACAAGGATTTGCCAGCAAGCGTGTATCAATTCCAGACAAAATTACGCAATGAAGTTCGCGCAAAGAGCGGTATTATGCGTGGCCGCGAATTTATAATGAAAGACATGTACAGTATGCATGCGACGGCAGAAGATTGTGATGCATACTACGAAAAGGCGATTGAGGCATATAAACGCATTTACGAACGACTCGGTATTGGCAACAGCACCTTTGTGACATTCGCAAGCGGCGGTGCTTTTACGAAATTTAGTCATGAATTTCAGACGATATGTCCAGCAGGGGAAGATACACTCTATGTAAATGATGCCCAGACAGTTGCTGTTAACGAAGAGGTACTCGATGATGCAGCTAGTGAACTTGGTATTGATAAAACATCTCTAAAACCGGTAGTAAGTGCTGAAGTGGGGAATATATTTAAGTTTGGTACCGAAAAGTCTGAAAAAATGGGATTTATGTATACTGGTGAAGATGGTCAACGGCACGGCGTATATTTGGCGTCGTATGGCGTGGGGATTACTCGTGTGATGGGGGTGATCGTTGAAAAATTTGCTGATGAGAAGGGAATTATATGGCCAAGCTCAGTTGCTCCTGCAACAGTGTATTTGGTGCAGATTGGCAAAGAGTCGGTGAGTATTGCCGACGAGCTGTACGAGGAACTTCAAAGCAAGGGAATTGAAGTCATTTACAATGACCGCGATGAGCGCCCAGGTGCAAAATTTGCCGATAGCGAGCTCATGGGTATTCCATATCGCATCACGGTGAGTGACCGTCTTCTAGAGGAGCAAAAATTTGAATTTACCCCAAGAGCCACAGGTGTCACTGAACTATTGACGCACGAAGCATTACTTGCTAAACTAAACTGACTCAAGCAATCTTGGAGGGGTAACAACACTAATCAATATGGTTAGGTCCTTCCACAGGGCTCGGAGTTAGAGGTATAAATATGAAAAAAGCATATCAGATTACAGAAGATGGGCGAAAAGAGTTAGAATTAGAACTCACCGAGCTTAAAAGCCGTCGTGGTGAAATTGCCGATAAGATCGCAGAAGCGCGAGATTACGGTGACTTAAGCGAAAACGCCGAATACGATAGCGCCCGCGAAGAGCAGGGCTTAGTTGAGTCGCGCATTGCCGAAATTGAAGATATTTTGATGAACGCCGAAATTATTAAAGCTCGTAAATCGAATAAGGTTCATGTTGGCAG
This sequence comes from Candidatus Saccharimonadota bacterium, assembly GCA_027492465.1. Classification (GTDB taxonomy): domain Bacteria; phylum Patescibacteriota; class Saccharimonadia; order Saccharimonadales; family Saccharimonadaceae; genus Saccharimonas. The sequence continues at coordinate 17,164 of JAPUET010000029.1, read as the reverse complement.
TACCGTAGAAGTTCAAAATGGTACCACGCACACTTACAAGATCGTTGGCCCAGTTGAAGCCGATCCATTAAATGGTAAGATCAGCAACGAATCACCACTTGGAATTGCTCTTATGGACAAGGTGGTCGGCGACACTGCCACCATCACTACCCCAAAGGGTGAAATTACCTATACTATCACCTCGATTTCTTAATACAAGTTATACACGCTACTAAATAAATAAAGTTGTCACATTATCTGACCGATAACAGATATGATACAATAAATCTCATATGGCAACATTAAAAGAATTGCGTGATGAACGCCTGCGTAAATTAGAGGATTTAAAAGCACTGGGGGTAAATCCGTATCCAGCCCAGGCGAATCGCACCCATAACATTTCAGATATTTTGGCTCACTTTGATGAGCTTGAAAACCAAACGGTAACAGTGGTGGGGCGACTCATTGCGACGCGCAAGTTCGGTAAACTAGCCTTCTTGGTATTGCGTGATGCAAGCGGACAACTACAACTCTTCTTAAAGAGTGACACTGTCGAACCACTGAATGCTGCTTCGAGTCAGCTTGGTATGAGCGAGATTAATTTGCTTGATCCAGGTGATTTTGTAGAGGCTACAGGCCTGGTAATACGCACGAAAACCGGTGAAATGAGTGTTGATGTGCGTAGCTTGCGTCTGCTCACTAAATCGCTTCGGGGTATGCCGAGCGAGCAAGAGGGCTTTACTAACAAAGAAGAGCGTTTGCGCCGTCGCTATGTGGATATGAACGTAAATCGTGAGGTACGCGAGCGCTTTTTGCGTCGCTCAAAGTTTTGGCAGGCAACGCGTAAATTCCTAGACGACCATGAATTTAGTGAAATTAATATTCCCGTTTTAGAACATACTACCGGTGGTGCGGATGCCAATCCATTTGTGACACATATGGATGCATTGGATCAGGATTTCTACTTGCGTATTAGTCATGAACTACCGCTTAAGCGCCTACTTGGTGCCGGCTTTGAAAAGGTATACGATGTCGGCCCGCGCTTTAGAAATGAAAATTACAGCGACGAACACCTGCCCGAACACATAGCCATGGAGTGGTACTGGGCCTATGCCAACTGGCAGGATGGCATGAAATTTATGGAAGAAATGTACAAATATGTACTGCAGGAAACCTTTGGTACATTGCAGTTTAACGTTCGAGGCTTTGAAGTTGATATGAGCGGGGAGTGGGAAGTGTGGGACTATGCTACCGTCATTCGCGATAAATATAGCATTGATGTATACAATACAACAATTGAAGAAGTGAGCGCTAAGCTGAAAGAGAACAAGTTAGAGGTAGAAAAGACCGATAGCATCCCGCGAGGTATTGATAAGCTATGGAAGAACATCCGTAAAGACGTGGTAGGGCCGGTTTGGTTAATTAATACGCCAAAATTTATTTCTCCGCTAGCAAAGAGCAGTGTCGACAACCCAAATACAGTGGAGCGTTTTCAGCCGATTATCCTTGGGAGCGAGCTTGGCAACGGCTTTAGCGAGCTCAACGACCCGATCGATCAGTACAGCCGTTTTGTCGAGCAGCAGAGCATGCGCGATGGTGGCGACGACGAAGCAATGATGCTAGACATTGATTACGTGGAAATGTTGGAATACGGTATGCCTCCAGCCTGTGGGTGGGGTCACAGCGAGCGCGTATTTTGGATGTTTGAAGGTGTGACGGCGCGTGAAGGTGTGCCATTCCCGCAGCTGCGGTACGAAGTAGACGAAGTTACACGCAGTTTGTATCCAGACGCAAATCTGTAACGTTTGAATACATAAAGTTTTCTAGACAGTTGCCATTATTTTGGTAGCCTTTCTTTCATTATGAATGGTAGTAGTGGTCCTCTGAGTAGGCAAGTCGGAAAGTGAAGATGTATCGATTGGCTTAAGTGAAGTAGAATAAGTTCTATGATGCGTATTGACATAGTAAGGTACCTTGTATAACATAGAACCATGATAGAAAGTGAAAAGTATGCTGAGCAGTTGGCGGTACAGCTACGCAAAGGATTTTTAGCGTACTGCGTATTAAAGACATGCTCGCTTGAGGCAAAGTACACCAGTGACATCATTATGCAGCTACGCAATGCCGAGTTGGTGGTTGTCGAAGGGACAATTTATCCGCTACTCAGCCGGCTGCAAAAAGACGGCTTGCTATCGCATGAATGGCAAGAAAGTGAGCAGGGGCCGCCGCGCAAATACTACAAAACAACCGATTACGGCAACGAAGTAGTACAGCATGTTGCGCACAAAATCGCCGCATTAAATACCACCCTAAAGAAACTGTAAAGGAGCAAATATGAAAGAAATTACCCGAATTCACATCGCTAAAACTGCCTACGATATAGAACTTACGGCTAAAAAAGCGATAGAAAAGTATATAGCGGCACTCGAGCGCTACGCCGATGACCCCGAATTACTCGGCGATATAGAAATTCGCATTACCGAGCTTTTGGGCGAGCGCGGCGTGCCGGCTGGCGGTGTGATTACGGCTGATGATGTCGCCGCGGTACGTGCTCAGCTGGGCGAGCCGAGCGAATTTTTACCCGAAGGTGCGGGCGATATTGTGGTCGGTACGGAATCTGCCGACGAGCCCGGCAGGCGAGTATATCGCGATATTGACAGCGCGGTGCTGGGCGGTGTGCTGGCCGGGCTTGGCCGGTTCTTCGGCATTGACCCGCTATGGGTGCGCTTAATTTTTATCGTCCTGCTGTTTGCCTCATTTGGTGTGGCTATCATCGTTTACCTGATTTTGTGGTTGATTATTCCTCCAGCGCGCACCGCGGCTGAAAAGCTGCGCATGAATGGCGAGCCGGTGACACTAGAATCTATCAAACGTTTGGGTGCGCAGGCCGAGCCGGTAGCTAGCGGCACAGTACGAGTATTGCGTGAAGTATTGATTTATGGCGCGGGCGTACTACTGGCCCTACTAGCCTTAGGGAGCATTGTTGGTGTGGCTGCGGCCGTTACCGGTGTAAGCTTTGGGTTTGAGTCGGAATACTCACCAATTGCAGAATGGAAGCTGACCGAATCGTGGTGGTTTATGCTCATGATGATACTGCTTGGGGCGAGTGGCGTGCTGTTTGCAGCGCTTTGTACGGTGCTAGCGAGCGCAACCTTCCGCCGCCAGTGGACAAAGCGTACCAGTACGGCGGTTATCGTAATTGTGGTAGTCGGCCTGGCGGCATTTATGAGCGGGGTAGGCGTAGGAGTGTACGGTAACCTTGAAGAGCAAGCACGCATTACGCAAGCTCGCAAGACAACACGTGTGAATCTACCAACGCAATTTTCTAGCATCAAACTGCTAAAAGTTGTGGGAGATAAGAATACCCAAGGTTTCGGGCATATCGAATATATCGTGTCCGAGCAGTCTCGCTATGAACTGGATTCGCTTCCGGGCGTAAAGCCTCAGTTCGATATCGCTGCTGACGGGCTATCTGCAACCGTAAAATTAGTAAAAAGCACGGCTGGTGGAGAGCGCCCGTGGGAATATATGGCGACACCTGTTTTAAGGATATACGGTCCAGCTCTCGATACGGTAGAATTGGAAAACGCTACACCTGTGCAATACACCACTCATCAGCTCCAAGCTAAATTGACGGTGACAGTAAATAGTTCGCAATTTGATCTTGAGGGTAGCTACGACATTGTTACCGTAGCTAGCCAAACCGGTAGTTCGGTAACATTAGCAAGAGCGTCAGTCGCTAATTTGCAGGTTGATGGTGGCGGTACCGTAGAAGCCGGCGTTGTGAGTGCGCTAAATGTGCGCCAGCCAGATGCTTGTGCCGCATTTGAGCAAGGTACAGACGATTATGTACGCGTGCAAGCGGTGTCAAGCGGCAAACTGACATACAACGGTACAGAGCAAGCTGCAAAAACAATTACTAATAGCTGCGGTAGAGTGATAGTAGGGCGTGAGCTTGATGACTATAGTAAGGAGGGGGCGTACTAATGAAGACAGCAGACATAATACGGCGGGCGGGGCGCAATTTGCGCCAAGCGAAGGCTCGGACCATTTTAACAAGTTTAGCGATCGGCGTGGGCGCATTTACCATCGCCCTTGCCATGGCGGCGGGCAACGGCGGTCGTAGCTATCTTGATAGCATTGTGAGCGGTGCCGGCGATATGCGCACCATACAGGTGAGTGCCAAGCAAGAAGCGGCAGCAAACGATGATAAGCCGAAAAAACTGAACGACGAAACGCCCGTAAGTACCGGTACATACAAGGAACTAACACCGAAAGATCGTAGCAAAATCGCTGCGGTGGCTGGGGTAGAAAAGGTGCTGCCGGTATTCGGCGTCGATATGTATTCGGTGGCGGCGAACGGTGGCGATCAGTATCAGGGTGTTATGCAGGTACAGTACGATAACACGGCAATCGACCTAACGGCGGGCACGCTGGGTAAAAACAATGAGATTTTGCCAGGGCAAGTTGTGCTGCCGCATAAATATGTGGAATCGTTCGGATTTAAAAATGCCGAAGCGGCTATCAGGAAAAAGATAACAGCCTCGTTTGCCGCCCCCGACAGCAGCACATTTACGCGTGAGTTTACTATCGTGGCGGTAGACAAACAGCCCACCAGCCCGCTGGCATTTTACCAAGATCAGTTTAGAATAGCCAACAAAGACGGTGAAGAAATAGCAAAAGCGCAGCGGCCTGCCGACGCATCCGAAAGCTACTTTGCACTGATGGTAACCGCTAAAGAAGGCGCGGATGTTAATCAAGTAAAGCAGGATATACTGGCGGCTGGCAGCTATGAGGCGCAGACATTTGCCGAAATGCGCTCCAGCATTATGGATATGGTGAATATCGTGCAGTACGGCCTAATGGGCTTTGGCGCGTTGGCAATCTTAGCGTCCATCTTTGGTATCATCAACACCCAGTACATCAGCGTACTAGAGCGTACGCAGCAAATTGGCTTGATGAAAGCGCTGGGGATGCCAAAGGGTGGCATCGGCAAACTATTCCGTTATGAAGCTGCCTGGATAGGGTTCTTGGGTGGTGCGATTGGCGTAGGGCTAGCGTATCTTGTAACGCTGCTCAACCCCGTAATCACCAAGGCGTTGAATCTAGAGGCTGGGACGCAGCTATTGCAGCTAGACTGGCTGTCGAGCGTTATACTGATTGCCGGCTTGATGATTGTTGCCGTACTTTCTGGCTGGTTCCCGTCGCGTAAAGCAGCCAAGTTAGATCCGATCGAAGCACTAAGAACAGAGTAGGGTGTGTTGGCGTGCGCTAACGCCTCGTGCCTACGGCGGCTATCGTAAATTACTATAAGATACTGTAAAATAAGGACTAGAAAATGATTGAGGTTAAAAACGTTACCAAAACTTACGGTAAAAAGGAACATCTATTTACCGCGCTGAAGGATGTCAGTTTTACTATCCCTAGCGGCACTAGTGTTGCTATCTTGGGGAAATCGGGTAGTGGTAAATCTACGCTCATGCATGCCATGAGCGGTCTTGACCGTCCACAGACCGGCGAAGTAGTGATAGATGGCCAAGATATTCTGCGCCTGAAAGCAAAAGAGATAGATAAATTCCGCGCTCGTACCATTGGCTTTATCTTCCAGAGCTTCTTTGTGCAGGGCAACGAAAGTGTGTCAGATAATGTCAGTTTGCCGCTTGAAATTGCCGATGTAGCGCGCGGTAAGCGTAAGGCAAAAATCCAGGCAGCGCTAGAGAGTGTAGAGCTGCTTGATAAATTGCATAGTAAGGCCAAGAATCTATCGGGTGGCCAAAAGCAGCGCCTCGCTATTGCGCGCGCCATCGTGAACGAGCCACAAATTATCTTCGCCGACGAACCAACGGGCAACCTCGATAGTGTCACCGGTGAAAAGGTAGAGGACATGCTGTTTGGCTATAACAAAGAAAAGGGTGTCACGCTGATTATCGTTACGCACGATCCTGACCTAGCCGCCAAGTGCGACATGCAAATTAATATTAAGGACGGCCAGATCGAATCAATCCGTGATGCGAAATTAGCCAAGCCTACGAGAAAGGTGCAATAACTCTACACGATGAAAATAACCGACACCATCCGAAGGGCCGGCCGGAGCCTCCGCCAGGCAAAAGCACGCACACTGTTGACGAGTTTAGCGATTGCCGTGGGTGGTTTTACGCTCACGCTGGCACTTGCGGCCGGTGCTGGTTCACGCCAATATGCTGATAAGATTATCAGTAGTAATATCGACCCCCAAATGCTGATGGTGGTGAAGGATAAAACGTTATTTGGTGATAGCGGTTCGGGAGCTACTAACCTTGGCGGCGGCTTGCGCGAATACTCCGAAAACGCCACATCGTACGGTGGTATGACGCTGAAGGCGCTCTCAAGCGATGATTTAAAAATTATCGAGGACAACCCGAACATCGAAAAAGTGACCCCAACCTACCTGGTAAGTGCTCAGTATGTAACATTTGCATCTAAGAGTGATAAAAAATATACCACCGACATTACAGTATTTGACACATCGGTCCGGCCTGAAATTATTGCAGGCAGCTTGCCGGGCGACAAGCGGCAGATCGCTGATGACGAAGTGGTCGTGCCAGAGGCGTTTTTATCAACATTGGGTGTGAGCGATGCGCAAAAATTTATTGGTACCAATGTGACCGTACATCTTGCGAAGGCACCAACGCAGCTCAATGAGCAGCAAGTGCAAGATATTCTTACTAAAGAGGGCATGGCTGGCTTAGAAAAGTATACTAAACCCGAAACACGTGATGTTACGCTGAAAGTTCGCGCTGTTAGCAAGCAATCGGTCACATCACTTAGTGCCAGTAGCGCGCTATTCATTGCCGAAAACACCGCGCGCGATTTGTCAGATTATCTTACCAAAGGTACTAGCCAGTATCGCAGTTATGTTACGGTTATGGCGTTGGTAAAACAGGGAGTAGACCCCGCCAGCGTTAAAGATCAGCTGGCCGATAAGCAGATTTATGCTATGACCGCCAAAGACGTGCAAGGCATGCTGTTTACCATCGTAAACCTTATCCAGGGTATTGTTATTGGCTTTGGTGTCCTAGCGCTTATTGCAAGTATCTTTGGCATCATCAACACCCAGTATATTAGCGTGCTAGAGCGCACCCAGCAAATTGGCTTAATGAAAGCTCTTGGTATGCGTGGGCGCGATGTTAGCAAACTATTCCGCTATGAAGCTGCCTGGATAGGGTTCTTGGGCGGCGTGATTGGCGCTGTGCTAGCTTGGGGCGCAGGAACGGCGCTGAACCCGTGGATTACCGATACAATCGGCCTTGGTGAAGGCAACTACTTGCTCGTGTACCAGCCGTTGCCAATCGCAATATTGATCGCTATTCTTGTTATCGTCGCTATCGCTGCGGGCTACTTCCCGGCGCGTAAAGCCGCCAAGCTGGACCCGATTGAAGCGCTGCGCACCGAGTGATATTGACATTCTATAATGCTTGTGCTATAATAGGATCATGTTCATATTTGATAGATTTAGAAAACCAAAAGAAGACCCCGTACCCGAGGAGCAATTAGATCTCGCTGCCGCAGCAGAACGACTAAAAGAGCTTGATGATGCGCTCCGATTTAACAGAGATCGGCAAGAAGTTGTTACTCAAGCAAAAATGTCTGGACGTGCGAGTGATAAGTTCGCAAACAAAGAGATGGAGAGTCTTTCAATGCAGGAGACTGACCTAATGACTGCTCGAAATAGCTTAGCTGCATTACTCGACAAAACCTACGGTCTTAAATAAAGAACCCCTTTTTCCATAGAGGCGATTATTTTCGCAACATACGTTATAATTTAATCTATGTTAGATATCCGATTCATCAGGGAAAATCCCGAGCGTGTTCAAGAGGCCGCTGCGCAAAAAGGCTACAAGGTTAATATCCCAGAGCTTTTGAGTGCCGATGAATCGCGTCGTGAGCTACAGACTAAGGCGGATGAGCTGCGCACTAAGCGCAACGAAATCTCGGGGCAAATGAAGAGTGGTAAACCGGCGCCCGAGCTTATTGAGCAAGGTAAGGTTATTAAAACCGAGCTGGCTGAGATTGAAGACCGCCTCCGCGTGGCAGACGAAACCTTTTTAGCCTTACTCAAAGCAGTACCAAATGTACCACTCGATGAAGTGCCGATTGGGGCGAGCGAAGACGAAAATGTTGAAATTCGGGTGTGGGGCAACAAGCCGCAATTTGATTTTGAACCGAAAAACCATGCCGAAATTGCCGAGGCAAAAGGTTGGCTCGATAAAGAGCGCGGCGCGAAAATTGCCGGGAGTCGCTTTGTCTATACGATGGGCGACCTGGTACTTCTTGAGATGGCGTTGTGGCGTTTTGCGACAGATGTACTTACCAACGAATTAGTACTGAAAGAAATTGCAGCTAGTGCCGGAATCGAGGTGAGCTCGAAACCGTTTACCCCGATTTTGCCACCTGCGGTTGCAAAACAGGCGGTATTTGAAGCAACGGGTCGGCTGAATAGGCAAGAGCAGACTTATAAAATCGAAGACGAAGACCTGTGGCTTAATGCAAGTGCCGAGCACACTATCGCACCAATCTATCTTGACGAAATTCTCAATGAGAAAGATCTTCCACGGCGCTTTGTTGGCTACACGACGGCGTTTCGCCGTGAAGCGGGGACGTACGGTAAAGATACAGAGGGGATTTTCCGTCTTCATCAATTCAACAAGCTTGAAATGGAGAGCTTTACGACGGCCGAAACTAGCTATAATGAGCATCTATTTCTTGTAGCGATTCAGGAATATTTAATGCAGCAACTTGGCTTGCCATACCATGTTCTCGAAAAGTGTACGGCAGACATTGGTCGGCCCAATGCCAAGGGCGTCGATATAGAAGTGTGGGTACCAAGCCAAAATATGTACCGCGAAACGCACACAGCCGACTACATTGGTGATTATCAAACCCGGGCGATGAAGACTCGTGTTCGCCGTGAAGACGGGACGATTGTGCTTGCTCATACTAATGACGCAACTGCGTTTAGTCAGCGACCTCTTGTTGGTATTCTAGAGAACTACCAGACCACCGAAGGTGACGTTGTAGTGCCTGAAGTACTTAGGCCCTATTTAGGGAATCGTGCTATACTATAAGTACTAAGTAACGGTTAAACGAAGGAGGTCAAACATGATCGAAAATGTTGATATAACCGGAGTCGGTAGCTATGTGGCCGACGATCTTACAAGGAAATATATTCGTAAAAAGATTGGCAGTCTTGATAGGCTTGCCCCACGTCACGCACGCAAAAGTTTGCGCGCCGATGTGAAAATCGCTGAGGTAAATCGCGATAAAGGTAATAAATACGAAGTAGAGGTGTTGCTTCACATTCCGGAAAAAACGCTTACTGCGAAAGATTCTACAATGAATGTTCTTGCAGCAACGGACATCGTGGAGGCAAAACTCAGCGCTCAACTACGCAAATACAAAGAAAGTCATATTCCGCACGTCGGAAGGCGTAAGTTGCTCGATCGTTTCAAGCGCAGCTACGCACGCGAATTAGCCTAGGCAATATGCCCGCCAAAATCAGCCCTACAGTAGGGCTGATTTTCGTATAAGCCCTCTTTCCTTCGGTGGTGATAAGAGGTATACTAGTACATAGATTTTTCTGAATGACCAACAAGCAAGAGAGGGTACCGAAGTAATGGTAAGTCGTGATAAAGCATTAACAAAAGTGTTCGGAGATCCGCAGAAGCGGATTTTGAAGCGTCTACAAAAGAAGGTAGATGAAATTAATAAGCTCGCTCCAAAGTACGGAAAAATGAGCAAAAAAGACCTTGCTGGGCAGACTGAGGTGTTAAAAAAACGGCTGACAAAAAAGGGCGAATCATTGGATACGATTTTGCCAGATGCTTTTGCGGTAGTGCGCGAGATGGCCGCGCGGGTGATTGGTGAGCGTCACTACGATGTGCAGTTGATCGGTAGTATGGTGTTGCACGAAGGTAATGTTGCCGAGCTTAAAACCGGTGAAGGTAAGACCCTCATGTCGACGCTGGCCGCATACCTTAACGCTCTGGAAGGTAAAGGTGTACACATCGTAACGGTGAACGACTACCTGGCGCAGCGCGATGCCGGATGGATGGGGCAGATTTACGATGCTTTAGGATTGCAAACAGGCATTATTATTAACGATGCATCATTCGTGTATGATGCAAAGTACGATAACGAGGCGCACACCGACCCGCGGATGAAGAAACTTCGCCCAAGCACCCGAAAAGAGGCGTATCTTGCCGACATCACTTACGGTACCAACAACGAATTCGGATTTGATTACTTGCGCGATAACATGGTAAATGAGTCGGAACTAGTGCGGCAGCGCACCCTGAACTTTGCAATTGTCGACGAAGTTGACTCCATATTGATCGACGAAGCACGAACGCCGCTTATTATTAGTGCACCGGCAGCTGAAAATCCTGAAAGCTATTATCAGTTTGCCAAAGTTGCAGCAAAGCTCGTGCCCGAAGATTATATTCTCGACGAAAAACGTCGAAGCGTTGCCCTTACTGATGCCGGCGTGGAAAAAGTGCAAAAAATGCTTGGCATTAAAAACCTTTATACGCCTGAATATGTTCGGAGCGTGTACCATATTGATCAAGCCTTGCGGGCGCAGACCCTCTTTAAACGCGATAAGGATTACGTTGTGACCACTGCGGGTGAAGTGATTATTGTCGACGAACATACTGGTCGTTTGAAACAAGGTAATCGCTATAACGAAGGTCTTCACCAGGCAATCGAGGCGAAAGAAGGTGTGCCGGTGCTGCAAGAGAGCATGACGCTTGCTACTATTAGCTTCCAGAACTATTTCCGTTTGTACAATAAGCTGTCAGGAATGACCGGTACGGCGTATACCGAAGCTGAGGAGTTTCAGCAAATTTATAGTCTTGATGTTGTGGTTGTGCCGCCGAACAAGCCAATTGCGCGTAAAGATCACGATGATTTGATTTACAAAACTGAGAAAGGTAAGCTACGTGCCGTTGCTCAGGCTGTTAAGGAATATCATGAAGCTGGGCGACCAGTACTGGTAGGTTCTGGTAGCATTGCTAAAAACGAGATGATTGCCGAGTACCTGAAAAAAGAAGGTATCAAGTACGAAATCTTGAACGCTAAAAATAACGAGCACGAAGCTGCAATTATTGAGCGTGCCGGTCAAAAAGGTGCGATCACACTCGCAACAAACATTGCCGGACGTGGTACCGATATTAAGCTGGGCGAGGGTGTTCGCGACCTTGGTGGCTTAGTGGTGATTGGTAGTGAGCGACATGAGTCTCGTCGTATTGATAATCAGTTGCGCGGTCGTGGCGGTCGTCAAGGCGACCCGGGTGATACACAGTTCTATGTAAGTACTGAAGATGACCTCATGCGTATTTTTCAGGGTGAACGGATTGCTATGCTGATGGACCGATTGGGTGTCGATGAAGAAACGGCGATTCAAAATAAGGCTGTTTCAAAGACGCTTGAAGCCGCACAGAAACGCGTTGAAGGCTATAACTTTGATACGCGTAAAAATGTTGTTCAGTACGACAATGTGATCAATCGTCATCGTAAAGTTGTGTATACAATGCGTCGAAAGATTCTTGATGGCGACAATATTAAGCCAGAAATAGAGCGCTTGCTTAAGGAAAAAGTTGCCGAAATCACCGTTGTACCTGCCAAAAATAACCCAAGGTTTGCTGAAGAATTTGCGGGTGTTATTCCTGCAGAAGATGCCGATATCGAGCTTGTGGGAGCCGAGAAAAAGGATAAAACACGACGTGAGATTGGGCTTGAGTTGGCTCAAAAACTCTACTCTGCAAAAGAAAAAGAGCTCGGTACCGAATTAATTCGTGGGATTGAACGTGAAGTATATCTGCAAGTGCTTGATACGCTTTGGATGCAGCACCTTGAAAACATGCAACACCTCCGCGAAGGCATTCAGTGGCGTAGTGTGGGTCAGCGCGATCCGCTTGTTGAGTATCGTAGCGAATCACAAAAGCTCTTTGATAGCTTGCAGGCGACGCTGCGCGATGAAGTTCTTCGGGCAATTTACCACGTTCGTAAAACCGATGCGATTACCCGTGAAGCGGTTGATGACGAACATGATACAGAGCTTACAAAACTTGCTGAACGTTCAGTTGAAATCGGTGTTAACGAAGTGACAGGCGGCGAGCAGAACCGCGACAAAGATTTTGATGGTTCGGTCAAAAAAGGCAAAACGAGCGCCGAAGTGAATCGTTCGCGTAACGCTGCTCGAAAAAAGAAAAAAGCGTCTCGGCAGAATCGCAAGAAGAGTCGTTAATATGAAGCACACAACAAGCGAAGTACGATTGAAAAATGGTGCCCGAGGGTTATTGATAGATGTACCGGGGGCAACGGTAATGAGTTTCCAATTCCAATTTCGTGCCGGTAACCGATATGTCAAAAATAAGGATATCTACGAAACAGCTCACATTATGGAGCATATGGCGTTTGGTGCTAATGCCGAGTTTAAAAACGAGCATGATTATGAGGCAGACTTTACCAAAAATGGCGCTTACCATAATGCCTGGACGAGCGACCTTTCTATGGTGTACGTAGCCGATTGCGCTGATTTTGAGTGGGAGCGAATCTTGCGTCTACAGCAAGTGGCGATTTGCCAACCAAAATTCAAGCAAGAAGAGCTTGAAGCCGAAAAGGGTAACGTGAAAAGTGAGCTCACCGGCTACCTTAATAACCACAACCGCGTACTATGGCCAAAAATTCAGCAACTCTTGGGCGAGGCAGTCTATACCTATTGGCAGCGTCTCCAGACTATTCCAAATGTAACACTACGTGACATTCGCGAGCACCACACTCGTACCCATACGAGCAATAACTTACGATTTGTCATCGCCGGTAAGCTTGATGGTCGCAAAGCACAGATTCAACGCATGCTCGAAGAATGGGATTTGCCAGCAGGCGAGCGATTTGAAGTGCCAAAGGATGAGTTGACGAGTGCAAATCCTACCCTGATTCGTCGTAAAGAGGCAAGCAACCTTACCTTTGGGTGGAGTATGACGTTGCCGCGTGAGCTCAATGACGAAGAGTCGGAAGCGATGGCGTGCCTTGACCAAATTCTTACTGGTACGTTGCATTCGCGTATTTATGGCGCGGCGCGCAAAAAAGGCCTTGCATACGGCATGTTCAGCGAAACTTCGGTTGGGTTTCATGATAGCAGTTGGGATTTTGGTGGGCAGGTAAATCTCGATACTGCTGGCGGCTTGTTTGATATTATTGTACGTGAAGTAAAGGCTGTATGTGACGGTAAAATTACCGAAGAAGAGCTTGATGCTGCTAAAAGCTACGCGCTAGGCCGTCACCAAATGGGTGCACAGACCGTATCGCAAATTAGCAATTTTTATAGCGGCCGTTACTTTGGCGATGGCTTTGTAAAAGAGTACGAAAAGGTACCCGATGCAATCCGTAAGATTAATCTTGAACGCATGCTGGCTACGGCACGAGAGTTTATTGCACATAACACGTGGGTGCTAGCGGGTGTGAGTGGCGGTACCAAAGAAGAGCTTGTTGAACTAAATGATAAGCTAGAATTGTTATTCAAGACGAAAGTTTAACTGGTACAATAAAAACCATGAAGGTTGCGATTGTAGGCTACGGAGCAGAAGGTCAGTCAAGCTACCGATACTATGTTGATCGCGGCGATGATGTGACGATTGTTACCGATAAAGTTAGCGACCAATTTCCGCTACCGCGCGAAGCGCAAGCTATCGTTGCCGATGACGCTTTTAGTCGGCTTGCTGACTTTGACCTGTTGCTACGAACACCACCAATGCGGCCCGATTCGATTGTGACTCACGGCAAGGTGTGGTCGCAGGCGAACGAGTTTTTTGCTCGCTGCCAGGCGCCAATCATCGGTGTTACGGGTACAAAAGGGAAGGGGACAACTGTTAGCTTGATTGCCTCGATTTTGCGTGAAGCCGGTTTAGTGGTGCATGTCGTGGGCAATATTGGCCAGCCGCCGCTTGATGAAGTAAACGCTATCCAACCTGACGATATCGTGGTGTATGAACTTTCAAGTTTTCAATTATGGGATCTCGCCGCTTCACCGCAGATTGCCGTTGTCCTTGGTATTGAGCCAGACCACCTGGACGTTCACGCCGATTTTGCTGAATATCTCGCTGCCAAGGCGCATATTCGCCAGTACCAGGGGCAGGATGACGTCTGCTATTATCATCCGACCAACGAATTTTCTCGTCAAATTGCTATGACCGGTGATTGGCCTGAGGATGAAGAGGAGCAGGCAATATGGCAGGCTCAGGCCTTTCGTTACGCTACGGAAGAGGCCGTGTATATCCAAGACGACCATTTTATGGTGCATGGTACCATGATTTGCCCCACGAGTGCGGTGCAGTTGCCAGGTGCATTCAATCTTGAAAATGCCTGTGCGGCAATTAGCGCAGCTCGTCACTTCACGGTGGATGACGAGGCCATTGAGCGCGGCCTGCGGGCATTCACTGGCTTACCGCACCGGCTTAAATTTGTCGCCGAAAAGGAGGGGGTCGGCTATTACGATGATAGTATTGCAACCACTCCGGGGAGCGCAATTGCCGCGATGCACAGTTTTACCGCTCCTAAAGTCTTGATACTTGGCGGTTCTGATAAAGGCGCCGATTACCACGAAGTGGTGGCGGTCGCTAAAGAAACTGACACCAAAGTAATTGCTATTGGGCAAACTGGTACCCGCATAAAAGAACTATGTGAGGAGCTAGAGGTTGAGGTAATAAGAGAAGAGGGTAAGATGGCCAACGTTGTGGGAGTTGCAGCAGCAGTTGCAGCAGCGGGAAGCGTTGTGCTGTTAAGTCCGGCCAGTGCAAGTTTTGATCAATATAAAAGTTATAGTGACCGCGGCGATCAATTTATCGCCGCCGTGGAGGGATTATAATGCAGCCAAATGAAAGCGAACGCCAGTACACAAGAGGTCAATTAGCTGTCAAGCGAGCGCACTCATCGAGTGACATTGGGGTACTGTTTGTGACTTTTGGTGTATTTTTCCTGATTTCAAGCGCGTATTTTTTAATAAATTACCTTATCGAGATATCCTCGGCACAATCGATATCGATAGTTGAGCTGATTTTAGGGCTGATTGGTGTAGTGGTAGGGGCGGTATTATTATTTGGCACTATCCTTGGACTTGGGATGATTATACTCAAGATGCAGCGCCAAATAATGCTTGGTAATGCGCTGCAAGTAGAATATAGCGCCTATGCCTGGCTTAGAGATTGGGTCAACGAAGTTGCCGCCGACATTGAAATGCCGCGGGTTGAAATCTTTGTTACACAGGATCCGGTCATTAATGCTTACGCGTTCGGATTTATTCGTCCGTACACGATTGTGCTGCATTCAGGAACGATCCGCTATATGACCAAAGATGAAATCCGCATGGTGGTGTTGCATGAAATGGCCCATGTGAAGTACGGACACACGGTTGCATCGCTTTACCTTACGCCATTTATGAATATTCCGGTACTTGGAGTCTTCTTCTCGTGGCTCGCGGGTTTTTGGCAACGTCGCGCAGAACTGACCGCTGACCGTTTGGCTCTGATGTATCTTGCAGATTCGGAACTAGTAAAATCAGCCCTGGTTAAAGTGCATGTTGGGCCAGATGTTGCGAGCAGTATGAATGATGTTGCCCGGCAGTGGCAGCAGTATGTTGCCGAGCGTCCATTCAATCGGTTTACACAGACCTTTAGTAATCATCCGTTCCTCGTGCGTCGACTTAGCCATGTCGATAAGTGGAAGACAGTAGTTGAACCTGCGGCTACTCCGCCAACAGTTGGGTAATTTGGCGCGCAATTGCTTCGGTAGGCTCTAAAATTGTCGTCGTAGGGAATTCATGTGCTAATCGTTCTTTGAGAATACCTGTCGTTCTACGCAGGCTCTCTCTAATGATATACTAAGGGTAATGCAACCGCTAAAGAAACGCGTGGACGAGCTTCTAGAGCAAATTCATAGCGCCTACACCACACTCGATATTGAGGCAAGATCCAAAGAACTCTCGGCAATCGATATGCAGCTTGCCGATAGTAATGTTTGGGCAAATCCTGAGCGTGCTCAAGGGTTAGCACGCGAGTCGGCGGCTTTGAAAAGTCAGATTGAACCATGGCAAGTATTGAGGGCACAGGCGAGTGACCTTTTGGAGCTTCTTGATATTGCCGATGATTCAATGCTCGAGGAATTTGACACACAGCTTACAGCACTCGAGGAAGAATACGAGGCTCGTCATAAAGAGTTACTCTTAAGCGGCGAATTCGATGCTCATGCAGCGATCGTGAAATTGAGTTCGGGAGCTGGTGGCACCGATGCGCAGGATTGGACCGAAATCTTAGAGCGCATGTACTTGCGCTGGGCAGAGCGAGCCGGTATGCAAGTGGAGCTAGTTGAGCGATCAAGTGGCGAAGAGGCCGGCATAAAAAATGCAACCTACATTGTGCGCGGACCATACGCATATGGCAAACTACGGAGTGAACACGGCGTGCATCGTTTGGTGCGACTGAGCCCATTTAATAGCGATAATTTACGCCAAACAAGTTTTGCATTGGTGGAAATTATGCCCGAGATTGATGCTCCAGACGAAGTGAAAATCGATGAAAAAGATCTAAAAATAGATGTATATAGAAGTGGTGGTCACGGTGGCCAGAGCGTTAACACAACCGATAGTGCCGTCCGCATAACCCACTTGCCAACTGGTACTGTAGTGGCTATCCAGAATGAGCGCAGTCAAATTCAGAATAAAGAAACGGCGCTCAAAATTTTGCGCGGTAAGCTAGCACAAATGCAGCTAGAGCAGCATGCCGAAAACTTGGCCGATCTACGCGCGGGCGAATCGGCCAGCTGGGGTGCGCAAATTCGTAATTATGTGCTGCATCCCTATACATTAGTAAAAGATACCCGAACCAAGTTTGAAAACAAGGATGCAAAAAGTGTTCTAGACGGCGATATTGATGGATTTATCAATGCTTTTCTCGTGCAAATAGTGTCATAGGATATTGCGAAAGTTGCCCAGAATCTATACACTGAGCTAAAAGAGAAGAAACAAACATGCCAGAGTCTGAAAAATTAAGCGAACAATTACGCGTACCGGATTTGCCGACATCTTCGGTGGATGCCGATAGTTTCCTCGCCGACGTCGGGCAAGGTAACATTCCGCTCAATGAGCTTCCATTTC
>JAPUET010000028.1 GCA_027492465.1 Candidatus Saccharimonadota bacterium | reverse complement strand
GGGGGGTTGTCAAGGGGGGGGGATATGAGGGAGAGTTTTTTGGGGGTTATGGCAGTAGCGAAGCAGCGATAGCCGCGCGGGCACTCGAATAATTTGTCTCGTTGATATTTGCCGAAATAGCTCCGTCATTGCGATTAAACATCACAGCAAATTCGAGCTCAAGCGCCCGTATCTGCGAGCGGAGATTGCCATAAAACGCTGCCATCGCCACATCGCGAGCCGCTGGGTTGGCACCGACGCGCGTACCCGCGCCAAACTCTGGTATGCATATCGGTATGGGGTGGGCAGCATACCACGGGTGAGCTTTGACTTCGTTGATTTTGGGTTGCACCAGGCTGATAAATGTCGGCGTGTCAGCACGCATATACGGATCAAATCCAAACACATCAGGAAATGCCGCCCATGATGGGTTATTCGCTACAACACTAGCCAGCAGATTGCCTGCCGTTAAGACAGAGTACTCGCCATTATACCCAGTCGTCGCACTCATATTCCAGCCCGATGTCCACCAAACAACTTTGGTATTGGTCAGCCCCAAGTCCTTCAGCTCTTTGGTAGTGCGAGCAACCGCCCGTACCCAGTCGTCAATCGTCACTGATTGGTCGTACTTGGCCTGAGGGTCATCAAGACCGCCATCAGGAGAACGCGAGTCACTGTGCCAGAGATAATTTTCACCCTCGTGGTCAAACGCAAAATACACCTGGCGACCAACCGAGGCGGCATAGGCATCAAGGCTCTGCAGATGCCCCTTGACAGTTAACCAATTGGCATAGGCGCCACTACCCTGAGTATTGTTGGCGTTCGCAATGTCCTTGGTGCCGATTGAACGAACACCCGACCCAAGGCCCGTGTTCCAGGTAATCAAACAATCGACGCCAAGGTTCATGCGTGTCCGTTCAGCCATAAAGTTATTGGCCAGCGCCGACATTTGCGATGGCTGGCTGTTATAGTACGACGTCGACAGGTCCGGAAAATGGCCAAATACCTGCTGCGTCAGGCGCACGCCCTGCGTCACTGCTGGAGTTGTATCGTAGTAAGCGATGCCATCGTATACGCCGAGGCGACCGACAGGTAGTCTCCCCTTGCCTCTGCTCATTCGCCTTGCACCTACTGACATATACTCCTCCTCTCTTTCATACTATACATTACACGTATCAAGTGGAGTTAACCCTGTATTTTCCTGTAGCGTTTTTCCTCCATGCAAACGGATATTAGGCGCTGGATGAATAGGCTCATAGTTGACAGTAAGGCTATCGAGACTGGCACGCATGCTGCCAGTATCCGGAAAAACAGCAGTCATACTGTTATCAAGTCTTATATGCACCCAAATATGACGCGTCACAGTGTCGGGCTCATTGCAACTCCCACCAGACACACTGCTAGCTGGCATTCGCGTACCGAACACGCCGTTTGAATTAGCTATACGATACGTAACAGTACTACCCTCCGGCAGCGTACCGGTATAGGTAATGCCGGTAATAGTGGCGTCAGTAGCTACATCGATTTGCTTCGAATATGCGGCAACCCTGGCTATAGCATTCAGCGGCGCATACTGCACATCACTATAGAAGGTCCCGCCGCTGTTGCGGCCACTGCTTAGATAGACGTACCCATTTGCTATCGCCCCAGTGCCACCAGACCGAGCGTTCGAAAAACTGCTACTGCCAGACCGTTGCCAGTTGCCCAACTGGCCGCTCGCCAATACAGGGGCCTGTTCAATCATTGTCAGGCCACCAGTCGCATTGGTACCGCCATAGACATACACATACCCATTGGCGGTAGAAAGAGTGAAGAGAGCACGCGGCCGCACCAGAGAAGCCGTGGGTTGCCATGTACCAACTGCACCCGTAGTGGGATTGAGCGGTGCAATCTGCACGTCATCCAGATAACCGCCGTTGCCATTGTTGCTGGTACTGCCGCCCAACAGATACAGGTAGCCATTGGCCGCAAAAGTAGCTGCAGCCGTACGTGCGGTCGCAAAGCTAGTGCTGGCCTGCCAAGTACCGATGGAACCATTTCCGGGATTGAGCGGTGCATAGTAGACGGTAGTATAGGCTGAGCTATCTGCACCACCTAGGATATAGAGATAACCGTTGTAGGCAATACCACTAGCGAGGAGACGAGCAGGAACACTCCCGGCAGCCAGGCTCATAGTCTGCACCGATGACCAAGGGCCGAGACCGCCGCCAGATTGGAGTTTGGCATAGGTGCAGTCATTGCTATTCGTGCCTCCAGTGATACTACCGGTACAGGTGTAAACATAGCCATTCCAAACACTAAGAACAGAGTTGGCACGGCCAATTGGCATGCTACTTTGCTGAGTCCAAGTGCCAGTCGAACCATCAGCGTTCAGTGGGGCCGACCATGTATCGGCTATGTAAGAACTATTACTCATACCGCCGACGGTATACAGATAGCCATTGTAGATGAACATGTTGTTGTAGGCAATACCGTTGGGATATGCAGTGCTCAGGTCGCTACTGGCGGTAGTCCACGAGCCAGCAGCCCCCGTCCCTCCGCTATTAACAGTCAGCTTGAGGACATTTTTGCTGCGCGAGCCATTGTGCTCACCGCTGATAGCGTAGATAGTGTCGTTCAAAGCCGTAGCACTGCCATTGTTGAAGGTGACCGTGAGGTTAGCACTGCGTGTCCAGATACCTAGTGTCCCGTCACTGTTGATTTTGGCGTATTCGACGGTCGAGAGTGGACTGCTAGAATTGTCTTCGCCCCCAACAGCGTACATATAGCCATTGATAGCAATCATGGTTTGGCGCCGCTTTATTTCTGTCATTGAGCTAGTGGTTGTCCACGTGCCGAGCGTGCCATCGTCATTTATCTTGACATACTCAACGCTATCGGTAGTGCCGCCCGACACTCCGCCACCGCCAACATAGAGGTAACCTCCATATAGGGCGAGTGAATCGTAATTTCTCGTCCGAGTGAGATCGCTCATGCGAGTCCAGCTACTGAGTGTGCCATCGCCATTGACGCTGGCACGGTACACGCGGTCAGAAAGACCGCCGCCAGCAGAGCCGAGTGAGTAAATGTAGCCATTATACGCCGCTGCCGCTTGGTTATTGACGTCGCCGACATAATCGGTCGAGTTGAGCGTCCAACTACTGAGCGTCCCGTTGGCATTGAACGATGCATACTGGATAGACGCGACATTCACGCCACCGCCAGCAGTGCGTGTTCGGCCGCCGATGGTGTACACGCGGCCACCCGCCACGGCGCAGCTTTGGGTGCCAAGGCCGGTGCCACCGGATATTGGACTGGCCAACGAGCTTGTGGTTGCCCATGTTCCCAGCGTACCGTCGCTGTTGATAGGTGCATAGACTACCTGTGCGATATAGCCAGAAGGGCCATACCCACCGATATTATAAACGTAGTTATTGTACGCAATCGAACATGCGTTAGTGGTATTACTTAAGCTTGCACCAAACGCGGTGGTCGTTGTATTGGTGCTGGCCATACCCTCCGGGTCGATTTTGGTGTACTGTACATCATTAAAATTAACAGAACCATTGTAACCACCTAGAAGATAAAGGTAGCCGTTATAAATCGCCCCGCTCGCGTAGGCTCGCCCAGTACTAAAGGCTGTAGTTGTCGTCCATGATCCCAACGAGCCATTGGCGCGTATCTCGGCATACTGCACGTCACTGTACCAGCTGCTGCCACGGCCACTATACATATACATATAACCTCCGTAGGCCGCGAACTGATGACCATAACGGGCGTTGGCAAATGACGATGTGCTCATCCAGGCCCCAAGTGTACCATCACTATTAATGCGAGCATACTGTACATCATTCAGCCAGCCGGTTTTTGCGCCGCCAGCGATGTAGAGGTAGTCATTATAGGCCGTGGCAGTTGCCACGGCACGAGCGGTTGCAAAGCTAGTGGTGGTAGCCCAACCGCCAATAGTGCCATCAGCATTCAAAGGGGCATAATAAACCGTATCCATACAATCGTTATTGGCGCCACAGGCTCCACCGACAGTGGGCGAACCACCAAGTGTATAGATGTATCCCGTGGTGGCTACAAGAGCATGACTGACAACCGCTTGCGGCAAACTAGTTGTTTGTACCCAACTGCCGAGTGTTCCGTCACTATTTATCTTGCTATAGTACGTAGCGGCCGTAACATGGGGCGACCCACCACTCCAGGCGGAATCGGCAACGAGATACATATAGCCGTTGTAGGTGGTAATTGCTGGCCGTGTATATGCCGCTGGCAGGTCGATAATGTGTGTCCAGTCGCCTAGGGTGCCATTGCTGTTAATGGGGGCAGAGTATGATTCAAAGTATGACCCTACTCCACGCTGATATCCCCCAAAGCGATACATATAGCCGTTATAAGCAACTGATGCGTGGGTTTCGGTCGCTCTGCTCATTACTGTCGTTGCTGCCCACGCGCCGACGGTACCGCCGGTGAGCGCGGCGCGGCTGATTTGCCCCGTATCAAAACTAATATTCCCTTCATTGTTGCCGCTCGTAAAGTCACCACTGCTCGTCACGACGACACTCGGGTCGATAGATAGTGGGTAGTGTAGTTTTTCGAGTCCGCGGGCATGCAAAGTAAGGGTGTTGTTGGTCAACGAAAAGCTACCCGGTACCCGCTTGCCCGCACTATCCACAATAACCGGAGCGGGTAAACCAAAGATAAGATAGTCTTTGGGTGCAGATTCGCGGGCGCTGCGAAGTTTCTCAGTGTCCATGCTTGTTACTGCCTGAGCAGTGTAAAGGGCAGGGTTGACGCTGTAAATGCCGACAGCGCCATTAGGTAGTAGCTTCGCTTCTAGCTGTTCAGGCAGATTGAGCATGTAGGCATACTCCAAAGTGTCGCCCACAGGGTGAGAGATGATGATGTCTTCTTTGAGTCCGTTGTTTTTTAGAGTGTAAACGGCTTGGGTAGCGCCGTCAAGCGGAAAAACTAGGTGTCCATCAATAGCCCTACCAGTAGCAGTACCGAATTTCGGAACGAGCGTGAATGCTAGCTTAGTGTTGGTGTCGGTATAGGTAACACCTTTCTGCCAATCCGTCGGAACTGTTAGGCCATAGGTGCTTGTATTGCTTCCCTTACCCGATGCGACGCCGAGCTGTGCTCGCATCGCAGTGAGTGTTGCTACCGAAGTCGGATGAGTGTTTGCTTGGTCTGATACGGTATTGAACCGGTATTCAGATGTGCTCACATCATAGGTCAGCTGCTGCGACAATGCGGGATTGACACTCCCGACAAGCTGCTTCACGGCTGACGACAGTTCATAGCTGTGCGAAGATAATGCCTCCTGCAGTAATGGCAGCGTAGCACTGACGACCACTAGCAACGCAGCCATGACATTGGCCATACGCCACTTCCAGGTGTAGCGTTTGTCATTACGCCGCCACCAATGAGCAGTCGCTTTTTTGCAGCGACGTATCCATAAGTACATATGCGCTAAATGTCGATGGCGGCGCAGAAATACAAACATGCGACGCTGTAGTCCACTGCGTATTCTCTCAGCTTTATTTGTCACACACGCCTCCTCTTCACAATAGTGGCGTTGCCATAGCACCATCAATAGAGTATTGAGCCTTCATACCCATCGCCGGTCTATACAACATCATGCGCAAACACCTCTACCCATCCGCTTGCCGTACGGATTCGCCAGCTGGTCTTTGGCGTAGGCGGTAGCCCATTATCATCGGCAACGCGACCAATCCAGCCACTCACACTATCAGTCACCTTCAGGTTAGCTACACACACTTGCCCCATAGTTGGCGCACTGTATGCAGGGCCGATCTCTATGCGATAAGTCGACGTACCAAAATCATTTGTCACCCAGCCAGAGTCCCATAGCGGTGTATCGGACCCAAGTGCAAAGACTGCAGTTCGCCCCTGACTAGTTATGTGGTTTAGCTGCAGCTCAAATCGGTACCATGTGTTCTGCGCCAAAGTACCAGTACTTGACTGTGCCGCCGTTGCGCTTGGATCGGCCTTGATGAGGCGGGCTTGGCCGGGCGAACTGCTTCCGCCAAGAGCAGCAGCACCGACATTCGTAGAAGAATTGAACCGCGCAATTATCAGCGCTTGCGACGATGCCGTCCAAGCAGTAGGCATCTGGATATACGCTCGTGCCGCGACTGTGCTGACGCTACTAAACTCAAATCGTACCTGTGATGAACTGCCCGCTTGCTGATTAAACTGGATGGCCGGCCGGCCATCCCAGCCACCAGTTACTGCGTACGACACACCCGTACCGACAGTGGTCGGTAACGCGCCAGAATCCCACTGCCCCAGTGTATTAACAGTTGGCCCAGGGAGATTATCGCCAGCCGTGCGACCTACCCAGTTTGACACATCGTCACTGACCACAATATTAGCAGCACGTACCGTGCCCATCGTCGGACTAGTATAGGCCGGTCCAATTTCGACGCGATAAGCAGAGGTACCAAAATCATTTGTCACCCAGCCAGAGTCCCATACGGCGGTATCTGATGCCAGTGGGAATATAGCAAGCCTACCTCGACCATTCGCTTGGTCGAGGCGAAGTTCAAAGCGGTACCAGGTACCCTGCGAAAGTGTACCGTTGCTTGAGGTTGCAGCATTAGCGCTGGGGTCGGCTTTGAGAAGCCGAACTTGCCCTGGTGCACCCGTACCAGCAATACTTGCTTGCCCGGCGTTTGATGATGAATTCGGACGTACAATAATTAATGCCTCTGCGGCCGATGCCCACGTCGCCGGCATCTGCAAGTACGCACGTACCGCGACATTCTGGCGCGAAGTGAACTCAAACCGTACCTGTGATGATTGTGACGCAACTTGGTCAAATTGTATCGCCGGCCCGCCGGCCCAACCGCCGGTTGGCACAGATGACACGCCACTACCGACGGTGGTTGGTAGTGTTCCTGAATCCCATTGTCCTAATATTGCCATGGCCTACACCTGTCCGTTCCATTGCCATATACGCACATAGTCAACCCGGAAAAGGTGCGGGCTCTGCGTGTAGGCCTCCGAAGCCATACCATAACCAGGAAAACCCACATGCACATCTAGCCTGATATGCGCTTTTGCATTGCCACCAAATCCACCATCGAGGATCTTGGCACCATCATCGAGATTATTATTTGGCTGCCCCTGATAATTAACCGGCCGCTGGCCGCGCTTTACCTCGCCGACCATTATGCCATCGCAGTAACAAGAAATGCGATCAGGTGTCCACTCGCAAGCGTACGTATGCCAACCGTTGACTGGTGATGGGATACTGTAGCGTGATTCGTGATACGCGTTACCTGGCTGATTGTTGGTCTGTCCGGTTTGCTCAAAGAATACGCATTGCGAACCCGACCCATCAGACGGAAATCGCGATGCGTACGGCCATGACCCTGATGTGCCGCCATTTTCATCACGAGCAGTTGGTGTGCCCACATGCTCAAAGATATCAATCTCACCACCATCTTGATTGGTGCGTAGCCAAAACGCCGACCAAATACCTGCGGTATTGCCTGGATTGAGTGAATGAACGCGTGCCTCCCAGCGACCATAGCGCTGCTCGTAGCCATCAAACCCGCCGCGCGGCATAGTATCGACATATGCTGTGTCATACCAGCGAGTGTACGCATCTGGGGTGAGCGGGCTTGAACGACGCTCTGTTTTTAGTACTAAATTATTGTCCTGAATATAGGCATTATCGCGCTGGATGATGCCTTGCCGGTCCGTATTTGTCAGATAGTAGTCGCTACCCGGCAGACCACGGCGATACCACTTCACGGCATCGGGCGTCGAACCGTTGGTACCCTGGAAAGTATCTTCCCAGATAGGCATACCCCAACCCTCAACATACCCCTCATCACCACCAAGATCAGGAGCTGGGACACTCGTCCCCTCATCAAGGAGGAGCCAGTCATTAGAGCGTCTCATCCAAGTGTTGTTTGTCTTGGTCATGTAAGCGGCTCCAGCCAGAGGTCGCCTTGAATTGCATTAGCAGGTGCGCTAGAGTAACCGACCCATATAACTGAGATGTCAGTCCGCACCGTTGGCCGAGCCGTTGCCGGAGAAATGACACGAATCGTTGAGCCGGCAGGCAAGTCTGTTATTGTCGTCATGCCGGCTGGACCGGTTGGACCGGTGGCACCAATAGGACCTGCTACCGTTGAAGCCGGGCCCGTTGCGCCAATACTACCGTTAGCCCCAGCAGGCCCCTGAGGCCCTGTAGCTCCAACTGTTCCCATTGGGCCAGTGGCACCTATCTGTCCTGGTGCTCCCGTGGCACCTTGAATACCTGCCGTACCCGTCGGCCCTTGTGGACCAGTCGGTCCCTGTGGTCCTCGTACAGTCCCAACGTCGCTGAAGGCAGCTCCACTCCAAACATGGAGATGACCGTTGTCTTGGGTAATCCAGCCCTTGCCTGCATCGGCAGGAGTAAGGCCAGTAGGAAGAGTAGCTTGGGTAGCTACCGAGCCACTAATAGTAACACTCGTACCGTCTTGACCGTTGTCACCCTTGGGACCCGTGGCCCCCGTAGGGCCAGGGATGGTAGAGTCAGCTCCAGCCGGACCTTGTGGCCCTTGAGCACCGGTGGCACCTGTAGTACCGGCTAACCCTTGGATACCTTGCGGGCCAATGGGGCCCTGGAGGCCATTGGTACCGTTTGTGCCCGCTGGACCAGCAGGACCTTGCGGTCCTGTAGCGCCAGTAGGGCCGTCTGCCCCTTGCGGACCCTGAGGACCGGTAGCACCTTGGGAGCCACCCCCAGAATTCAGCTTAGAGCGAACGGCAGAGTCAAGAATTGATTCTGATATGATGTCGGACTTTAGAGTACCGTCTGTGTTATGGGCTGCGGAAAGATAGTCATTGAGGATTTGCCCCCAGTTACCCTGGTCGCCGCCGGGAATAGGAAGGCGGGGCATTTAGAAAACCCTCCGATATGTAACCGCAGGGGAAAATAGTTGACATAATTCACACTTTATTGATAAAAGACTTTTATTCTCTCTCTCTCTCTCTCAATTTTTTGTTGTAATTGTGACATCAGTTAATCCTCTATTTAGATAGTTATGATTATGATAATGGTTAGGTAGACTGGATGTCAAGCGAACCCTGAGAGATGTATACTGAATACATGACCACATACGTACTAGCAGGAGGATGTTTTTGGTGCCTAGATGCCGTGTTTCGTAAACTCAATGGAGTAGAAACAAGCGTGTGCGGTTATTCTGGTGGAGACAAAAATGATGCTGAATACTACCGCGTAGCAGGTGGTCGTACAGGTCATGCCGAGAGCGTACGGGTAACATTTGATGAATCGATGATCCCCACCGAAACAATACTCGATATCTTCTTTTTGGTTCACGACCCGACCACGCTCAACCGTCAAGGCGCCGACCATGGCTTGCAGTACCGTAGCGCGATGTTCTATGCAAACGAGGCACAAAAAGCCGAATTTGAAGCCGCGATCGCACGAGCTCAAACGCACTGGAATGAGCCAATCGTCACCAGTCTTGAACCACTCGAAGCATTCTACGAAGCCGAGCCAGAACACCAAGATTATTTTGCAAACAACCCGGCAAATCCTTACTGCTCGATTGTGATCGATCCGAAAGTTATCAAAGCCAGAAAAGAATATGCTGAATGGTTTAATTAGCCAAGCATCTCAACAAGCCGCTCTGTAATAGCGTCTGAGAGCTTACGTGTTTCAGTTGCACTTAGATGAATGCCGTCCTGTCCTGCGCTCACACAAATCTCACGCGCATCAAGCGCCCCCCAGCCGGATTCCCTCGCCTTTTGCATCAATGCGTCACTGATATCGGTAACACGTTCGGCAGCGCCTGCAAACAATTCAGCAAACGCCACAAGCTCACTTGTTATGACATCCGGTGGCGCGACTACCAAAATCTTTGGCACTTCGTATTTCATGAAGTCGCACCAATCTTTAACCTGCTTCATATATTCATCGAGAGCGGCAGCAACCTCTTGTCCGGAGTGCTTGGTTGTTACATTAGCATCGTTACTTCCGAGCATAATAACAAGTATATCGACAGGTATATGGCTCGCAAAGATTGGGCCAAACTGTTCAAGCCCATTACGCTGAGGAAAAGAGCCGTTTTCACCAAACATAGTTCGACCTCGTAGGCCTTCCACGATAACTTCAAGCGAGTTTCCTAGCCGATCCTGAACACATGTTCTTACTAAATCTTCTGGTGCGTGACGCATGCCACTATTGCCGTCCATGCCCCAAAAGATTGAATCACCGTATAAAAGTATCCTTTTCATTAAGTAAAGTATAGCATCGAGGGCTCATAGGTTCAAAAACGATAGGGTATAGTAAAAGTGTATGGTTGCGCTAAAGCCCAAAATTAATGTCCTTCGTGCGCTCTCAAGCGTCGTGGCGGAAAAAGCGCTGTTTTTCTTTCTGATTATCGCCAGCATTGTCCTCACTCTGCTATTTATTGCCATTTGTTTACTGGTCTACTTTTTTAGTCCTTGGTGGTGGTTGCTGCTAGTTATCTACATTCCGCTTTTTATTGCTTCGGTACTTATTTACCTCATTGCCCGATTTATCGCATCACGGCTGTACCCTACCCCTCTTTCACGTACCCAAAAGCAACAGCTGCAAGCTTTTACCGACAAAATCTTACGCCTACTGGAAACCCGCGGCATGAACTGGTGGTGGTTTGCGGCACTATGCATTCGCGATCTATTCTTTTACCGTGAGCTCCGTACGCTGAAAGATATTCTAAGCGATGCGACAAGCCTAAAGCGGGATTTTACAGCTCTCGAACATGATCTCAACCAAAGTTAAATTCAGCGTCCCCTCAGTCATGATATTATAGATATAGAGGAGGAAATCATTTATGAAGACACCCAGTAAAAAACTATTGATTGGCATTGGCGCTATTGTTGTGGTAGTTATCGGCTTTATTTTGCTCACTACAGTAGGTAAGCCGTTGTTTAGCAAAACAATTACTGCCGAGAAGCTCGATGATTTTAAGAGCGTTTGCTACAACGATAAGATTGGTAATGCCGCTGCCTATACGTCACGCGATAAGGCAGTTATCGCCGCATTTTACGAACGGCCACATAGCAAAGATAACCCGTGGAGCAGCTATTCAGGGAATGCATCAGATACCTTTTATGCAA
The DNA here is from genome assembly GCA_027492465.1 of Candidatus Saccharimonadota bacterium. GTDB lineage: Bacteria > Patescibacteriota > Saccharimonadia > Saccharimonadales > Saccharimonadaceae > Saccharimonas. The sequence goes on along the minus strand of JAPUET010000028.1, from coordinate 35,869 downwards.
AATTTAGCGAGCACACCAAAGCAAACGTGGTTGCTTGCTTTGACTACAAATCATCTGGCAATAAACAAGTAGCAACCTGTAGCGGCGACGTTAAACTGATGAGCGCCCGCTACATCCCGACTTTCTATGAGGCTAAGACGGGCAAAAAGATTGCTGAAGGCAAAGAAATCGTTGTCGATGACCCTACCTGCCCAAGCGTTATACTGTACGATAAACTATCTAGAGAAACCGCCAAAGCACCAGATACCGATGTGATGCATGAGGCAATTGCCGAATTTGTCGGCAAGTAAGGTTTACCTACTAAAAAGTGCGGAAGTAACTACCTTCCGCACTTTTATTTTTGACTACAGCCCAAGTTCCTTCAGCTGTGCAGTATCTACACTTGACGGTGAGTTCATCATAACGTCCACGCCACTGCCGTTCTTCGGGAAGGCGATGATTTCGCGGATGTTATTTTCGCTCATCAACTCCATAAACATACGATCAACACCAAAGGCACAACCAGCGTGTGGGGGTGCACCGTATTTGAAGGCGTTTAGCATAGCGCCAAACTTGTCTTCGACATATTGTTCGTCGTAGCCGAGCAGGCCGAACACTTTATAAAGTACTTCCGGGTTGTGATTGCGTACACCACCGCTACAAATCTCGTAACCATTCATTACCATGTCATACTGATCGGCAATGACCGCAAGTTTCTCTTCGTCGGTCGCGACGTTCAATACTTCAACGCCGCCTTTTGGCATACTAAATGGGTTGTGGCCAAAATCGACTTTTTTGCGTGCATCATCCCATTCGTAGAAGGGAAAATCAACAATCCAGCAAAGCGCGATCACGTTTGGATCTTTTAATGCAAAATGGGTAGCGAATTCATTCCGTAAACGTCCCAGCACCTTATTGACCGTGCTGCGCTTGTCGGCACCAAAGAAGATCGTGTCGCCATCTTCAGCTCCTGTGGCTTCTTTCACTGCAGATAACTCGTCTTCGCTCAAGAATTTAGCGATAGGACTTTTGGCTTCGCCATTTTCATAGGTTATATAAGCAAGGCCGCCAGCACCTTCGGATTTAGCAATTTCAGTAAATATATCTATCTGCTTGCGGCTCAGCTCCCCACCACGCTGAACGCGAATCACTTTCACCGTTTCAGCATTCTTAAATACGGCAAATTCAGTATTGGTAAGTATATCCGTCAGCTCAACAAGCTCCATTCCAAAGCGCAGATCAGGTTTATCACTCCCGTACTTTTCCATAGCCTCGGTATACGGAATGCGTGGAATATTTTCGCTTAGTAATGTTTTGCCAGCGAATTCAGTTGATAGCTTTTTGATTAGAGGATCAAACATCGCCCGGACCTCTTCGCCATTTTCAACAAATGCCATTTCGGTATCGAGCTGGTAAAACTCACCATACAAACGATCGGCGCGTGGGTCTTCATCGCGAAAACAGGCTGCAAGCTGGTAGTAGCGTGGCACGCCGCCCACCATCAGAAGCTGCTTAAACTGTTGCGGCGCTTGTGGCAGCGCATAAAACTTGCCCTCTTGCAGGCGCGATGGAATCAAAAAGTCGCGCGCGCCTTCTGGGCTAGAGTTAGCGAGAATTGGGGTAGTCACTTCTACGAAATCTTTCGTCTCCATATAGTCACGAATCGTACTAAACATCTCGGCGCGGCGCTTCAGCATATGCTGCATCTTAGGCCGGCGAAGGTCGAGGTAACGATACCTTAGGCGTAGCTCTTCGTTTGCCTGCTGCTCGGCAAACGGCTGAATCGGTAGAACGTCCGAGCGATTAAGGATCGTGATTTCTTCAACAGCAATTTCAATACCGCCAGTTGGAATCTTATCGTTTTTGAGAGAACCTTCGCGCTCACGGACCGTGCCCGTTACGCGCACAACGAATTCGTCGCGCAGCTCCTCGGCGCAAGCAAATGCATCGGGAGTTTCTGGGTTAATAACCAGTTGCACAATGCCCGTATGGTCGCGTAAATCAATAAAAATCAACCCGCCGTGGTCGCGACGAGAGTTTACCCAGCCTGAAACACTAATCTGCTGGCCGGCAATACCGGATGTATCAATTGCATAAGTTCGTTGCACGTTTTTGGTTCCTTTAATTGTAATTCTACCACTGTTTCTAGAGATTGTCCACTAGACGTTTAGACCATTCGCTCCATTGTTGTTGAGTGACGCCGAGCGAGCGGCAACAACACGAAGATCATCGTGCAAATCAAATTCATCGATAATTTTACGTCCCATGAGTGCCTCAACGCAGTCTTCTAGCGTTAAAATGCCCGCAGTTTCTCGATAGCCATTAACGACGATGAATAGGTGGTGTCGTGTGCGCAAAAAAGCAGCCAGAGCATGATTTAGCGTTTGCTCTTGGTTAATGTAGTATACTCTTTTTTCCATCATCTCCGAAACAAGATGCGAGGATTTGTCACCAAGCATCAGAAGGTCACGAATATGCAGGATACCGACTACGTGATCAATATTCTCGCCAATAACTGGAAAACGACTATGCCCAGTCTTATGCAATTCGTCGAGCGTAATGGGCCCAATCAATTCATCGGTATGAATTGTATCGATAACACCACGCGGCGTCATAATAGATTCAACGGTCTTTTGTGAAAACGAAAGGATATGCAATATACCTTCTTTTTCGTCGTGAGACAGAAGCCCGTCGGATGTTTTTATAATATGTTCAACCTCCTCGCGTGAAGCCGCTTGAACCTCTCTCGTATCGGCGCTTACCGTGCGCACCAGTTTGCCGAGAGTAGGTCGTCTTTTAACAAAATCAACCACCGTCCCGCTATAGGGCCGGTAGATTTTATCGGCAAACACACGCATGACTTCAGTGTTCGCAAGACGACCATAAAAGAGCGCTCCGATAATGGCTAGCAGCGTACCAATGAGCCAGCCAAAACCTAGCACGCCAAGCAGCACCATAATGACCAAGAGAGATGCGCATACAATCCGCTGCAAAGAAACGATGTCTCCAATTACGGCCGCTTGCTCAAGCTCATCCGCCGCTGTTTTATTGCCGGCTTTCTTGCGGCGTTCCAGTTCGAAATCAGAAAGACTAGAACGATTGGGCGAAATCGCCGCGACCGAAACAAGTATAAAAAGTATAAGAATTGAGCCTATGGCCGCAAGCGTTTGCATATTACCATTGTACTACGAAGCAAGAGTCTATATGACGTTAGGCTTATCATACCACCTCAGAAAGAAAATTGTGTCGCCCTTATGATACAATAGTCTGCAGATAGTGACTCTTTGAAGGGAATGGTATGACAAAGAAAACGTGGATTATTTTTGCAGTAATTTGTGCCGGCATCATCGGTGGATTGATATATCTTGCGGGTGGCAATAAAATTGACGTATCAGACATTAATCCCAGTGTAAAGCAAACAGCCACCGATAAAAGCGGGCAGATTGCCGATCATACATTTGGCAACATGGACAGCAAAGTTATTCTGATTGAATATGGCGATTATCAGTGCCCTGGTTGTGGGAGCGCTTACCCGGTTATTAAAGAAGTAGTTGAAAAGTATAAAGATAAAATGGGTTTCATTTTCCGTAACTTCCCTCTTTATTCGCTTCACCCGAATGCTTTGGCTGCCGCAACTGCCGCAGAGTCGGCCGCAAAGCAAGGTAAATTCTGGGAAATGCACGACACACTATATCGCAACCAAAGCGACTGGAATCAGCTTGGCGCATCTGACCGCACGGAGTATTTTGTCAGTCAGGCATCGTCTCTAGGACTCGACACTGCAAAATTCCGATCCGGTTTCGACGAAAAAGACATCCAACAAAAGATTAATTTTGATGTTGCTCTTGGTAAGAAGCTTGGTATTACCGGCACGCCAAGTTTCTTCATTAATAACAAAAACGTAAGTGATATACGCTATAACGGCGATAAGCTCGACACAAGCGGCAATACGTCGTACCCATTAGTATGGAATAGCGCTACGGCATTTGAAAAGTTTGTGATAAAACCAGCACTCGAAGAGAACGGTATTTCAACCAACTAATAACAAGTCTATAAAAAACAACCACCGCCTCGGTGCCTTGAGGGGGTGATTGCTATGAGCCCACGAAATGCGAGCGGTTGTTAGCGTATATGCTAGTCTATTGTGCGATATACAGCTGCCACTGGGCAGGCACCACATCCACCGCGATCTTTTTGCGCCGACTAGGAGCAAAAGTGATTGCTATTGGCATGTGTTTTTATTACCTTCGGTTCGTTTAGCGGAGACGGGTCGACCTTTAGATAACTCTTTTTATTTCGTAGCGTCTCATTGAACCAGATGCCATCGTACCAGACCAAAGCTTTTTGGGGCAAGCATGAGCGCCTCCACCCGCCCCGTTACCTCTTTACTCGCCTGGTGTAGCTTTTACACCACTGCGTAGCTGCTTGTTCTTGATAAACGTTACCGCTGCAAGACCTATAGCCATCAGCCCTGCCCCGATCAAGAAGATATGGTGTAGTGATTCGGTAAATGCTGCAACAACATCCTTAGAGAAGTCATCTTGCTGAGTGGTAAATTGTTTCTGGGCCGCCTCACGGGCCTCAGCGCTTGGGATTTTTGCAAATGCGTTGTCTGCCTGCTCACGGATGGTAGTCGTCTGCTGATTGATCCGTAACAGTGTATCAGCATCAATGTCGCCGCTTAGTAACTGCGCCGAAGCTGGCGATTCTTTCAAGGTTTGGATATAGGGGATATCATTTGGTTGGCCCACTGCCGAGATAATACCCATCGTCAGCATGCCGCTGAATACCGCCGTACCGACTGTCGAGCCAAGGCCCCGGAACAGCTGCACACTAGAGGTTGCCGCACCCAAGTCTTTTTGCTCAAACTCGTTCTGTACCGCCAAGCTAAGGATCGGCATCGCCATACCAAGGCCCAAGCCAGCGAAGGCCATAATGACCGCCTCATGCCAGTACGGAGTATCTGGCTGCAACGTAACAAGCGCTAGGATACTAAGCGTTGCAAGACTGAAGCCAGTAATAATAAATGGCTTATAGCGGCCGAACTTCGACACCAACTGACCAGTCGTAATCGAGGACAGCATCATACCGCCCACCATCGGTAACAGCATAAAGCCGGCATCGCTGGCACTCGCGCCATACACCTGTTGATTAAACTGTGTAAGGTACAGTATAGAGCCCATGAAAGCAGCACCGAACAGCAACGTAACAATAGTAAGAATGGCGTAGGTTTGATTTTTAAAGAAGCTAAGCGGTAAGATTGGTTGCTTGGCGCGACGCTCTTGCACCACAAAGAATATCGCCGACAACACAGCAATCGCCCATAACGTTACCTGGATTGCAGTGAGCGAAATACCATTCTCAATCAGCCCGGCAAACACTACCTTGGTATTGTCCACTGCGAGCACCACTGCAGCAAGCGCTAACGAAAGCAGCGCGGCACCCTTGTAGTCGGGGTAGTGCTTGCTATCATGTTTGATATTAGGTAGGTTCATAATAATAACAATGGCCGCAATAATCCCAATAGGTACATTAATGAAGAATGTCCAGCGCCAATCGGTAGTCAGACCAAAGAAGTGTTGCCCATCAGTCAGCCATCCACCAACCAGCGGCCCCACCACCGAACTAAAGCCAAACACGGCACCAATAAGTCCCTGCCAGCGACCGCGTTCGCGCGGACTAAACAGGTCACCTACAATGGTAAAGGCCTGTGAAGTAATGATACCAGCACCAATACCCTGCAGTGCACGCCAGGCAATCAGCCACTCAACGGATGGTGACATGCCGGAAAGAAGTGAACCAAGCGTAAACACTGTTACACCCGTAATTAGCAGTGGGCGGCGACCGTACATATCTGATAATTTACCAGCCAGGGGCACAGTAATAGTAGTGGTGAGCATATATGCCGTTACTACAAAGCCGAGGCTCGAAAAGCTTTTAAACTCCTCAACAATCGATGTCAGCGCCGTCGCGATAATCGTCTGGTCTAGCGCTACCAAAAACAAGCCGCTCATTACGGCCAGCATCACAATAATTTTTTGCCGTGTTGAAAAATGATGCATCATTAGTCTTCTCTACCCTCCTCAAGTGTTTCTTTAAAGTGGGTGAACTGCTCGCCCATTTTTGTTACAAAAACCTGTGCTTGCTCAGCAGTAATAAATGCCACCGACTTTTTCTCAGGCAAATACAAGGCGACCAGTTTATCGCCAGCTGCAATCCCCATCTGATCTCGTACTTCAGACGGAATCACTACTTGACCCTTTGGCCCAACAGTTACCGTGCCCACCAATTGAATATTTTTATGCATAGTCATAGTTATACATGTTATACTTGTATAACTTAGCTGTCAAGTACTTTGCGTCGACGAATCTTCGGTGCCACTACCGCGACCACGCCTACCCATGCAGCCGAGAGCAGCCAGCCGGCTAGTACATCGGTTGGGTAATGCACCCCTAAGTACAGACGAGTGAAGCCAATGAGAAGAACGTAGAGGCTACCCAGCACTACTGCTAGCCCGCGCCATTTGGTGTGCCATAGCATTATCGCCACGCATAGCGCCACTGCCATACTGGCAACCGCGTGGCCGCTGGGCAGTGAGTAGCCTGTTTCTACTACCAATCGCTCCCACAGCTCTGGTCGCGGCCGAGCGACGATGTGTTTTAGTAGGTATGCCAGAGCACCAGCACCCCCTACGCCACCCAGCCATAATGCCGCCCATGTCCACTTACGGCGATACATATATACTAGGCCTATGCCGATGGCAAACGCGCCAATAAATGTCGGTTCGGCCATTGATGTAATCACAGGGATCATCGCGTCTAACAGTGGGCTAGCATGCGAATGAATTGCTACTAATATATCTTTTTCCATACTTTATCGCTTCCTCAAAAAATAATAATTCACACCAATTGCTATCAACACACTTGAACTTACCATTACCCAAAATGCCGACGGCCCATGCACATCAAACGGAAAATCGACATTCATACCCAGAATACCAGCAAGCATGGTTGGGATAGTGAGCGCCAATGTCGCCACGGTCAGGATACGCATCGTTTCGTTCAGACGCGTATCCATGACCGCCCGGTAACTGTCACGCACATTAGTGATAGTACGCAGCAAAGACTTACATCGCGCAATCACCTGCTCAATGTCAACCGAAAGATCCTCAACCATGTCTTGATCGTCCTCTGTCAGGCGAATCAAATTGAAACGCGGGTTGAGTGTCTTCTCAAGCGCTGTGTTTGAGGGAATAAGGGCATCAAGGTAATCGTTAAGTTTACGTTCGTACTCTACCAAAACCGCAATATCACTCGGCCGGAGCTTACCCACGTCACTCGTAACCGAACGCATTTGACGGTTAATCAGAGCCACGCGCTTTTGGTACGATTGCAAAATCATTTCAACCATACTTAAGAAAAGCTGCGCTTGGTTCGTCGTTGCCGCTTGATTGGCATCAATAAAAGGCTGCCACAAGCGGCCAAGAAGATCACGACTTACCGTCACTGTCTGATCTGTGCCAAGAGCAAACATGATCGGGGTAGTAAAGTCGTTAAAATCATCGCCCACATCTGGAACGCGAGTAATAAAATACGTCCATTTGTCACTATGCTCGATACGCGGTACCTCATGCGGGTCAAGTGCGTCGGTTAAGAGGTCCGGGTCTATACCAAGTGAATGTAGTGTATCGATATCGCCGGCGTTAGGACGCTCCGAACGAACCCAGTCACCTTTCTTGACCGCTTCTTGTTCAACAATACCGGTCTTAGGGCTTTCGCTACGGTAATACGTGATCATATCTAGTATCTATAGTAATCGATTGTCCGCTTAGCCGCCAGACTGATATACTTAATACCAGATGAATAAAATAAATAATGCCCACCCCCTTCGTATTTTCTGGATATCAGCACTACTCACTCTCGTAACAGCCGGCCTGGTTGGCTACCTCGCCGGTCCAGCCAGTTTGTGGATATTTACCATTCTCGTCATTCTCGAGGTCACCTTTAGTTTCGACAATGCCGTCATTAATGGCAAGATTTTGGCTCGTATGTCGCCATTTTGGCAGCGTTTGTTCCTAACGGTTGGTATTTTATTTGCGGTTTTCATTGTGCGCTTTGTGCTGCCGATTTTTATCGTAATGATTTCTTCGGGTCATGATTTTATGAACGTAGTTACTATGGCATTTCACGATCCAAAGATGTATGGCGAAACGCTGCATACAGCCGCTCCGATGATTAATGCCTTTGGCGGTAGCTTCTTGGTAATGATCGGTCTAAGTTATTTCCTCGACCGCCATAAAGATGTCCACTGGCTCAAACATATTGAATCCCGACTTTCAAAGTTTGGCGAATACGAAAGCTTTAAGATTTTGGTAATGCTATTAGTCGCCATGCTCCTCTACGCGACGGTTGGCAAAGAATATCAAGCAGCCGTTCTTGCCGCCTCAATCACCGGCACCGTCCTTCATATTGCTTTGAATTTATTTGAACGATATTTCTCGAAGCGCCAGTCAACCAGTAAGCATTTAGTTGGAATGGCGGCATTTGCCTCATTCTTATACCTAAACGTGCTCGATGCTTCGTTTTCGCTCGACGGTGTCATCGGCGCGTTTGCTATCACTAACGAGGTCTTGTTGATTATGGCCGGCCTTGGCGCTGGAGCCTTCTGGGTGCGTTCGCTTACCATCTATTTAGTTCGTGCAAAAACGCTCGGTAAGTACCGTTATCTCGAGCATGGCGCCCATTGGGCGATTCTAGCCCTCGGTATTGTTATGTTCGTGAAACTGTATCATATTGAACCACCCGAATGGCTAACCGGATCGCTTGGTCTCATATTTATCGCCACTGCCATTATTAGTAGTGTCCTAGAGCGTCGTCGTAAAACCCCGAGCGTCGAAACTGAATAATACCGAGGCTCGCCTGCGGACGAACCTCTTGCCCGTTTTCTCGGGTCCATTCGTCGGTAGCCCGAGCCGCTCCGGGGAGCGCTTCGCTTATATAATCATCGACGATAATCACCGCACTATCGCTCAGTTGCGGTGTGCAGACACGAAATGAATCTTTAATCGATTCGTAATAGTCGCCATCGAAAAAGGCAAAGGTGACATTACCCGGGAGGTCATTTTGGGCGAGTTCACTAAACCACCCTTTATGAATTACCGGCAATTGGAGCCCAGCTTTTTTAAAGTTTTCTACGAATGTTTTGCGGGGTGCAAGCAGCTCGCCGGTAACGAACTGATCGCCTACAACACTTTTATCCTCGCTCGTTTTCGGGGGCAGCCCAGCAAACGAGTCATACACATGAAACTCACCGGTAAAATTATAGGCATTTAGTAACCGACGAATAAAAAGAGATGTTGTACCCACGTAGCACCCGATCTCTATCACGTTCCCCACATTTCCAGAGCGTAATTGCGTTTCTAGTTCCCCAAGAATAACCCGCAGTTCGCGCGCATCAACCTGTTCGCTAATAATTGGATACTTTTTGAGCAATTGGTCGGTAATCATTCTGCCGTCGATTGTAGCATGGATACTGCTATACTGGAGGTATGGAATCTCTAGAATCATTACTTGGCAGCTCATCCGAATCGGGCAACGGACTATTCAATACTGCCGATCTTCTAGCGCCACTCATGCCGTTTATTATTATCATTAGCATCGTTTCAGTGTTGATTGCCGTACTGTACGTTATCAATGTTATTACAACGTTTCGTTCTCATAAGGCCACTATTGAAACCCGCGACATTTTGCGAGAAATGAATGAGAGGGATAAAGCCCGTTCGGTAGTACCTGCGCCTACTGAAGCATCTAAAACTTAGCCTTGTCGCCTCTTGCTACATAAAATAATTGCGCACATGTGGATTTGTCTTGCTTAGAGCTTGTTATTCTTCTATGCTCCTACGAAAAGTCAGATCGCTTCAAAAGCATCGCTATTTTGCCATGAGTTGGTTGTTCTCAGTATATTGGTAAATTCTTTATTCCCGAATGGTATACTTTGCAATTAGTGTGCTAATTTGTGCCTGTCGCGCCCCAACCTGATAAAAATGCGTTGATACCTCTGAGGGCGACGATCGCATGCCTATCGCCCCATACATCCCTTTCATCTTCAAAAGACTGGTCGTAGCTACCAGCGTGTGCAACGAACTCAGTGCGTATAGCTTCCCTGAGGGCTGGGGTATCTGTTAGCTGACTAGGCCATGCGGGTAATTGCTCGCAACCACCATAAGCCAGAACGATAAGTGCGTGTACTGCTGAATGGTCATGCCAGTCTACAGGCCTATGATCTTTTAATGTAACCATGTCGACATACATACATTCTTCACCATGCAAATTGTATTCGTCACGAAGAGAATCCCTTAGTTTTGATCCTACTTTATCCCAAGTTCCATCACGCTCAATAGTCATGTCACGATCATACCATTTTGACGGAAAAACAAAAAACACTGTGCTTTCGCAAAGTGCTTTATACTTGGCTCGGGGAGAAGGTTTCGAACCCCCACTTCCTGCTTCAAAGGCAGGCGACTTGACCGCTTTGTCCATCCCCGACTACGGGCATATCTATAGTGTAGCAGCAAAAGTGTGCGTTATTTTTTACCGTTGCGCCAGAGTTTTGATGGCCACCACATGAGTTTACCGACTTGCAATGTAATACTTGGAACAAGTAATGAGCGCACGATCAAGGTATCGAGCAACACCCCAAAGGCGACTACGAACGCAATTTCAATTAAGAACAAGATTGGGATTACACAAAGAGCCGCAAACGTTGAGGCAAGAACAATCCCCGCGCTGGTAATAACACCGCCGGTAACGATCAATGCTTTAAGGGTACCGGCACGAACGCCATGCTTGATGGTTTCTTCGCGCACACGCGTCATCAAGAAAATATTGTAATCAATGCCAAGCGCCACCAAGAACACAAAGCCAAATATCACCACGGCGGGATCGGCGCCGCTAAAATGCCATACGTTATTAAACAGCAATGCTGCAACGCCAAGTGTAGCGCCAAACGATACAACAGTCGTAATAAGCAGTACAAGCGGGGCAACAATGCTACGGAGCAAGAACATCAAAACAATCGTAATCGCAACGAGAATCAGTGGAATGATGATGCGAAGATCGTGTTCAGCAGCAATATTGGTATCAAGCTGAATAGCACTCACTCCACCGAATAACGCCCCTAGGTTTTTCTCATCTGAAACACTCCGCAGACGTTGCACCGTATCGCGAGCCGGAACCGAACTGGCTGGGTTAGTTAGGGTTGCCTGCAGTACCACCAAGTTATCGACCACTTTCGGCGTAGTGCCAGCATATGGGTAGGCGGCTTCGAGCAAGTCTTCTACCGATGGGACGTTTGCAATCGCCTGCGTATAGGCGGCATCGATATACTCTTGGGGCACACCTGCCATTTGGCTCTCAATTTGTGCCCGAATAGTAGCGAGTTTTTCGTCGCGAGTTGTTGCAATACTCTTACGAATTTCACTCATAATCTCATTTTTTAATCGACCTAGTGGTGCCGGACTTTTACTGCTATCCGTCGTAACAATACTTACCGTATCGACGCCACTATCTGCCTCAAGAACCTCCAGTACATCATCTACCTTATTCTGTGGTGCTAAGACATAGGTTGGCGAGCCAGAACCGCTGGGGAAATGGCGATCAAGCATTTGCTGGCCATCACGCGCCTCTGACGCACCGACGATGAGCTCGCTCTGCGATACGCCTTCGGCTTTGAGCTGGGGAACAAAAATACATGCAATCACAAGGAGCGCCATAATGCCGACCCATAGTCGGCGCGGGTGTCGACTCACTAGAGCTCCGACCTTAGCCCAAGCGGGGTGATTTTTTCGATAATCAAATTGCTTTACGTGCATCTCTTTGGGTTTGCGCGGCCAAAAAGCAGCCCGTCCCAGCAGCAGTAGTGCAGCGGGCAGAAACGTGAGGGCGGATAGCACCGCAAAACCAATACCAAGCGCTCCAACCGGTCCTAGCGCTTTATTAGAACCAAGGTCAGAAACAAGCAAACAAATTAGTCCAAGTGCTACGGTACCACCCGCTGCCAAGATTGGCTCCCACGATGCTTTCCAGGCAGCTTTTGTAGCCTCAAATGCACTACTATGTTGCGTAAGTTCCTCGCGGTAGCGCGAAATATACAGCAAGGCGTAATCGGTTGCAGCTCCAATAACCAGAATAAACAGAATACCCTGCACCTGCCCGTTCAACAATACAATGCCGGCATCGGCAAGGTGCCAGACCACGAATATCGCTCCTGAGAGTGCAATAATTGCGCCAAGCAACGTAACAATCGGAAGCAGTGGCGAACGATACACAAACAGTAGAATCAAAAAGACAACGCCAAGCGCAACAAATAGAAGCGTCCCGTCAATACCTGCAAATGCTTTATTAAGATCGCGCGCAAACATTGCCGGCCCAGTAAATTTATAACTAAGCGATATGTCTTGCTTATCTAGCGCAGTTTGCAGCTTGCCAATTACCTCGTCGAATTCACTGTTCGAGTCAAGGGGCACTACAATAAACGCGGCTTTTTTATCTTCCGATGTCAGAGCCTTTGAGGCATCACCCTTGACTGCTCCGGTAGATTGCACGGCATCGCGAGCGGCAGTAATTTCATCTGTCTCGTCAGAACTAAGCGCGTTGTCTGATTCGAAAACAATCACCACCGGCATTGTATCAGCAGGCAGAAACCGTTCAAGTTCATTTTTTACCTTCGTTGATTCGGCATTTGTCGGCAAAAAAGTTGCAAGATCATTACTCGAAACTTCATCGATCTTGCCAAAAAATGGACCGCCAACACCAGCAAGACCAATCCACAGCATAACCAAACCAATTGGTAAGATTAAGCGAATCCAGAGCGATGTTTTGTTATGTTTCTTCGCGCTCATAGTTAGCGTCGGTATCCGCCGCGCTGGTTGCGCAAGATACGTTTTTTGTAGCCACGAAGGAATATAACTATACCAATGATGATGGCTACAAGCACAACCAAACCGATGATGCCACCGATAATGTAACTCATTGGAATAACCCAGAATGAACGCACTACTTCGATAGTTTGGTTTTTAGAGCCATAGGTGAATGTGGCTGTTATTTTGTAGTGACCAAATGCCCCGATCTTCTCAAGCGGAATGTCCCAGCGACGAGCACTATCGGGTAGTATTACATCGCGTGGAGTTTTATCATTAAAGTTTTTGCTATAAACAACTTTGTCACCATTTTGCACCGAGAGCTGGCCAGTTGGTCCCATTTGCAGGTTGCCTTTGTTTTCAAAGCGGAAAGATACCTCTAGGTTATCTGGTGTTTGAAATAGCGAGCCAGTCTTCTCGCCCTGCTTTACTTCGAAATCCGTTAAGTTCAGCTTTTCGGTCACCGGACCAGGCACCGTTAGCAATATCAGCGAGGCAACGCTAGCGCTCAGGTTAACCTCGCCACCACCATCTGGCGAAGACGGAGCAAATCGTATAGCGCCAAAGTATCCACCAGCTTGAGCGTCTTTCGGAACGGTTATTACCACATCCACCGTTTGCACCTTGCCGGCCGGTATCGTTACATCTGTGAGTGGTTTCATAAACTTCTTCAGACTATGCGTAGGCGCCGACTGATTTGCATCTAAGATAAGGGCCGGGGTACCTCGCTCGTCGCCAGCTATAAAATCGTTTTCAATCGGTCGAACAGTGATCGGTGAGCTGGTAAGATTAGAGACAAAAACTTGAACAACCTTCGATTCACCAGGATTTATCTCTATATCACTCCGGACTGGTGATATCTTAAGAGTGTTTGCTTGATTGCTCTTCTCGTCGGCAAATACATGACTCGATCCAAAAGCAACAAATGCAGTTACCGATATTATTAGCGCAAATATACGGACGCTTACTTGCAAACGCTGTTTCGCTGACACAATTTTCCCCTTTTATAGTATGTAACTGCTGCCCATTATAGCATAACTACCTCCCGAGCGAGAGGTAGTTATATGGGTTTTATTGTACTTCTAGAATGTGCCTGTGGCGATAAGGCTAATCGATGTAGAATATTTTCCTGCTGGAGTATTTGGTGCTGATGTTGCACCAAACGTCAGCTTGGTATTCTTATTACTTACCCCTCCGCCGCTTGTGTTGTACAGTGGATCACCGTATGTGCTGATTGCACCTGTACCATTGAATCGATAGTCTGATGTATCGTAGCCAGTTTCAATGTCGATAACACCCTTATTGTCAGAGTTATCGTTTGTGGTTGGCAAGGTTAGCTTAACACCAAACTTACCATCACCTGCCGCAAAGGTACCCGTGGTCCCAGCAGCAGCAATGCTACATGCTCCAGTACCGTTGAGCGCAAGACCAGCGCAAGGTGTAGGTCCCGGATTTACACCAGCCGTACTCTTGAGGCTCACAACTGCGCCTCCTACGGCATTTGTCGAAATCTTTGTATATACATCTCCTGTTGAAAGGTGTGTTGCATCTAGTGCATATACGCCAGTCGCAACTTGCTCTCCAAGATTTAGTACCGGTGCCGTGTAGCCTGCCACACAATCCGTGCCGGTTAGATCACTACCAGACACACAGAAAGTTAGCGCTTCAAGGACCGCACCAGAAACGGCAACTGAATCGGTAATTGCAATAGCAACGCTTCCTTGGTCAATTGGCGAACCAAGAGTATTGGTCGTGCTTGCTTGCACATCATAGGTGCCTGCCGTGGTAGAGTCTGCGTAAGTCAGTATGCGAGCATATATTGTACCAGCACTGGTTGGGTTGGTGATGCCTTCAAGCGTAAACGACTGCGAAGAAGCTGTGATAGATTTAGTAATTTTGACCGTATTTGCAGTAGCAGAGCTTACTGCCGTAACGCCAGTTCCAGCGGTAGCACCTGCTGCCGTGAATCCGGTTGGTGCGGTACAGAATTCACCGATAAGTGGCGAATTCGAACAGAACTGTACCACTGCTGCACCTGCCGTAGCACTTGCAGTAAATGTAAACATGTAGCTTACCCCTGTCGCCGCCTTTGAAGAACTACTCAAAGCCGCCGAGCGGGTGGTTAATTGTGCTGCAGAAGCAAATGCCGGAGCCACAGCGGCAAGTACTAATGTGACTGCCAGAACTGCATACCGCAGATGGCCGTCAAATACGCGAAGAGACTTCATTCCTTTTCCTCTCACCTATTTTTTAATATATTTGTTTTGTTTAGGTAACGTGCCCATTGTACCACAATACCGCTTGTGTTTGTCAAGTCTTTTTTTGTTACTTATCCACAGGATGCACGTTACTTTGCCTGGTAGCCGTCACGTTCTTTGAGCATTTTGTTGCGAATAGAAACAAGCTGGCTGCGACGACCCAGCCAATAAGTCGGTAGCAGCAGTAATAGTAGAATAATATATGGAATCCACAAAATACGCGGTGTTGCGCTAGCCGCTTCGGCATCGGCTTTGGCGGTTGAGGTGGTAGTATCTACCTTACCGCTCGCAACCGCAATAACCTGCAAAAAAGCACTCACCCCATTGGTATCAGTAACTTTAATATTTACTTGGTAAATACCCGCTTTCTTGTATACATGACTAATAGTGACAAGCCCCGAAAGCGCCTGACTCTTCAGCTCAGCAGGCGTTCCATCGCCCCAATCAATGCTGAATGCGTAAGGGCCCGTTCCACCCGAAAGCTGCAAAGGCCAGCTTAGTTCATTTCCCGCCGGAGCCGAACGACGCCCGTATGAACTCGTGAGGGTAACCAGCTGCCCGAAGGCCGTAAAATTTGTGTCGGTATAGTTTACCGTGACACTATTTGAGACGGGTCCCGCTTGATCGAGTTCATCGTACATAATTGCAGTAAGCTCGTTCGTACCAGCAAACAGACTGATCTGTAGGCTAAAACTATTTCCCTTACATATAACCGCACCCACCATAACGCCGTTGTTATAAACCTGCACAAGCAAATCTGTTTGGCAGATACCATTGACTGTAATTGGCGAAGAAGAAAACGATGAACCGTTACCCGGTGTCGTAATCGTAGGTGCTTGGGTTGGGGGCGCTTTCTTTTTTGTTGCCTCAATACCGTAAGAACCTGGTACGGGGTCTGGTTCTGGTATTGGCGTAATGGCGTGCGCCACGGGACTAAATGCACATAACGCGAGAACACACCCCGCAGTAATAGCGAGGTGAGCTCGTAAAATTCGAAAGCGACTCTTTTGTATCATGCTTACGTTTATTGTACTACGAAGTGGGTGTTCTATGGGCCTAGTTCATAGTATCGAAGACAGATTACCCCAACACTAGGCTACCGAGTGTATGATAAGAACCTATCGACGACGTGACGATTTTTTCTTACCGCCAGCACGAGGGCCATATAGGGCCGTACGCACCTTGAGGTAGATCTTGCGGCCATAGTAGTAACCTACCCCAAGCACCACAAGAACCAGTACAATGAACCACCAAGGCAAGTACCAAAACCCAACTGTTTTTACGATTTCTTGAGTATTATTACCGTTTGAACCGTAATACAGGTCGGCACTGACAGAATAGTAGCCTGGCCACAGCCCTGGATTGACACAAGTAACAGGTGGCGCATTCGATTTCGCATTTGCTACCTCTTTTTCATCGTATTTTATACACGATGAAAATGTGCGGGTTTGACCTATCAATACCAGCGATTTTGTTGGGTTAATGTTGTTAATTTCTACTTTGCGACCAAACCAGCCCTGAAGCGTAATGCTACCGACCGGCGCCTCGGCCCAGTTACCGCTATTTTTAAGCGTATAACCTATCGATTCGGGCATAGTTGTGTTGATATATGACATATAGTTTCGGGCTATCTTGTCGTATGGCCCTACTTTTTCAATTTTAAGATCCTCGTGTACTTTGCCAGGAACGTTCGCAAACACAAGTGTCACCCCAGAAGCACTCAGGCCAACATTCGTTCCACTTGTTGAACTTCCGGATTCAGAGGAATAGATGATTGCACTGTATAAACTCCCGGCTCCCTGATTTTGCGGTATAGACACTTTCATGTCTACGGTCTTGCTTTCACCTGGACCGATGGTGACAGTTTTAGGCAGGCTGATATATGATTTAAGCGACCATGGTGTATTTTCCGCATTTTCATCTAGAAATAGCTTTGCAACACCGCTGTCTTGTTTGTCGTCATAAGTAAAGTCAATAACTCGCATCGTGAGATTTAACGATGCTGAATTATCAGCATTACGGATTGTTAACGTATCGTCAACAGAGTTACCCGCCGCGATTTCATATTGTTTTTTCGGTGTAATGCTTAGTGCCGATGATGATCCGTCTACCCCATCGACTGCAAAGACTGACGTTGCTGGTAGCATGTGTACAACAGCAATAAGTACAGCCAAAGCAGCGATAGCAATACTTTTAGTGCGCTTCATTATTTTAATTTCCCTCACATGTATTTAAGTATGTTTTTTACTATAAGCAGTATTGTAGCATTAAAATCGGCCGCTGGCTACGAAATTAATGGTGGTCGTATACACACCCGCTCGTAAATTAGGGCTCGTGTTGAATATATAACTTACGGTAAATTTTTTCATAAGACTAACATTTGGAGAGCTCGCAACGATATCGCCCGGAACATACATATACCGGTTTGTCTGGCCATACCCGCTCGTCGGCTGAGCGTTTGCCCACACTCCTATCGGATTACTCCCAATGGCCGGAGCAGTATTTTCAACCAGATTTATCCCAAACTGAGTGGTGCCGGGTCTACTTTCTGTTGGTACCGTTGGTGTATCGACAACATTTGTACCTGCCGTAGGGGGATTACCGTAGGCGGTAATGGCAAACCCGCCCGAGGCATTGGTGCCGACGGCCATTTGCGACTGAGCGGTGAGTGTTGTGGTTGGGCTTAGTTCGCCCATATCGGTGTAATAATTCTGGTTTGTACCGAGGCAATTGTCGTCTACCTGCTCTGCCATGCAAAATATCAACATTGGCGGAACCTGAGTTTCAAGCACAATCCCCTTGCCCACCTGTCCTCGTACCGAGCCGAAATCAACGTGATTTCCCGCGGTGCTCGTTGTGGCGTGGGTACGTAGCCGCACCGCAAATGCCGTGGCCGAGCTAGATGGATTGACAATATTGCTAAACGTATACGATCCGCGTGTACCGCTATTTACGAAACTTGGTAAGCGCGAAAGAATAATATGATTGCTTGTGTGTGTAGTGATTGAATATCCTGTTTCGCCACTTTGCGCCGAAAGTGTGGCGGCTGAGATATCTAGCCCGGCTGGCGTTACGCACGTTTCATACGGTATTGGGCTTTCGCAAAATTGCAGGTCGATAGAGCCAATTGCCGAGGGCGTCATGTAGGTAAAGGCAATAGTGTAGGAAGTGGTGGCGCCTGGTTCAGTAGTGCCCATAAGCAGGCTACGATCGGTTAAGCGAGTTGTTGCAGAAACGGGCATAATAAACACGAATAGCACGAGTAGTACCGCCACCATCTCTTCGGTAAAGACAAAGCGCCAGTTATGGAATAGCGTATGCAAGTTAAACAACTTATGCTGCATAGATTTATTGTACTAGACTATAGCTGGTATGCGTAACAAATGAATATCCGGCCTACTAGAAGGCCGGATATTCGCTACGTTGCCGCGAGGAGGGGCTAAATCTATATCGATTTAGTATTGAGGGGCTGCAATGTAGTTGATTTTGGTAGTGTAGATACCAGCTGGTGTAGTTGCGGCAATGTTACCGATGTAACGCATTTTAGCAGTTACACAGTCCACAACTTGTGTCGCCTCGGTTGCAAGCAGTGCAGGAACCGTGTCTGACATCTTGTCGAAGGCAAACTGTGCGTTCGTTGAACTATAGCCACCACCACCGAATGCAACGCCGTTTGCGTCCAAGCTGTCATTACCGTTGATTCTTCCGGAGCCATTAGCATATGATACTTCTGGCACAAGCGGATCGAGGCGTGGGGTATGATAGCTCTTATTTAATGGAGTTGTCTGGTAATCCCAGTTAGCGTCAGTTGGACTCCATAATGCTGGAGCGGTACCAGTATAGAGCGCTCCAAGGTCTGACAGAGTTTCACTACTAATTCCTGTTTTGTCATTGTCTGCAGCGTTTTCCCATTCTTTACCAGATGCACGATCTTGAACATAGTTCACACCATACAAACCTGTATTGAAATTGGGTGTATCTGCCGGAGCAGTTGTGGTACCCGATAGAGCCTTTGTAGATAGCGCAAGACC
The DNA here is from genome assembly GCA_027492465.1 of Candidatus Saccharimonadota bacterium. Taxonomy (GTDB): domain Bacteria; phylum Patescibacteriota; class Saccharimonadia; order Saccharimonadales; family Saccharimonadaceae; genus Saccharimonas. The sequence continues at coordinate 16,685 of JAPUET010000028.1, read as the reverse complement.
AAACTGTTCCGAGCCAGGAGCTGAAATTTTTGCTGTCGTGCCAATAGGCTCAATCTCGTCACCTGACGTGTTAGAAAGTGTGTGACCAGAGTAGTATACTGATGCACCACCAGATGAGTTAGAGCTGAGGCGCCAGTATGAGTGTGTTGCGTAAGCTTTGGCGGTCTCTAGTGAACTTTCTGCACCCTGGTTACCAAGCCGAAGAACATTCTTTGGATCGGTCGACGCAGTCGTTAGCCGTGTCAGAATACGCCCACAAGGGATGTGTGTTGCGCTGCCATAGTCTGATGCGGCAAGTTCAGACCCGCTGAGTGTATTTGGGTCAACTGTCCCTACGGAGAATTCCATCGTCTCCAGCACCTTGGTAGTGATCTGGATTGACTGGTTCATCACGTTAGCTACCGTTACACCACCGTCGATGATATTGGCATCAGTTGATGGCGCAAGGGCTGTCTCGGTAATAGTGGAGCCGTCATATTCAACCCCGTAAGTATTAATTTTTACGAAGAATGCTCCGCTACCTGGGTTGGTAATGTAGTTAGTGCCGTTGGCGAAGAACAACACTTTAACATGCTGACCGCTAGTGAAGGCCTTGCCGGCGGTGCTCGAAAGTGTAATGTAATTTTTAGTTGCACGCGTACCTGCGTTCTTAACCGAAAGCGCAGTGACTTTCCAGCCAGTACTTTGTACCCATCCACCAGCTCCTGAGTTTGCTGTTGGATCATGGTACATAACTATATAGTTACCGGTAACACTTTTTGCTGCTTCGGCCGCATCACCCGTACCACCATTTGCCTGATACTTAGGGTTGTTGTTTGTGTACCCTGGTACGGCTTTTACTTTGCCTGCATCAGGATCGGTATCGGGGCCGGTATTGATAACGGTACCAAAATTAGCACTTCCCACTTCAAGGTCGGTAGGCGTACCCGGGAAAGCAGCGTTAAGGTCGGCGGTAGTTGTAGTGTCTACGCCAGACGAAGCATTGTCGCCAGGTATTTCACAGTTACCAGCCGATGTTTTACAGTACTGGAATGAAAACGTTTTAACAGTTGCCGAGCTACTTACTTTGAAATCAAAGTAATTACCGGTCTGTTTTCCATTCGCGCCACTGTTTGGTGGTGCATAAGTAGTATTACCCGAACCGTCGGTGAAACTCCATCCTGGGCTCGAGCTTGATAGCGTCAAACTGCGCTCCGTAAGCGGATTCAACGCATCGGCCGATGCGTACGTCGCTGGGAGTAGTGCCGCAACCACAAGGGTAAACGCAGCACCCAGCAGCGTGCCACGCCGGGCGACTGACTTGAGTGTATACATTTTTGTATATCTCCTAATTAGTGTTTGTTTTATTTAGCCCCTTCTTCTAGGGATACAAGCGCATTGTAGCATTAGCGATATCATTTACGCAAGTAGAGTTATCCACATTTTTTGTGGTTGAACTTATTTGGGTGCAAAATCGTCTTAAAATGTAGGCACTACAACAGCTGAATAATCGCCCGAATAGAGGCCGGCAGGGGTGTTATTTGCAATGTTCACGATCATGCTGATTGTAAAATCTGTCTGACCTGATTCGCTGTTACTGTGCGCTACAACGTCGCCACTAGCATATTTAAAGAGGTTCGCCGTGTTATATCCACTGTTCACCTGGCCATAGCTAAAATCGCCCGATGGCACCTGTACCGGGCCCGCGCCGATGCTTGGGGTAGTGTTAGCCGCAGCGTTAATGCCAAACTGCTCAGTGCCAGGAGTGGCAGCGGTGGGCGTTGAAGGAGTAGCAAGGGCATGGCCGCTGTAAGTGGGCGGAGCGCCGGTGATCCGCAGCACATACCCATCACTTAAATAGTTACGTATTCTCACGACCATTGTTTTAGACCCAGTATGTTCGGTATCGAGGACGCCGAGATTCGAAATGCCAGGATCAACAATAACCGCCAAAAATGGTTCGTCTGGCGTGATTGAGCCAAACGAGGCTGTACTGGTTGCATTAGCCGACTCACCCGAAATATTCCCAATAGAAACGCGAGCACAGTAGCCGCCCGAGCACACTCCCGGTGTCGCCCCGGCGCTAAATTCGCTTTCACTAAGCTGGTAATTTGGCGAGGTTGCAGTATTCGCAAACACACTACGAGAACTGCCGGCAACGATAACTATCGCCAGCAACACTAGTGTTAAACTCTCCCATACTCTTCGTTTTTGCATACGCCTTACGCTTACAATTATCTCTTAGAAATGCGTAAAAGACAACTGGTCGCCCACGCCCCCGCTGTGCTACACTAGAGCTAAGTAAAAGCATAAACAATATTTATGGAACCCGAAAAGAATACTTCCCCGGCAGATACTGACGCACCCAAACCAGCTGAGGGTTCGTCACAAGATGCCCCAGCTGATGCGCTCAGTCGCACGCCCGACGATCTTGCCGAAGAAGCGTCGACAAATAGTGCGCCCGCTAGCGAAACGCCCGAAAAGAAACTCTCTCCCATTAAGCGGTTGTTTCGTAAAATCAATGTGTATCTTTTAATTTTTATATTGGTACTCGTGGTTGCGGGTATTTTTACGCTTGTTACATATCTTAATAGTACGAAAGCGCCCGAAACAGCCAGTGTTGAGTCGCAGAACCTCACCACAGAAGCGCTGAAGCAGCTGGCTAACACAGATGCAAGCGTGGGCAGCACTAATCAAACCCTCACCATTCAGGGCAATGCAATTATTGCCGGCCAGACATTGATGCGTGGCAATCTTAATGTCGCCGGAAATTTCCAAAGCGGCGGCACTATTACCGGGCCCGCCATCACGGTCTCCGGGGCCGCAAATCTTGGCGAAACCCAAAGCAATAGTCTGCAAGTTGCAACCAACATGGCCGTTCAGGGTAGCACAACACTTCGCGACTTAAACGTATCAGGCACCTCTTCATTTAGCGGCCCAATGACCGCTTCTCAGATTACCGTTACAAAACTGGTACTTAGCGGCAATGCCACACTACAAGTACCAAACCACATCAGCTTCACCGGCGCCGCGCCAACTCGTTCTATTAATAGTGGTGTCCTTGGTGCGGGCGGCACAGCCTCAATCGACGGTTCAGACACCACCGGTACCATCAACATTAATAGTGGTGGCACCCCAACGACGGGATGTTTTATTCAAATTACCTTTAATCAGCGCTTTAGCAATCAACCACACGTAGTGGTTACTCCAATTGGGGCAGCGGCAGGGCAGCTACAATACTACGTAGAGCGCAGCCCAACCGGCTTTAGTCTTTGCACCAATAATGCCGCCGCTCCGAATCAAGCATTCGCCTTTGATTACTTTATTACCAACTAAGATGCAGAAGACCCTGAAACATCCAACTTCCAACTAAGCATCTAACCAGTCCCAGAACCTTGGCCACGATTTCGTCACTGCTTCCGGGTAAGTAAACGTTACCCGCTTCTTGTGGAATCGGCTCCACATGGCAAGAGCCTGAACCACACGATGGTCCCGCGACGTCACGGGCTTGCCCATCTCAGCACGCCGTTTCATTTCTACTACTTCAGTTATTCTATTGCTCTCATGCCCTATCAAGCTCGGCCATAGCTGCTCGCCCTGTTTTACGCCCATACAACCAAACATATATGCAAAAGGGAAATCCTCGGCCTGTTTAGGGATGAAATGCAATTCACCAGTCTGTTGCAACAAGCGAAAGGCATGGGCCTGCGCCTCAATTGTTTTGTCACGACGCAACAATTCGGGGCTAGATGACGCGTGCCAGCTATGCCAAGCTTCGTAAGTTGTGTTTAGTTTAAAGGGAGGCTCTTTCAAGCGTCTTTGATCACCACAAAGCACGGCCGCACTTGCCCATTGTGACGTCCCGTTATCTAAGGTAAGCAATCGCTCTTGAGACCATTCAATAACACTTGGGTTATCATTAATCGGACGATGTAACAGTGTACCGCGCATTATTATCTCTTTGCCAAGTTTCTGCTTCCAATTAATGAATGTAAAAAAGCGCAGTAGAGTACCCGACTCACCCACATTAAGAGCCTGGCTGGTCGACCATTGACCTAATATCTCACGCAATGCCTTGATGTCATCCGATAGATCAGTCTGGGCATCTAGCTGTCGGATGGCTCGCATACGATCGCCGTATAAAAGTTCTTGTATACTCATACGAATCACCCAAGATTTATCAAGGGGAATAAGTTTGTCATCGCCATTAATTTGTGAAGCCGCCCTGCTCATACAACTTAGATTACCATAAATACCGTCATGTGAAGTTTATACTATCCAAATGAATGAGCCTTAGGTGGGTAGGCTCAAAATCATCCTTACTAGACATCCATAAAGACAACGACACGGTCAGCTTTGACGTGCATCAGGGCTCGGTGAACTTTGATTGTTTTTTCGGTATCTACGCCCACAATTTTAAGACTGCAGGGCACGAGCATACAAAGAAAGTTATGGTGCTTGGGCAAAATATCAAACGGACCGGTCGCATTGACCGCACTGACACTGTAAGCATCGCCCTCAAAATATACCTGAAACGGTGCGTACACTTTTACCGCCATTGAGGGTTTACCGTTCGCTTTTGATGGCTGATCGCCTTCGGTTGTTGGTGCTTCGTCCGCCACTATTTTTCCTCAGGCTTTTCTTGGGTATGTGCATCGGCATTATCGGTCGCTTCATCTTGTACGGAAGCAGTAGGTGCTCCGCCCGGCTGTTCAGTGTTCGCCGCGGCTGGCTTTTCAGCTTCACTTTGGTCTGCCGCTTCAGCCTCCTTCTCGGCCTTACCAATGATCGCCTCGACACCATCGAGGGTTTGTTCTCGTGTCATATGCTCACCCTCAACACCCGTTACCTTAAACATCACGTTAAAGCGCTGCTTAAAGAATTCAATCAATGCCTTTGCCTTATTGTAATCGTCACGGTCTTCGGCGGAGAGCTCCGACTCGCCAATAATGGCGATAATGCCTTTAAGCGACTCGTATTTCTGTAGAATCGCCGTAGCGCGAGTCGCCAGCTCATAGTGGCGCTCGCCAACTACCTCTGGCGTAAGCAAGCTCGACTTTGAGGCCAAAATATCAACGGCTGGACGGATGCCCTGTGCCGCCACTGCACGTGAAAGTACGATTGTTGAGTCAAGCTCGTGAGAAATCATCTGCACCGCTGGGTCCGATAGGTCGTCCGCTGGTACGTAAATTGTCTGCAAAGCGGTAATTGAACCGTTTGCGTTAGACGCCAGACGATCTTGAAAGGTTTTTACGTCTGAAAACACTGTCGGTTGGTAGCCACCCTCGGCCGGAGTCTGGTCGATAATAGTCGAAACCTCGTTTTTTGCCTGAATATAGCGGTACATGTTATCGGCAAACAGTAGCACATCTTTTTTCAGATCGTCACGGAAATATTCGGCCAAAGTAATAGCGGCAAGCCCGATCAGCGAACGCTGTACTGGATTTTCATTCATCTGCCCAAAGAACATCGCCGTGGTTTTTAGGAGATCGTTATCGCCTAGTGTTTTATACAGCTCATGACCTTCACGAATACGCTCACCGATACCAGCGAACATCGAGATCGCACCCGATCCTTCGGCAACGTTATTGATAATCTCCATTGTGAGCACCGTCTTACCCACGCCGGCACCACCAACAATACCGATCTTGCGACCTTTCACAAATGGAGTGAAGAAGTCGAGCACCTTAAGGCCAGTTTCGAGCACATCGTCTTTACGGAGCTCCAAGCTGGTCTCTTGAAATGACGGTGAAAATATTGCTCGCTTTGGCATCTTAGCAAGCACTGCCTCATCGAGCTGCGGCTTACCATCAATTGGGCGCGCCATTGCATCCCATACGCGACCAATCATTTCTTCGCCAACCGGTATCTCTAGACTATGGCCACTTCGCGATACCGACTGACCTTTTTGAATCGAATAGTCCCCACCAATATTAAGGCAAACTGCCATGTCGCCCTGGCTTAGGCTACTCACGAGTAATGGCGATTTCTTTTCGTTATCAACATACAGCATTTCGTTAAGGTTTGGTATGTCTTCGTCGAATTGCACCTTAATAACAAGACCTTTTAGTGTGCGCACGACGCCTTTTTTGTACACCGTTTGCGGGGCAGCCGCTACAGCGGCCGGTTGAGTGACAGGCGCAGCAGCGGGTGGCTGCGGACCGGGCGTCCGTACAGCAACGGGAATAGATTGTTCAGACATTATGATCCTCCTCCGGCACGAATTTTCTTAAGTCCGGCAAGCGATTCCTTTAGGCGTGTATCAACCTGGTTGCGCTTGGCACGGTTATATTCAAGATGAAGCGTTGTTGCGTTATCGATCGAGCGCTCCTTCGCGGCCGACATCGCTTTAAAGCGGCTCGCCACCTGCGCCAATCGACTGTCGTAAATAAACTGCGAAATCGTTAAGCGTAAAATAGAATTTTCAAGGTACGCCGCAACCTGATACGAACTCGGCTCAAAAATATAGGTTTTTTCACTGACGAGATCTTCGCTAATCGTATCAAGATCTGCCACCCGCCCCTTACTCGAAACTACTTCGGAGAGATCGACTTCTTTGATTTCCTGCTGAGAAAGCGAGATATAGTTTTGGTAAAAAATCCGGCTTTTTGCGTACCTGCGAATAATATCCATGAGCGGATCAACATTCACATAGTCATGCTCTGGCAGGTCGAAATAGTACGTGGAGTCAACATGAGCCTGCTTTAGCTTCAGTGCGCCATGATGACCGATCACCAGCACATCATTTTTTGCCTCGTCGTAATGTTCAATGACTTTTCGGATCAAACGTTGGTCGATATCACCACTCAGACCGCCTTTTGCTGTTATAAGAATCAGCAATTCTTTATCAATTGGTGTTTCGCCAGGTGCACGACCGAAATTAAAGAGCACGTCAACACGAATCTGCTTGTAAATATTCCACACTTCGTCAAAAAACTGGTTACTAATCAATACCTTATTTTTAGTCTTGGCAATTTGCATACTACTGAGGCTTTCAAGTGCTGATGTAAGACTTACAACAGATCGTACTGATGCCTCCTCGGCTTTAATTTCGAGTGGACGACGCATTACACAAACTCCGCTTGCGTAGTGATAGATGATAAATTATGGATAATAGATACTAGGTGCTTAGCCCCAAAATCCAAAATCCAAAATCCAAAATCTATAAACATCATTATTTAGCTTCCTTTTCATTGGTACCGACATTCCCCTCGTCAGGCTGCCGTTCACCCGCCGCGGCCCTAGCCGCTTCTTCGGCCTGACGCTTTTTCTCCGCCTCCGCTTTAGCGGCCTTTTCGATAGCCGCTTTTTTCACCTCATCAATCGTAGTGACTTCATTCTTGAGTGCTGCACAAATTTCATCAAAGTTGCCGTTCATATCTTTATCTTCTTGCAGTTTCGCAGCATATTCATGAACTTTTTCTTTGAGCTTTTCAATATTAACAATCTCTTCAGGCGCACTCCCCAGTACAATACTCATCAAAAATTGTTGTTCGGCAAAGCTATAAATTTCACCAATTCCCTGATTCATGAGTTTAAACAGCACCTTACCTTTATCGTAATCAGCTTGCGCCTGCGGGCTGAGCTCAGTACCAAAGTGAGCATACTCTTCTGCAGTACGATAGCCAGCAAGTGTGAGGTTCAGTTTGTCGGCCAGGCCTTTTTGACGCTTATTTTGCCCCACGCCACCAACACGCGTCACCGATAGGGCAGTTGAAACGGCCGGACGCATCGTGTCTTTAAAAATTGCTCCATCCAAAATCCACTGTCCATCGGTAATAGACATGATGTTCGTCGGCAGATATGCTGTGATGTCGCCGCCGGGCGCGTAGACAATGGGGATGAGTGTTTGGCTGGCATGATTTGACTCAGTTTTGCCGCCACGCTCGAGGAGGCTTGAGTGTGTATAAAACATATCTCCCGGATAACTATCGCGCCCTGGGCTGACGCCGGCGATAAGCGAAATTTCACGATATGCCTGAGCGTGTGCCGTTAAGTCATCATAAATCATCAACGTATCCATATTACACTGATGCCAGAAATATTCACCGTGTGCGGCACCCACATAGGGCACTAGATAAGTCAAAATGAGCGATTCAAACGAGTTCGTCACAATGACAATCGCCTTTTTCATTGCATCATTTTTTTCAAGATTATTCACAAGCTCCGCCACGTCACGCTGACGTTTTGCGATCAAGACATATACCACCGTGATATCGGTATTTTTTTGGTTAATCGCCACCGAAGCCGCAAGCGCTGTTTTACCCACCTTGCTATCACCAAGCATGGCCATGCGCTGACCACGAGCTAGGCTGTATTCAAGATCAAGAATCGTTACACCAGTTTCAACCGGCGTATCGAGCAACTCACGCTCAAACAAAGCCGGAGCATTGTGAAACACATCCCATTCTTGGTCGGCCTGAATAGCGCCTTTCCCATCAATTGGCTCACCAAACACATTGATAACACGACCAATAAAATTTTTACCAACGGGTGTCATGATATCGGGTTTTTCAATCACGCATACGGCACCGATTTTGAGCGGACTCGGATCGAGCTTCATCACCACAACATGTTCTTCAAACACCTGGTGCACGTAGCCACGAGTGTCGTCATCGAATCGCACAGTGGCATGCACATTAGTCGGCTGCAGGCCTTTAACGCTCACCATGAACGAATCGAGGCCGATAATTTCGCCAACCGGATTTCCTGCTTGCACCAGTTGCTCAAAAAACTTAGCGTTTGCCACTAAGCTGCTCCATTTCCTGACGCAATACTCCACGCGCACTCTTCACGGCCGCTCGCAGTGATAAATCATGCACATGATTTGGGGTTCGTAAATACACGCCGGCAACAAGGGCGGGCTGCAAGCCAACAGCAATCACCGCCTGAGGATGGACCTCGCCTCGTAACCATGCCGCTAACTGACCTAAACTCTCCGGGTCGGCAGTACTCGCAAACGTCATATGAATTGTTGGCACTGTATCTTTTAATCGATGCATCTGCTCTATCAGCGCTGTGCGCTCTTTGCTTGTTTTTAGCATGAGTTGATTCTGCGCCAGAAACTCGCTCAAGCAGGGCGAAAGGGTAGGATTTTGTTCTGGGGCAATACCAACCCCGGCACGCACTTGCATAGCCGTCAGCACGCTATCGATTTGCTCAATCTCCGTCACTAGCCTTGAGATATCAACCCGGCTAACAACACTGGGTGGCAAGACAAAATCGCTGTATTGTTTTGCTACAGTCTCGGTCATAACTTCATATCGTCCATAATCGCCTGTTTGTTAGCTTCGAGCTGCTTGATAATTGCCGGCACCTGCGCCTTAAGATCATACTGATCGCTCAGGGCGCCCAAAAGGTAATGCTCGACAACTTGAGCCATATTGTTTTCAAAGTTCTCAACGATCGCTTTTTCTTGCGCGGCAACATTTTTTTCAAGCGATTCGGTAATTTGCTTTTGGAGTGTTTGCATCTCTTGGGCGGTGTAGTTAAGCCATTGCAACGCGGTATTCTGTGCGTCTTTCATAGCAACAATTTGCGCTTTATTGTCTTCGAAAGCAGCATGAAGCAAGCCTTCTTGGGCAGTCACGTTACGTGTCAATGTTTCACCCAATTCTTTATGACGAGCCTCAAGGTCTTGGGCACTTTTGGTCATTGTTTGGAGTGCCGTCTGCTGAGCGTCGGTCATTGTTTTTACGTACTGCGAAAATTGAGCCTCTACTTGCTGAGAAATGTGGGTTTTTATTTCGTTACCCATAGCAACAAGAGCATCGTCAAGCTGACGAGTGATGTGATCTTTTAACTCAAGGTGAATGGCGTCAACAGTAGTATCAAGATCTTTCTTAAAAAGGACGCCGTTTTCATTGATAACTTTTTCAAAATACCAGCGGCCGTGGTTACGAAGTTCCTCGCGAAAATTTGCATCCAAAAACTGCTCTTCTTGAGTAATATCGGCGCTGTCATCGCTTGGTTTCGTTTGTTTGTGAAATAATCCCATCCCTTAACCCACTTCATTTCGCATCATAGCTTCAGTAGTAAATATACCGCAAATAGACCGATAACCAAAATCAGAATGCCAGTCAAAAATACTTCCAGCAAGGCTCGAAAAATGGATTTTTTTGACATCGGATTACGACCAATGGATATCACGCCGTTACGAACTCCGGCATATACTACCGCAATCGCCGCAATTAAACTAACACCGGTGATGGCAAGGCTAATATAAATTCGAATGGGACTCACCTCTTTTTGGGCAATTTCCTGACCAACTCTTTCAAGAATATCTGGTACATTTACTTTCGTACTTATTTCGTTTGGGTTGTTCTGAATAGCAATGGTGACCGGAATGGAACCCAGTGTTACTGTTTGATTCGCTTTTCCCGCACTATCTTTTAAGGTTGCTTGGCCAAGAGTGACACCTTTGCCGTTAAACGATCCATTCGCTCGCCCCAAGACGGTTTTCTCTTTAGTTCCCGCCTTCATCGCAACCCCATTAACCGACGACAGGGTGACAAAATCGCCAGTTTTTATATCGCCAGCCTGGGTACTCACAAGAACATTGTAGGTGCCCGAAACTGCCACGAAAGTTTCGTTTTCTAGGCCCTCGCTCGATACCGCAATTGGTAACTGGTTTCGGTCTACTGCAACACCAAACATATTCGCGAGCTCAGTTTGGGTTGCTACTTTCACTTTTTTAGAGTCTTTAGCGCTAAGCTGCACAATAGTGCCAACATCAAGCGGCGCTTCGGCCGCATAGCTTTGTACACTCCCGCCGCCATAACTTTCAGCATACAGGGGTGAAACGCAAAATAGTAGGCTACTCAATACGATTACCGCGTAAAGCGTGCCCCGCATTATTTTCACGTTGTTTTACCCCCTTAGGTTTTAGCTGCGTCTTTCCATAATTATACCATGACCACGATGTGATTTTCATCAACTTGCACAATAACTATTTGATGTTTTTGCTATTTGTTTTTTAGAGAATGTGTGACTTAAATTTGACGGTCGCCTTCAGTAGTACGGCTCTTGCATTTTTTGCAATAAATCATTGTCATTTAAATCACGCTCATGGTAAAATATCTCCAAGCTTTGATGGCCCACCACACGTCGTAAGTGAAATAAATATTTTTGAACTGGTAACAGAGAAAAAATAAAGAAAAACATCAAAAAATGACTGTGTGGTGCCACCTACCCACTATTCTTAAACGGCGTCTCGCACTGCTTACAGCAGGGCTGATTACCTTATGCGTTGCGATTATTACAACGTTATTCTTTGTTGTTCCTGCTCATGCCCTCACAGGTGTTAACCAAACAATTAGCTTTCAGGGGCGCCTCCTTAATGCCTCGGGAGGCATCGTTGCCGACGGCTACTACAATATTGAATTTAAGATTTATCAAGACGGGCCAGGCACAAGCGCCGGCAACACCGGTGGTACGCTCAAATGGACAGAGCCGCGTGTTAATAACGGCGGTACGAGCGGCGTACAGGTGAAGAACGGCTATTTTGCCGTAGAACTTGGCTCTGTCATCCCCTTCGGTTCAAGTATCGACTGGAATCAAGATACCCTTTGGCTCAGCATGAACGTGGCCGGTTCGGCAAGTAACTGTACCGCCTTCGGCTCTGGCAGTTGCGTGGCCGACGGAGAGATGCTGCCAATGAAGCGCTTAACCGCAGTGCCCTATGCCATGCAGGCACAAAATGCCAATACGCTTGGCGGCATGGAGGCAAGCGCCCTCATTCACAACCAAAACACCGCCCAGCAAACAAGTAGCAATTTCTGGATTTCCGGCACTGGTCGGGCCGACACCGCCTTGCAAGCTCCAGTAGTCGATACCGCTACCGCCGGTACATTGACTATCGGCGGCACCAATGCGACCAGTATCACCATGGCCGATGACGTTACTGTCGCAGCCGGCAAGAGCCTGACACTCGCTGGTGGGGCAACCAATACCCGCCCAGCCAGCCCAACTGAAGGTATGTTGTACTTCGACACCGACACCAAGCAGCTACTGGTCTATGCCAATGGCAAATGGCAAAGCGACCGGAGTACCGCCAGCAAGATAGTTGGCACCAGCGCAAGCGGCGGCACCAGCGGTGCGGCTGCAAGCTTGAACGCCGATGGAGCTGACTATGTAAATACCTCGACCACCAGCGCCCAAACCACCATCAATAGCGCCCTCACCGCCCTTGGTAGTAATGGCGGCAGTGTCTACCTGATGGAGGGCACGTATATTATCGATGGTAGCATTTCAATTCCGAACAATGTCACGCTTATCGGTTCGGGCAGCGGCACAGTCATCAAGCTCAAAAACGGCATCAATGCCGATATGAATGCAATCGTCGCCACCGATACCACGACAGGCACCGGTGTCACTGTTACCAACCTACGCATCGACGGTAATAAAGCCAACAACTCAAGCGGTACGCAACATGGTATCTATTTCTATAACATGGGCGGCGGCTTTGGTAGCTCAGCACGACAAGGCGCGAAAATAAATACTGTTTGGATGAGCCAACTACGCAACTACGGCATTATGCTTGAGAATTCCTATAACACTATCGTATCTGACAGCCATGTGAATGCCAGCAGCATGGGTCTCTATATCAAGAACGGTGCATACATGACAATTAGCGACAACCTGCTGCAGGGCAATACAACGCGTGGTATTTATGCGTCGCCAATTAATCAGAGCACTATCACCGGCAATACCTTAGAGTCCAATTCACAATATGGACTAGCGATAGACGGTACGAGTGCGAACAATACAATTACCGGTAATACGATTACTACCACTGGGACAGCAGGACTTTTGCTCGCGATGGCAAATGACAACACCGTGTCGGGTAATCGCTTCCGTAACAATGGCGGGGCTACGACCAACCAGGCAGTCATCCTTTTCAGTGCCTCAACTGGTAATACTTTTACTGGGAATGTTATTACTGACACATCAGCCACCACCACCAACTACGCTATCGACGTCCAAGATGCTGGCTCTACCGGTAACTACTTTGCCGATAACACACTCGGTGGCGGCTCCATTCATGACCTCGGTACCGCCAATATCTATGCCAATCAAGTGGACGAAAACGGCAAACTTATTAACAAATCAAGCAGTGGCGCCAGCGTCCAAACCAGCACCAATAGTGCTACCGCCTTCCAGGTGCAAAATGCCGCGGGCACAAGCGCTCTGACCGTTAACACCACCAACAACACGGTCTTGGTAGCTGGCACACTCGACACTACGACAGCCACGACACTTAATATTGGTACGGCAACAGCAACAGCCATCACCATGGGTACAACAAGCGGCAATGTCTTGACCACTATCAATGGCCGCGCGCTTATAAAGTCAACTACCGGCAACAACAGTGCTACTGCCTTCCAGGTGCAAAATGCTTCGTCAACCGCGCTCCTGACCGCCGATACCGCCAATATGCAGGTCATCATTGGTAGTGGCGGCAATACCATCACGCTATCGGCGAACGGTATCACACGTGCCGGTACTGCTCGCAATAGTAAAAAAATTACTCTCACCGCTGAATACACTGGCGCCGTGCTCGACGCTGGTAGTGGCGGTAGCAACAATGGCACGATGACCAGTAGCGTCGACCTAACGAGCCGAATGAACTACTATAAGTGGACTACTAGTCAGGGGAGCAACCAAAACTATGATGTTGTCGTACAAATACCATTGCCAAACGACTTCGATGGCTGGGACGGCAGCAACCCGCTCGCCATCTCCACTTATACCAGCAGCACCACCAATGGCACTATCACTCTCGAGGCACGCGATAGTACGGGTGCCGTGCGCTGCAACTTCGTCTCTGTCACACCCGGCAGCACCAACGCCTGGACCACCAACAACTCTGCCTGTACGCTCGGCACCGGCACCTACACTGCGGGCGACTACATCACCCTGCGCCTACGCATGCAGTCGCCCAACGGCGGCGACGTCCGAATCGGCAATATTGGTCTAAACTACCTCAGCAAGTACTAGCCAGTACGACCAAAACGGCTTTATTCCCCGCCCCAGACGTAGTCGTACCATATTTTGCAAACCCTAAGACCAATGCTTAAGGCGTAACTACTTCTATAGTAACCAGACCTCTTCGTCTTCCAGAAGTTGTCAAGTAGAAAGCCGGTCAGAACCTAGTGTCAATAAAGGCTTTCGCAATACTTACTTACCCCGTCTTCCATACATTCAAATACGGGTGGTCCATCAGTCCTCGCAGAGCGGTGCGCTCATCTGCGGTACCGTTACTACCATGGATAGCGCCCCAGGTACCCGAAGAGAACCAGAGGCCACCGCGGAGTTTTGGCAGGGCCTGGGCTTCGGTGGCAATGGAGGTTATCCAAGCAGGACGGCGAGCGTCGCCAGTCAGAGCGCCGAATTCACCAAGCAATCGAGGCTTGTTAATGGCACCGCTGCCGAACAGACCGCCATCGATGGCGTTGTACATCGGGCTGACAATCTGCGTGAAAGAGCGCCAATTGCTCCCAGAGTTGTTGTATGGGTCCCACATAATGACATCGACCCAGTTGTCGCCGGGGTACATCTGACCGAGTCTGGTGGCATTGCGCGACAGCGTCCAACCAGCCGGGCAAAAACCCCAGAGAATATTTGGAATATTGAACGTCTTGCCATAGTTCACGATGTAACGATGATAGTCGATGTACTCTTGCGGATTGGGCATGGTAGGGTTGCTATACGGCTGGGCGTTATTGTAGGTGATGACACCATGTGAGAAACCTTCGAGGACATAGGGGTTGTCATCCATCTCGACTCCCATGTCAAAGAGAAAGGTTGTGTCATAGGTTTCGGCAGCCGTCTTGAGGCTGGAGAATATTTTGTCTAGCAGCGGGTCCATAGAGCCATTCAGGTATTGTGAGTATTTGAATCCAATATAGCGCTGACTATCGGCTGGATTGATGTAGTCCCAGCCAATCGGCGGCATGCTAGGATGCTGCGTATACGCATTGTAGTTGAATACGCGAGTACTAAAGGCGTAACGGAACAACCCACCGCGATTGGCCAGTTGGACTTCGCTACTTTCAGGCCAGTTGGACCACATATTGCTGTCGCGATAGCGAATCATACCATCGAACTGACGGCCGAGGTCCGATTCAAGCGCAAGGAGATTAGGGATGGAGGAAACGTACATACCAAGAAGAAAGCCCTGCCCTGCACCAGGGAGACCGGAAACCCTTCTAACTGGTTGCGCACGGCGCACGCGTGATGCAAAGCGACTCATGGCGAACCTGCGGCTATATAGTGTACGATGGCTTTTCCGGCTGCCCATTCATCAGCATCACTGCCCATCCAGGCTGGTCGCAATCCAGCCGACGGCTCGGTTGGGCCGGACGCGAGCACCCGAGTCACCTCAGCCCACGGTCGCGTTGCTGGTGGTGTCGTCCATTGACTGGTTGCCCAATCATAGTGCCACACCCATATTTCTGAACCGGTCTCGATGAGGTCGAGTGCGCTCCCATTCCACACCCCCAAAAGAGCACTACTCTGTGCAACAGCAGCATTCCACAGAGCGATTGAGCTATCTTGACCGCTACCTCCACCGCTCAATATATCGGTAGCATGACGGCCAATCCAAGTCCCTACCGTATCGACAGCCTTAACACGAGAAATACTAATCTCGGGAAGCGACGGTATCGTACCGACACCTTTTCCAAACTTTAGTGTAGTTGTCGTGCCACCCACGTCGTTATTGATAAGTCCTGAGTCCCAACTCGCTACGTCAGAACCAAGCGGGAACACCGCCGCCCGGATAGTACTGTTTGTCGTATCGACCTGCATCTCCCAGCGTACAACGGTCGAAAAACTCAGAAAGCCTGTAGCCGACTGGGCAACCTGCACATTATTATTGGCTATCAAACGAACCTGGCCGGGTGCGCCCGTCCCCGCTATGTTCATACGCGAATTTTGCGTGCCACCCGCTACCTGAGAGCAAAGCAAAGTTGCCGAAGTTGAGGCCCACGCCGAAGGCATTGTGATGTACGCGCGCATCGTAAACCGAGATAGGCTAAGACTTCCCCAGCCAAAGTTGTCACCGACACTGCTCTGAGGCATAACAGCCCGGTCAAACCCAGTGTCGGATACAACATTCACCGTACCAGTAACGACGGCACCCGTCGCAGCCAGGGTGCCAGAACTCCATTCTAAAACAGTCGCCATTACGAAGTCCTCTTTCGGACTATCAGAGTCCCTGCCGGTAGTGTAGCAGGAATATCTGAGGCACTCTGATTGGCATTCAGGACGAATACCGCTCCAACCTGCTGGCCGCCCTGTATCATGCGGCCGTCAGTCCAGTTGACACCCCACATCACCGGCGCAGGAGCCCCAGTACGGCGGTCGTTGAGCTGGAAGGCCTGACCTCCAGTAATGCCATCGCCATTACTGCGAACTGCTCGCACCAACGCATCGCCCCAGTTGTAAGGCGAAGTTCCACGAATTGCACCCCACTCATTGTGCCAGTACTTGACGATGCCGTTGATGGCGATTTGAGCAATATCGGGATTATCAGTGGCCAGAGTATAGGTAATATTACGACTAAATTGTGAGCTCGACGGAATGGTTGACATCGTAACACTGGTCGTCACTTTCCCATCCAAAACCCCTTGCAACCCTGAAATCCCCGCTATCGTCGTCGCCCCCGCCGGCCCCGTAGCACCTTGCGGACCAGTTGCACCTTG
>JAPUET010000027.1 GCA_027492465.1 Candidatus Saccharimonadota bacterium | reverse complement strand
AGCCAAAAACCTCTGCCATGAATACCATGTTGATCAAGGAGGGGTAGTAGGCGTTGAATATGCGCAAGGTGGTCTTCTAAGATAACAACTTCTATTATCTCCTGTTGATGCAAGTAGTCCGCAACACGTTCGATTATCTCTGGGCTAAACTTGTCTTCGGCCGCAGCTACTGTAAGGATATCATTAAGTCTTGGCCTATTTGTATCACCGGTTGCAATTTTCCCAACTGCGGCTGCTTGCTGATCATGGTATATCTCTCGGCGAATTTCACCGATACCTGCGCCAGCAACCTTCTTCAGCTGTTCATAACTACCGGGTCGGTCGGACTGCGGTTGGCCGTGTGTATCACCGGCCGTCCAGATGACAGTTGGACCTTTTGAGGCCATCGCTTTCACCGTATTCTTGGCACCAGGGTAGAGACTATCTTCGTGGATTGCTTGATCTCGGGTTAGCGTGTCGTTGACGGCTTGCACAAATTCTTCGCGTGCTGGCACTGTATCGGCAAGTCCTGGTAACCCCTCTCTTAGAATGGCAAATCGGCCTGGAAATCGAGGATTCTCGGGAATATCGTACGCCTCAACAACGATGTCCCTCGCATATAATGCATCAAAGAGTAATTCGGCTGTTTCTGCTGTATTGCTTACTCCATATTTATCAAGCACAACACCAAAAGCTGTATAGAACTTTTCTCGCAAAAGATCGCGGGCAGAAGAATCGTTCTGCTCGTGTGTCGGGGGCATATCTCCCACTGGTGAATCATGAGTTTTCATACTATTCAATCACTCCATCTTGCCGCAGGGTAGCGATGATGGTATCAATTTGCGGGGCGAGATCTTGATTAGTCATAACAGTGAAATTACAGATGGGTTTGGGTAGTTCATTGTGCAAGGCAAGCCGCTTCTCAAACTCGTTTATGTCGGCACGGGAATCATTATCGGACCGACCGGCATTTACGTCAGTCAGTCGGGTTGTAATGCGTTCTCGCATAACTGGTTCAGGGCACTGTACATCAATCAGGTAAAATCTTGCACCATGTGCCTCGGCGTTGCGCCTGGCGTTGGCGTGAAATTTTATCAGGTCTGCGTCAATAATATGGCTTACTTGGTGATCGTAGAGGTATTTACTCGATTCTTCGGCGATAAATTGAAGCGTGTCTTGAACGGGAGCATCCCCGGTAAATCCTTGCTCGTTTAAAAATCGTCGGATCGAATCATTGCTGCCAACATAAAGGCCTATTCGTTCGGCGATCTGCCGCGCCAAGTACGACTTTCCTGAGCCGTTGAGGCCAATCATGCCAATGATGAATAGCTGCCGGGAATTATGGTCTTTGACAGGTAGCTGATCGATAAATTGTAGGAAGAGTTGATGGTTGTTTTTATCATTCATAGATGGTCTTATAATACCATATCTTCAGGCTCAGGCCGACATACACTAGCGAGGGGCGGGCAGTACATCGATGCATTAACTCACTACATTCCCCTAGCATACGAGCAACCTTACCTTACAATGCGATTTTGTGTATACTATAAGCATGACCAAGCAGCCGATCAGCAACGAAGACATCATGGCAGTTCTGCAAGACTTTATGCAGATGGTTTCAGATAGGTTTGACCGTCTAGAAGAGCGGATGGATAAGCTTGAGAGCCGCATGGATGCGCTAGAGAATCGCATGGATCGGCTTGAGAAAAGGATGAATGCACTCGAAGAACGCGTTGGGCTGTTAGAGAACGCCAGTCGCGAACACACCGCCACAATCCAGGCTCTAACTACCAGAATTGATAGAATCGAAACTAAGCTCGATGGCATAGATGGCGACATCACCTATCTTTACAAGCTCATAGAAAATCTCAAGCACGATCTGAAAAAAGGTAAAATGAGCGAAGAGCAAATGCGCTCACGCCTAGAAGAGGTTGAAGCAATCGCCCGCCAATTACAGCTGAAGTACGGCGCAAAATAATATTACCCCATATCGTGCCCACTCCAGCAGGGGTGGGTATTTGCTATTATTGACTTTTTATAATATTTATGCTATAATGGAAGCGCAGGTGGTCATCCGGACCATCCCAAACAGAAGGAGGCGCCATGAACGGCATACTCGCCCCCCTCGCGACGCTCGGAGGCACTACATTCTACGTGACCTTGGGCCTCGTAGGGTTCGTCATTTGGGGCTTCGTAAGCTACCCCCAAGAAGCCTGGGGCGGATGGTGGTGGGTAGCTTGTGTGGTCGCCATTGCCGCCATCCTGATGGCCGGTGGATGGCTCCTCTGGCGCATTGTGCGCTGGACAACGAAGTAAGCCACCTGATGCGCGGCGGAACCTGGAGACCAACTCCGGGAACCGCCGCGTTTCGCTTTTTTGTTACTAGTAATCTACCCGACCGACTATAGTCCGCAAGGGCTTTTTTGAAATGCAGACATTACCGTAAATGTAGCTGATTCTACAATTAGCGTATTCACGGCTTCACGATATACTAAATATAGGGTGCGAACAGCACATTTCCAACACAAGAAGGGGGCAAGCGTGAGCACGCTTCAGCTCTATGAAAGCAATCTGGGCGCACCAATGGTGCCGCAGAATGCAGCGGACGCCCAGTATTTTGATCTGCTACGGCGGATCCTAGATACTGGAGTAGAAAAGGCCGACCGCACCGGCACCGGCACGCTGAGCGTGTTTGGTCACCAGCTGCGCTTCGACCTGCGCGAGGGCTTCCCGCTGCTCACCACTAAGCGGGTGCACACCCGGTCGGTGTTCGGCGAGCTGCTGTGGTTCCTGCGCGGCGACACCAACCTGGCCTGGCTGCACGCCAACGGCATCACCATCTGGGACGAGTGGGCGGACGCCAACGGCGACCTGGGCCCGGTCTACGGCCACCAGTGGCGGTCCTGGCCCACCCCAGACGGACGCCACATCGACCAGCTGGCCAATGTGATCGCATCCATCAAGGCCAATCCGGATTCCCGCCGGCACATCGTCTCGGCCTGGAATGTCGCGGATCTGGAGAACATGGCGCTTCCACCGTGCCACGCGTTCTTCCAGTTCTACGTCGCTGAAGGCCGGCTCTCGTGCCAGCTCTATCAGCGGTCGGCAGATGTGTTCCTGGGGGTGCCGTTCAACATCGCCTCGTACGCGCTGCTCACCCACATGGTGGCGCAGGTGACGAGGCTAGAGGTGGGCGACTTCGTGCACACCTTCGGCGATGCGCACCTCTACCTGAACCACCTGGAGCAGGCCGATCTGCAGCTGAGCCGCGAACCGCGTCCGCTGCCCACGCTGCAGCTCAACCCCGAGGTCACAGCGATCGACGCCTTCACCCTGGCCGACATCGAGGTGCTCGGCTACGACCCGTACCCGGGAATCAGGGCACCGATCGCGGTGTAAAATGTGCGAGTGCGGCACCCAAAGACCCAGTGGCGCGCAGGAGAGGCTTGACCCCTTGCGCGCCACTGGCCAACCCGCATTTGTAAACGATACTTATAGTAGATACTAAGCTATTGAACGAGGCGAACTACTGTAGCTCGTCTTTAGGCATGATAAGGCCCTCTAAATCACGCACATATGTCACAAATTCATACCCCAAACCATCTGGAACATCAGGTGCCATTTGTGTTCGTGAAGAGGGCACTTCACTAAAATTTGCCGGCAGCGCGGGGAAAAATCGGTCAGCTTTAGGGAAATACCCGTCTACTTCAGTGGCAAAAACAACATCTGTAAACTCGAGCGCCCGAAGATAGAGAGCGGCACCCCCAATCACTATTGGGGTATTATTTGCCCGTAAATAAGCTTCTTCTAAACTTCGTACCGAAGTTACGCCCGCTAAATCATCAGGCCTTGAGGTCAACACTATATTTTCACGATTCGGTAGAGGACGCCCAATCGATTCGTATGTTGTGCGCCCCATAATAATTGACTTGCCGTTTGTTATTTCTTTAAAATGTCTTAGATCGCCCCTGAGTGACAAGCCCCAGGGCATGTCACCCTGCTGCCCAATAGCTCTATCGTACATTCCATATGCAACGATCATTTCTCTCATGTTACTTATATAATACTTGTGATGTAAAATTGTGCAAACTATAGCACTTTTGCGAAGAGTGGCAGTACAATAGAAGCATATGGTGGGCGAACGGTAAGATCCGTTCGCTTTTTAGGAGGTAATGATGAGAGAAGTAATGCGAGACGACAGCCGTGTAATAGCGCGCGGCGGGGTATTGAGCGACCTAGAAATAAAAGAGGCCATCAGGTTAGGCCATATTATATGCGACCCGGCGCCACGCCTCATAAACGGCTCAAGTGTTGATGTAACGCTAGGGCATAACTTTTATCATGCCGGAGGTAGCGAGGGCGGAGATGGATTATTTAATCCATTTAGCGAGGAGGACGTCAAACGCTATTTTGGCGAGCCAATGATTGCCAAGCCGTGGGGCGAAGTCAGAAAGAAAATTGCCGCACGTGCGGTTGGTAGTATAGAGCACTTGGCAGGTATAGATGCCGAGCATCCCGTTATTGCATTACGCCCCAATGAACGCATACTGGCTCATACCCACGAGTTTGTTGGCATATTACCACCCGGCACCACCAGTATGCAAGCGCGCAGTACCACTGGCCGCATGGGTATTTCAGCCTGTTACTGTGCCGGCTGGGGCGATCCGGGCTACGTGAATCGCTGGACCATGGAGATACATAACCTCAACGAGTCAGAGCATGTGGTCTTGCCGGTTGGATTTCCTATTGCACAAATTGTTTTCAGCTCTACGGGACCCGTAGAAAAAGAATACGCCCTTGCGTCAGGCAATTATCAGGCACTGCCGTCGCATAATCTTGCGGCAATAAAAGCAGCCTGGACACCGGAACAAATGTTGCCGAAAGCCTACAGAAGCAAGTTTATACTTCCAGAGCCAGTACAAGGCATGGCAGAAGGAATCTTGTAATGAGCAAGCGACGGGGACGCTACATCGTCTGGGAAGGCTCGGATGGAGTCGGTAAAAGTACTCAAATGGCCGTGGCGGTTCAGGAGTCGCGACGTCGCGGTATCCCGACTCGTACGGTACGAGAACCGGGCGGCTCAGATATTGGTGCTCCCATCAGAAAGATCTTGCTTGATCCTAATGGCCCTGACTTACATCCAAAAGCCGAGACGGCATTATTCTTAGGAGATCGAGCACAGCTATGGCACCACACTATTGAACCCGCCCTGGAGGGTGGATACGATGTACATACTGACAGAAATTGGTGGTCAACCCTTGCCTACCAGGGTGCAGGGGGCGAGCTATCGACAGATTTTATTGTTACTGCTCATGAATTATTTATGCCGGAAGGATATTTACACCCAAATGTAGGCCTCGTATTTCACTTGACAGAGGAGGAGCGGCAAGCTCGCAAATCTCGTGCAGCTACTGATGAATTTGGAAAGCCCGACCGCATAGAGCAGAAAAAACAGGATTTTTTTAAGAGAGTTGAGCACGGCTACGAGTACGTACGCGATAGATTGGGCGGAACAGGGGTTCATGCGGCCGGTGAACCCGAAGAAGTTACCGCGCGCTGGTGGAGCTATGTCTTTCCTGAGGCTACCTAACTATCGATCAGGTGCCAGAAAGAGGACTATTGCGAGCCTCTAGGTAGGCACTTCGCATTTCCGGGGGAATCTTAGCTAAGATAGGGTCACCCTCTACTGCTATCGCGCCTAACTCTTGGCTGGTTGCGGAGAGAGTTTGTAATCTTTGCTCAAAATTAACCGTTCTAAAGTATGCCATTGTGGCTAGAGGCAAGAGTGTTCTTTCTTCTCCCTGAATTGTTGCAACCATTGACGGGTAGGGGTGAATGAGATCTTTTGGCAGCACAAGAAAAGAATTCTTTACTAAAATTTCTACGCGACTATCTACTGAACGTGCCTCAGCGACCTTCTCTCGAGAAATACACACGCCCACACCACCCCCAGTGCCAAATGCAAACGCTCCCGATTTTCTCCGCTCTTCGTCACTACACGGTAATACCTCAGCATCCTGAAATGAGCTACGCAAGGTTTCTAGAACTGTAGTCAACCGATTATTGATCTCTTTATATCTCTCAATATCAAGCATTGAATGACCTTTAAAGAATTCCAGCGATATCATATCGGGATATTCTTTAATGAGCCGTAGTAGCTCTTGCGGATCGGCTGCACTTTGTCGAGCTTTCCCGATAATTTGCGCCATAGCATCATCGAGCTCTTTGCCTTCTATCTGTTTCAATAATCGATCAAATGAGGCACGGTTTTTATTTGAACGTCGTTCATGTGCGAGTCTAAGCTCATATTCCATAGTCTCAGCGAGTTTGCGCGGTAAACGGTGTAGAGTAGCGGCCTCTTCAGCCCTCCTAGAAAGCCCTATTGCAATAGTATGGACAGCCGGGACCTTAGCATATTCGGCAGCTTCTGGATCGAGTGGCGTGGGTGCATATTCGTCTATCGGGCTATAGTCAATTGGCCCATGAAAACGTTCTGCGGGCACTTCAAAAGATTCTGCTGGGGCTTCATAGGGACCTTGTATCATATAATGACTATACTATAACATATTTATGTCAAGTAATTCAACTTCTGTTCATAAAGGTAGCCACAGAAATAGGTACTTATTGCTAAAATATCACCTCTATGCTATAATGAATTATAGACATTACTCTAAGACAGTAGCGGGTCGCTAGCCGATCGATAAGAAGCTACCGAGGGAATCTCTTTTTTCCTACGTCAACACGTATGTCGATCATTAACAATGTGGTCACTAGTTAAATTTAAACCAAAGAAAAGGAATACCATTACATGGCAATTTCTAAAGACAAGAAATTGGCTTTGGTTAACGAGTTACGTGAACTGTTTGCTGCCGCAAAAGGCACGGCCGTTGCAAAGTACCAAGGAATCAGCGTTGCTGAACTGCAGGAACTTCGCAAGGCTGCCCGCCAGGCAGGCGTTACCATTAAGGTAGTAAAAAACCGCCTGGTACGCGTTGCTATGACAGACAGCACCACCTACAAAGCGACCGATACATCGGCACTTTTAGGCCAGCTGCTATACGCCTTTAGCGACGAAGACGAAGTTGCGCCATCGAAAGTATTGGATGAATTTGCAAAAACACATCCATCACTCGAGTTGGTCGCTGGTTTCAGCGGTGAAGGCTTAGCACAATCCGCTACCGACGTGAAAGCTCTTGCAGGACTACCGAGCAAGCATCAGCTTATCGCCGAAGTGGTTGCACAACTGCTTTCACCAGTTCACGACACAACCAATGCACTATCTGGCAACTTACACGCGCTGCTAGATGGTGTTGAGGCCAAAGCTACTGTGTAGTCGCGCAAATAGATTCTAGATTATAGATACTAGATTCTAGGAACCGCACTCGTTCACTACCAAATTATTACCAACGAATAATACATGGCGATATGGTCGGATGTATAGGTTGCCGATTCTATAATCTAGAATCTAACATCTATCATCTACTATCCTCGCCCCGAAAGGGATCAACCAAATGGCTGATGTAAAGAAACTTGCGGAAGAGCTAACTAAGCTAACCGTACTAGAAGTAAACGAACTAAAAAACGTCCTTAAAGACGAATACGGCATTG
>JAPUET010000026.1 GCA_027492465.1 Candidatus Saccharimonadota bacterium | reverse complement strand
TGCCAAGTAAATACGGTAACCGAAAGGTTGCCGTATTTACTTGGCCACATGGATGCGGAGGATTGAGTTTCGATCTGCGGATTGCTTCAGCAAGGAGCGTAGATCGAAGTGCGCTAACCAAGTTTGACCGAGGGAGCTCGTTCACTCGCAGCTAGTGAAAATTATAACTTAGTATTCTTCGTGACCCTGCCAAACAGGATAGATCTCCATAGTGAAGTCTTTTTTGTTTCCTTCGCCTCCGTTATTAATATTGTTTTCAATAGTTTTGGTTAAAATAGTACGTTGTAAGTGTATCTCCTGGCTGTATGAAGATCTCTCTTTCTATACACACGAGTGGTGTAACTATTGAAAAATGTGAAGGTTTTGATTGTACTGTCATGGGGATTAGTCTACTGATACCATAATAACAGAAGACTCTCACGCCGAATGTGCGAGAAAACAGGAATCTTCTTTTTAGTGTTTAGCTTTCCGAAGACTATACCAGAGAACGAATTATCAATCTATCGTACTACGCATAAACCGTACCCAAACCATTGTGGTCCATTACAGTTATGGTATATAATCATTTCAACAGTTAAGGTTGGAGTAAATATAATTGATGATGCGAATTTTTCGGGTAGTACTCTGGGTCTGGCACCATTCTGGGCTAGGCTTCATATTTGTCTCTGTTTGCAGAGGGTTCTATCTGTTTATACGTAAACTCTTCACAGCTCCTCACCGTGCAGCCTATCAGCGCTTTTCGTGGTATCAGAGATGGAACAATGTAACCGTTCTAAGCAGGCTACACATTCCACTCTTTCCCCTAGCGGCTGTCATCAGTACTACGTTAGTTGGTGTTTTTTTCATGTCGGTCAACGCCCTGCCCGACATTACGGACGTATGGGATTTCAGCGATAATTCAGACTACGCGGTATCTGACGGAGTGGAGGTGGTTGATTCTGCAGCCAAGCTTAAGTTTAACGAATATGCCGCCGACAGCGAGACGGTCGGTCTTTATCACTTTAATGAAATTAATGGCAGTACTGCCAGCGACAGTTCGTCTTACGCCAATTCCGCTACGGTTTTTGACTCGGTTTTTGACGGGGGTATCCTTAGCAACAGTTTGAGGCTGGACGGCAGCCTGAGTCGTGCGGTTGTTCCTAGTTCTCCATCCCTTAAGCTTACCCGGGACAATACAATCGAAGCATGGACAAAATTTGATAACTCATTTTCAACCAGCGCCGTACGGCGGCAGGGGATTGTCGACAAGGGCGACTACCAGATGTACTTTAATAACGAAACTGGTAAGCTCACCTACGAGCTAGCCGACAAGAACGCCAGCGGCTGGACTCAGGCAGGCGGTAACAATGTTAATAGCAGCTGGGATCAAAGCGGCAACCGTTCCGTCAATGCGCAGGTCAAGATTGGTACAGATATTTTTGTAGGAATAGGAACTGATATAGGTGACGCTGAGGTTTGGAAATGGAGCGGTACGAACTGGAGCAAGATTGGCGGCGGCACGCCTGCTATCAACGGGAGCTGGGATGCCAACACCTACGAAGGAGTTTATTCACTGGCGACTGATGGAACCAACCTTTACGCCGGGCTCGGCACGGGTACCGGCGAAGGCGAAGTGTGGATGTGGAACGGGACGGCCTGGGCGAAAATCGGCGGCGATAGCGTTAATGGAGGCTGGACGAACTACGCCGAGCAGGTGTGGATGCTTGATTATTTTGGT
This sequence comes from Candidatus Saccharimonadota bacterium, assembly GCA_027492465.1. Classification (GTDB taxonomy): domain Bacteria; phylum Patescibacteriota; class Saccharimonadia; order Saccharimonadales; family Saccharimonadaceae; genus Saccharimonas. Next base: position 8,188 of record JAPUET010000026.1, on the reverse strand, counting down.
GGCAATTTATACGCAGGTCTAGGCAACACCGCCGGCGACGCAGAAATATGGAGATGGAACGGGACGGCCTGGACGAAAATTGGCGGCGACAACATTAACGCAGGCTGGACCACTGTGTACGAAGCAGTTACCGGTCTCACTAACGACGGCACGAATCTCTACGCTGGACTTGGATCAACGGCTGGTGATTCTGAAGTGTGGATGTGGAACGGGTCGAGCTGGAGTAAGATTGGCGGCGACAGCGTAAATGGGGGCTGGGATACAACCATAGAGACCGTCCGAAGCCTAAAGCATTTTGGCGGTAACCTGTATGCAGGCCTGGGTGACACAGCTGGCGACGCAGAAGTTTGGCGGTGGAACGGATCCGCGTGGACGAAAATCGGCGGCGACGCAGTGAGCGGAAGCTGGGCCAATGCAACCTACGAGCAAGTTACCGCTTTTGCATGGGATGGCACCAACCTGTATGCAGGGCTAGGAACCAGCAACGGCGACGGTGAGGTCTGGCGGTGGAACGGATCCGCGTGGACGAAAATCGGCGGCGACGCGCTAAGCGGCAGCTGGACAGCGAACCAAGGAGACGCGGTTAATTCATTACTATTTAATGACGGAAAGCTCTATGCCGGTACATACGACGCGGGCGGCGATGGCTTATTCTACAGTTTTAATGGCACCAGCTGGACGCAGCTAGGCGGCGCATATGTTAATGAAAGTTGGGATATGTACGGCGTCGGTTCAATGCAAGTAATGCAAGCTCAGGGTGGTTATCTCTACGCAGGCACGGGCACCGCGGCAGGCAATGCGCTCGTTTATCGCTTTGACGGTACTAGTTGGGAGCTGGTAGGTGGTCAGGGGGTTAACTCAAGTTGGAGTCCTTTTGCCCGATCGGTCGTGTATAGCATGGCAAGCTTTCAGGGCAACTTATACGTCGGCCTCGGCAACGGAGCCAACAATGCGGAACTTTGGCGCTGGGATGGAAACAGCTGGACGATCATAGCCGGTAATACGGTTGGCAGTAGTTGGGGCAGTAATTATGAGGAAGTTGACGCCCTAGCGACCGATGGTCAGTATCTATATGCTGGGCTCGGCAACAGCGCTCAAGATGGAGACGTATGGCGGTATGACGGCTCTGCTTGGCAAAAAATTGGCGGCGATAGCCTGAACGGCGGTTGGACAACGGGAAATAACATTTATAATATTTATTCTCTGGCGGTTTACAAAGGGAAACTTATAGCCGGCCTAGGCCGCACTGCAGGACAGGGGCAGGCATGGTCATGGAATGGTTTAGCGTGGACAAAAATTGGCGGCAATGGCGTAAATGGCAGCTGGGATAGCGCTGGCAATAACACTGAATCTGTCGAGAGTCTAATTACTTACAATGGTAGGCTCTATGCCGGATTAGGAGCCACGACAGGAGATGGTGCGGTCTGGGAGTATGATGATGTATCGTGGCAGAAAGTCGGTGGCGACGAACTTAATGGTAGTTGGGTATCTGGTACCTACGAAAGAGTAAAAACACTGAGTGTCTATAATGGTGATCTGTACGCAGGGCTTGGCAGTACTGCGTCTCGCGGTGAAGTCTGGCGTTACCGGTCTGGTGTGTGGGAAAGAATCGGCGGGAACGGCATAAACAGTGGCTGGTCAAATGCCATTGAAGAGATTGGGTCGTTTAGCGCATATAAGGGAAAATTTTATGTTGGTCTCGGTACAACCGCAGCCGCCGATGCGCAGGTATGGAGTTGGGGGAATAATGCATTCTTAGAGTCAAATACCTCATCTTGGGATAATGATTGGCATCATGTAGCAGCAAGCTACGACGGCTCAACTATGAAACTATATGTTGACGGTAGCGAAGACGGATCACGAACAGTTGCCGTTCAGATCGCCGAAAATGACCGGAGCCTACTCATTGGTGATACGTACGGCGGGCGTGAATACGGCAAACCAAGCGGTAATTTTGATGGCTTGATAGATGAACTGCGCATCAGCAACGTTGCTCGTACGGCGTTCAATACCGAACCTTTTTCAGATGATGCCGAGACAGTGCAGCCAGTCGCGGCTATACGTAAAGATGGCATATGGCATTGGGATGAATTCAGCCACATTACTTCTGGCGGCGGAACGGTTAAGTATAGATTGTCTGACGATGATGGCGCCAGCTGGAAATACTGGGACGGTACTACCTGGACAGTTTCTAGTGATCTGGGCATGACCAATACAGCGAGTGAGGTCGATGATAATATAGCAGATTTTCCGGTGACGTTTGGCGGCCTGCTGTGGCAGGGCGTCCTACAAGGCGACGGTAATCAACGTGTGACGCTGAGCAATGTCACCGTGAAATCAACTTCAGATGATACACTACCAGACACCAGCGGCCTGGCTATTACTGCCAAAAAGGCACATGGTGGCGCTACCTTAACAGACAGCGCATGGACGAATGGCTCGTCACCCGAATTTAACTGGTCTGGCGCGAGTGATGGCGACTCCGGCCTTGCCGGGTATTGTCTCTACATCGGTACCGACCAAACAGCCAACCCGACCACCACAAAAGGTATGCTTGGTACGAGCCCGGTACTCACCGGTGATAAGTGTCAGTACATTGTGTCAGCCTCAACGCTTGACCTTTCATCGCCAGGCGCCTTAGCCTCGGCCCTCACGAGCAGCAACGACTTTTATTACCTACGTGTGAGCGCTATCGACAAAGCCGGCAATATATCAACCGACATTAAAACCTTTAGTTTTAAGTTTGATAACACAGCACCGTCAACCCCGGGATTCATCAGCGCTCCGTCTGGCTTCGTCAGCAACAAAGCCGTGACGCTTAGCTGGCCGACTACTGGTGGCGATGCTCCGGCCGATGCTAATTCTGGCTTGGCCGGCCTACAGTACCGCATAGGGCCTTCGGGCACATGGTACGGAGCCGCGCACGCAGGCACGGGTGACCAGACCGATCTACTGACGAATAGCGGCAGCTACACCATGCAAGATCCGCCCGACTTCGCCAATCTTGTTGACGGTATCAACACCGTATACTTCAGAACATTCGACACTGCCGGAAATATTTCAACTGGTTTTGCAACCGCAGCTATCAAGCTCAACACTAGTGGCGCGCCGAGCGAACCGCTTAGTATCTCGGCCAGCCCAAGCACTAATTCCACCAACTCGTTTAGTTTTAGCTGGAGCCCACCGAACACCTTTGTCGGTGATGTCAATAACTTGACCTATTGCTACACCGTTAATGCGGCTCCGAATGCCGGCAACTGTAGCTACACCGGTGCAGGCAATACCAGTTTACCCTCAGGCGCATATGCCACTCAGCCAGGAATTAACACACTCTACCTAGCGGCTAAAGATGAATCCGGTAGTATTAATTACTCTAATTACGGGACGGCAGAATTTACCGCCAATACGACCGCGCCAGGGCTACCACTCAACGCCGACATTGCCGACGTCTCCATTAAATCTACCAATAAGTGGCGTCTGGCTCTCACTTGGGACGAGCCGACCAGCCAGGGGTCGGGGGTCGCCAAATACGATATTTATAGATCAACCGATGACGACCAATATTCATACGTTGGCACCAGCTCAAGCACGACTTATATTGACGCAGGTCTACAGCAAATTACGTATCACTATAAAGTTAAAGCGTGTGATAATACTAACAACTGCGGCGCCTACAGCAGTAGTGTCAGCTATTTACCGACAGGTCGGTTCACCGACCCAGCCGCTCTCGTCGCCGAACCAGAGGTGTCTGACATTACCACCCGAAAAGCAACGATTCGGTGGAGTACCGACAGGGCAAGCGACTCAAAAATTGCTATCGGTACGACCAGCGGTCAGTACGGCTCATCGGAGGTTTCAAACTCAGACCAAGTCAGTGCACATGAGGTCAATCTCGACAACCTCGCTGCCGGCACGACGTACTACTATGTGGCGAGGTGGACTGACGAAGACGGTAACACCGGTAGCAGCCAAGAATTTACCTTCCGAACAGCTCCGCCACCAACGCTTAAGGAAATCACCGCCACGCTCGTTGGCCTAGATGGCGTTACTATTCAATTCATCTCCAAAAACGCTACGAAAGTCGATGTACTATTCGGGCCATCAGATTCATTTGGCGGTATCAAAACGATCAACACTTCGCTCGAAGAATCCGCCTACACCGTAAACCTCGATGCACTCACCGACGGTACTAAGTACTTCTATAAGATCGTCTCGTATGACAAAGAGGGTAGCAAGTACGATGGTAGCGCTCAGTCATTCACGACTCCGCCAAAACCAAGAATTAGAGAGATGAAGTTCCAACCGATACCAGGAAAACCAACCAGCACACAGCAGGTAACTTGGCGCACGAACGTACCATCTACTACAAGGGTGGTATACGGTCTCCTAGGAAGCGGGGGAGAAGAGAAGACTGTGCCTGGCATGACGGCCGAGCACACAATCGAAATCAACGATCTAATTGATGATAGCCAGTACTTCATCGTGGCACAGTCACGCGATGCAAACGGTAATCTAGCGGTATCAGATCGGCAAGTATTTAAGACGGCGGAGGACACCAGGCAACCGACGATCGATAATGTATCGATTCAGACATCCATCGATGGCGCCGGTTCATCGGCAAGAGGACGAGTTGTTATATCTTGGCGTACGGACGAACCGGCGACGAGCCAGGTCGCATATGAGCAGGGATCCGATAAAACAATCTTCAGTACCAAAACGCCCGAAGACACCGGCCTGTCATTCGAGCACGTCGTCATCGTTACTGATCTTCCTACTTCCCGGGTATACAGTATCAAGCCAATTTCATACGATAAATCACGAAATGAAAGCGACGGATCAGTAGAATCGGCTATCGTTGGTCGGGCTTCGGATGACATTCTAACGATAGTCCTTAATAGTCTCAAGGGTGTATTTGGATTCTAGTATGAAAAGTACAAATGACAGTTTAATTAGGGTTGAGAATGTGTCTCAAGAGTTCGGCACCGAAGATATGGTGGTACGGCCTCTCAACGATGTCAGCTTTTCACTCGCCAAAAACAGCTTTAGCATCATCTACGGTCCGTCAGGCAGCGGAAAGTCCACGCTCCTCAACGTCCTTACGGGACTGCAATCGCCTACCAAGGGTAAAGTATATATCGACAACAAGGATGTCTATGCCTTGTCGCGCGATGAGCTCGCCAATTTCCGGGCGAGCAGCCTCGGGTTCATTTACCAGACTAACTACTGGGTAAAAAGTCTAAATGTACTCGACAACGTTGCGATGTCAGTATACTTTTCAGGATTAACGCGAAAAAGCGCCCATAAGCTTGCTTACGAGGCGCTTGAGATGGTCGATATGAAATCTTACGCTCACAAGTATCCGACCATGCTTTCAGGTGGCGAGCAGCAGCGAATCGCAATGGCCAGGGCTCTAGCTACTAACCCGTCATACATTATAGCCGACGAACCGACTGGAAGCCTTGATAGCACCAACGGCGATAAGATCATGAGCCTCCTTGTACGTTGTCAGCGCGACCTTGACCGTACTATTATTCTAGTGACGCACAACCTTGAATATATGCCGCTAGCCGATAAATTGCTTCATATTGAAGACGGCCGAGTCAAGGAAATAAACGAAGGTTCAATCAAACAGACCACGGACGTACTGTTCGCCGACATGCGCTCGCGAATGCATAGACTAGAAAAGGCACAAACAGATGTCAAGTAAAAACGAGTTCAAATTAGTCAAACGCAGAGTGCTCATGTTCATGGCATGGCGCAACCTAACTCATAAAAAAATGAGATCATTCCTAACACTTTTTGGTATCGTGATAGGTATAGGCGGTATCTATTTTTTGATTTCGCTTGGTCTCGGTATCCAGCAACTGGTTACCGATAGAGTTGTAGGAGGCGAATCGGTGAAATCGATCGACGTCACCACTGCAAACGAAAAAAATATCAGCTTAGACTCCGATACCTATACCAAATTAAAGAATTTACCCCATGTTATAGGTATTGGCGGTATGTATTCCTTCGCTGGGTTAGTAAATCTACGAGGTTCTAGTGTCGATGCGGTCGTGTACGGAGCGAACGACAGTTACCTTAAAATGCTCGATCTCAAGCTGCTCAGCGGTAGTCTCATAAAAACCGGATCAGACAACGACATCCTTATTAATCAATCAGTGCTGCGTTCGCTTGATTATAAGAAGCCCGAGGACGCAATTGGTAAAAAAATTACACTTATCATACCGTCTCTAGGGGTAGAAGAAGTACAATTTAAAAAAGAATTCACCATCGTCGGGGTGAGCGCCGATCAAAGCGGCGCAGAGTTGTACGTGGCTTCTGATATTCTTATGGCTGCAGGAGCCGAGAACTTCAACCAGATACGCATTGAGGCAAGTGATGTCGATGGGGCTCGGTCGCTTCGTTCCCAAATTAAAGCCCTGGGCCTAACAACCACTTCCCCAATCGATACGGTAGATCAAATCGACCAAGTCTTCAAATTCTTCAATCTCATACTTGCAAGTTTCGGCGCCATTGGCATGATAGTAGCAATTTTAGGTATGTTTAATACTATTACCATCTCTCTACTTGAGCGAACAAGGGAGATAGGGCTTATGGTCGCTCTCGGAGGGCGGGATACCGACATGCGGATGCTGATAATCTTTGAGGCAATGCTCCTTTCGTTTATAGGTTCGATCCTAGGAATCCTCAGCGCTACTATTTTTGGCCAGCTCATCAATCTTGGGTTGAACCTTTTTGCGCGGTCACGCGGTGTAACCGAAGGTTTTCAGCTTTTCGCCACGACCTGGTGGCTCGTTCTTGGCACAATAGGATTCATGATGCTCGTCGGTTTGGTTGTGGTCTTCATTCCTGCAAGGCAGGCTGCCCGCCTGAACCCAATCGACGCATTAAGAAGAGAATAGTCGGTACCAAACTCCAACTCTTTGGAGCGTATGAAACAGGCTCTTGTCATCATCCGTATTAAACGCGCTTCAGATCGCGCTCAAAATTTTCATAGAAAATTCGTGGTTATATAGCTTTGATACAATCAAAGATGAAGCAGAGCTTTGACTTGAGAAGATGTTACGCATTGTCGCGACCTTCCTCGTCAGGAAAACTAATTAGACCACAATAAGTTTGATGATAGTCCTGAAGCCCTTGCCACGAAATTTGTAAAGTATTAATTTGAAGATGATAGAACCACCGGCCTCTGTTAATCATATCTTCGGATATGATTTTTCTAATTTTACGGCTTTCATCACCCCAGTCGATGAATTCGACTCCATTAGCTCCTTTTGACACGTACCTTTCATTATGTTGAGAAGTTTTACTACTATTGGTATGCACCGATGATCTATCCTCAGGCATTATTTGTATAACCATGAAAGACAGGATCGTATTAGTTACAGGATCCACACAGGCGATTGGGCTCGCAACCGCGCATAGACTATATTCCCTCGGCTCTTCCGTCGTCCTAAACCCTCCAACCGATAAAGACACTTTTATACTTGAGCAATTCGAAGACAAGAATCGAGTGCGCTTTTTTGCAGCCGATATTTCAGACGAAGTAGCCTTACTTAATTTAAAAGATTTCATTTTTTCCGAGTTCGGAAAGTTGGATTGCCTTGTCGCTAATGCAGGTGTCCTTCCGACGCCTGCAGGAATTGATGATATTAGTGACGAAAATATCAGTCGAACTATCGACGTTAATCCTAGGGGTACCTTCAAATCGTTTAAAATTTTTGGCAGATTCATCCAGGAGACATCACAAACAGGGTCAATCGTTAACCTAACGTCCGTCGACGGAGTAATAGGTGAGCCGTACGGTGTAATATACTCGGCTACAAAAGCTGGTATATTTCTTCCACGAAATCATTCGCTCGAAAGCTTAACGAGCCTCTTGTGAGGATTAACGCTGTGGCACCTGGTCTTATAGATACGCCGCTCAGTACCAGTACCGACGAAGACCCAAGCTGGACGACGGATCTCTCTGAGATAGGGCGAATTGGCGCTCCCGAAGAAGTTGCAGCCACTATTGTATTTCTACTAAGCCAAGATGTATCTGTTTATAACAGGGCAAGTTCTAGCAGTTGACGGCGGATTTACTCTCAAGTAATCACGATAAGGGCTAGACATTCCTCGTCTCCAAAATAGTGTTTTCATTAACAGAGTAAAAAGTTCTATCTTCATCCATATACCCCTGCCA
>JAPUET010000025.1:2226-9933 GCA_027492465.1 Candidatus Saccharimonadota bacterium | reverse complement strand
GTGATTTCTAGGTGTTGCGTTTGGTCGTCGCCAACTGGCACATAAGTAGTGTTGTAGAGCAAAATGTCACTCGCCATGAGTACCGGGTAGTCAAATAGTCCCACGCTAATTTGATTGTCGCCAAGCTTTGCCGATTTGTCCTTGAACTGTGTCATGCGCGCCATCTCGCCAAAGCCGGTAAAGTTATTTAGCAGCACCGTCAGCTCGCTGTGCGCGGGTACGTAGCTTTGGCGGTATAGGTGAATGCTAGAGTTATCTAGCGGCAGGCCGGCGGCGGTATATACGCGGGCGTTGTTCATGATGCTATCGAACAGCTCATTGTGATTAATTGGCGTCGTAAAGCTGTGTAAATCTGGAATAAATAAGTTTACATCAAACTCTTCCGAGCGGCGCTTGGCCATATCAATAATCGGTAGCATAGCACCAAAATAGTTACCAATATGCAGGTCATTATTGGCGCGGATACCGGTGAGGATTACGGGTTTACTCATAGTTACCTTCTATTGTAGCATTTAAGTACCTAAAAGAGACCGGTCGCGACCTCTTTTAGGTACCCGAGGAGCAGTTTGTAGATTGATAGTGGGCCGCGCCGGGTTCTGGCTAAGGCTTCTTGAAGATTCGTTTGGGTGGTGGTAAAAATTGCCCTTAAGCTAATGCTAAAATAAGCAGGCCTAGTGTACTTATACCAAAGCTCAGCCACATAAGTATGTGATGCTCGCGCTCTCTTAAGAAGATGTATGCCCCTAGAACCGTGAGCGGGAATATAATTGTGCCGAGTACCGTAATAAGCGAGATGTTGTCTGAGTGAAATATTGAGTAAATATAAAACATGCCGTTAAGGCCATTCGATAGGCCTATGATGACAGATGCTTTAAGCTCAGCACCCTTAAATAAGTGTAACGTCTTCTTCGTGATATCTTTGCTAGCAAGAAGAAGCATTCCCAGCAATTGTACTGGCCAGCTCACTAAAAATATGCCGCCGATGTCCATATGACTCAGCAGCGCTTTTTCACTGACAAGACCAATCGCAAGCATGAGCGCTGCGCCCACTGTAATCGCGACCGTAGAACGATCCATTCGTTTAAAGTCTTTTTTGCCGGCTTTTGCCGGTGCCCAAATGGCAAGTACGGCGGCCACAAGCAATATACCGCCACCAACAAATTGTGGCATAGTTAAGGTTTCGCCGAGTAGTGTCCAGCCCATAACCACTATACTAATATTGGTGAGTGTGCCAATTGTTTGCTGAGGAGCAATCGCTACTTTGCCGGCAACCAAGAATCCCCACCAGTTAGCGAGCGTCATGGAAATGCTCAAAATGATCATTAGGACAATCATGATTGGGTTCCACTGTATTTCATGCGGGAATATGAATAGGCCCGCAACCAGGCCTACTGGTAAAACCCCAAATAAGTAGCCCGCTGCCGGCGGGATCGTGCCGGGGACTTTAGACCGCTGCGCGTATCGACGGGTGTATAGAATGCGACCGACGGCGAGTATTACGGAAATTATAAAGGCAACTTGCCATGACATTATCTTTTGAGTATACACTACTAAACAAAAACTCCTTCGCAAAGGGTGAAGGAGTTTTTTTGAGGCGCGCGGTAAGACTAGCGCTTCGAGTATTGTTCGCGCTTACGAGCAGAACGAAGACCATATTTCTTGCGTTCTTTTTCGCGTGGGTCACGACGTAATAGCTCGGCTTTCTTGAGCGGGCTACGTAGGTCGGGAGCGCCAACGGTGATTGCTTTTGCAATCGCCATTTTAATGGCGTCTACTTGGCCTGAAAGACCACCACCTTTAACGAGGATGCTCACGTCAAACTCTTTTTGCTTACCAACGATCGCAAGTGGATCGGTGATTTCTGCTAAGTATGTTTTGTTACCGTCTAGGTAGTCGGCGGCAGTTTTACCATTGATGGTAATGTCGCCCTTACCTTTAACGAGGCGCGCACGAGCAGTTGCGCTCTTGCGACGACCAAGGCCGTAATCATATTTTGCAACAGCCATATTACTTTACCTCTACTTTCTCTGGTGTTTGAGCAGTGTGGTCATGTTCGGCACCCGCAAACACGCGGAGGCGCGCAAGGCGACCTGGGGCGAGCTTGTTCTTTGGGAGCATACCCTTTACTGCTGCTTCAATAATGCTTGCTGGGCTCTTCTCGCGAAGATCCTTTAGCTGAGCTTCTTTGAGTCCGCCAGGGAAGCCGCTATGGCGATAGTAAATCTTATCGGTTTCTTTTTCGCCAGTCACTACGAGCTCCTTGGCGTTCACAACGACTACGTAGTCGCCGCCATCAACGTGAGGAGTGTAGGTTGGCTTATATTTGCCAATAAGGTACTTTGCAATTTCGGTTGAAATACGGCCGAGCGTAGCGTCCTTGGCGTCAATAAGAATCCATCGTCGCGCTACGTCTGCAGGTTTTTGTGAAAAAGTTTTAAAGTCAGCCATGATTATTTCTTAGCCTCCTTCTTTGCTTCTTTTGGCATATCTTTTAGTTCGTCGACGAACTCAATAACGGCCATTTGTGCGCCATCACCAACACGAAGACGTGTGCGCTCAACGCGAACATGTCCGCTGGTGCGACCTACAAGCTGGGGGGCAATTTGGTCAACGAGCTTGGTGGCGGCTACTTGCGTAGATAGGCCAGCAATCACCGCGCGACGATTTGCAAGATCAGCTTTTTTGGCTTTAGTAATGAGTTTTTCGATGTACCGTACGAGCTCTTTCGCTTTTGGAAGCGTGGTTTCGATCCGCTCTTCCATAACGAGGCTGGTCGCGAGACCTTTTATGAGCGCACGGCGCTGGTCGGTTTCCCGGCCAAACTTTCGCCCTTTATATCCGTGTCGGTGCATGTTATAGTTCCAGTTCTGCTAATTTATCTTTTACTTCATCAAGCGCTTTTGAACCGAAGCCCTTTAGTTCGCGGAGGTCTTGTTCGCTAAGCGTTACAAGGTCGTGAACCGTACGGATTTCGTTGTTAATAAGCGCGTTTGCGGTACGAGCTGAAAGCCCTAAATCTTCAATAGAAGTGTTTAGCTCGCTTGCATCTTCCGCTTCAACGGTACCAAGTGCCGGTGCGGCTTCAACAGTAGTTGCGCCAGCAAGGGCGGTGTACTGATTTACAAGAATAGCGGCTGCTTCTTCAAACGCTTCGCGCGGGCTTAGGCTACCATCGGTTTCGACGGTGAGTTCAAGCTTGTCGAGGTTTGTCTCTTGGCCAACACGAGTTGGATCAACCTTAAAGCGTACGCGGCTAACAGGGCTAAACATTGCATCGACAGCAATCATGTCGCTATGAATACGGTTCTTGCTGCTCGTCTCGATATCGTGATAGCCACGACCCGCCTCTACGACAAGATCGATAACGACTGACTTCTTAGGATCATCGACGGTGCAAATTACTGTATCTGGATTCATGACTTCAACATCGGCTGTAGTCTTGATATCGCCTGCAGTGATAGCACCTGCACTCTTCTTTTCTAGGCGCAGCTCAATAGGCTCATCACTTTCAACCTTTAGGTTAATGCCTTTAAGGTTAAGTGTGATATCAACCACATCTTCCTGGATGCCAGGAATAGTTGTAAACTCGTGGGTTGCACCTTCAATACGAAAGGCAACGATTGCGCCCCCGCGAATGCTTGAAAGCAATACGCGGCGAAGGCTGTTACCCAGAGTGTTGCCGTAGCCCGCATGAAGTGGCTCGATAACAAATGTGCTTGAAGTAGCGTCGTTGTCGACTACCTTGGCGAGAGCTGGATTGTGAATTACTTTAGACATTTTAGATATATCTCCTTACCCTTGTTTAGCGTGAGTAGTACTCAACAATTAGCTGCTCATTAATATCTGCTTCGGCTTCTTCGCGCTTTGGCAGGCCGGTGATTTCAATCTTTAACTTTTTAACATCACCCTTTAGCCAGCTGAGTGGGACTTGTGAGGTGTTGCCAAAAACGTCGTTGATTTGCGTGAAGTAACCAGACTTTGTGCTCTTTGGACGAACGGTCAGCACATCACCAGCCTTAAGACGGATTGATGGAATGTCAACACGGCGACCATTGAGTTCAAAATGACCGTGGCTAACGAGCTGACGTGCGGCTCGGCGGCTCGTGGCGAATCCAGCGCGGTAAACGGCATTATCAAGTCGTTGTTCAAGGAAGCGAAGCAGGTTTTCGCCGCTTAGTCCTGGCTTACGAGTGGCTTCACTCATTAACTTTGCGAATTGCTTTTCTAGCAGACCGTACATGCGGCGAACCTTCTGCTTTTCGCGCAGCTGAGTTGCGTACATGCTTTGCTTGCCCTGACGGCCCTGACCATGTTGGCCTGGAATGCCGCTCTTGCGAGCAAGAATTTTGTGAGCTTTTGGATGCAGGGCAACACCTTCGCGGCGGCTCTGCTTCACAATTGGGGAAGTATCACGTGCCATCTTATGCCCTCCGTGCCTTACGTGGACGAACGCCACCATGAGGAACGCCGGTCACATCTTTAATACTGTTTACGGCAATATCAAAATTGCTCATTGCGCGAATTGCGGCATCGCGGCCAAGACCAACGCCCTTGACGAATACGTCAACGGTTTTTAGGCCATAGCCAGATTTTGCAAGCTCGCCAGCTTTCTCGGCGGCAACTTGAGCGGCGTATGCCGTACCCTTTTTGCTTCCACGGAAGCCACAGGCACCTGCGCTGCTACTTGCAAGCACATTGCCTTTAGTGTCGGCAAACGTCACGATTGTGTTGTTAAACGTTGCCTGAATGTGCAACTGACCAGCAGGAACTGATCGAGCGCTACGCTTCTTTTTGGTTGAAGTTGTTTTAGCTTCTGCCATATCTCAGACTCCTTTCTAGGTCTTACTTGCTGCTTTAGGTTGTGAACCACCCACTGCGACTGCCTTACCCTTACGAGTTCGTGCATTCGTACGGGTACGTTGGCCACGTGTTGGAAGTCCTGCCTTGTGGCGTAAACCACGGTAGGCGTTGACATCTTTGAGGCGTTTAATATTGTTTGCGACCAAGCGTCCGAGATCACCTTCGGTGACATAATTCTCATCGATAATGTCACGAAGTTTCTGTTCTTCAGCCTCGGTGAGATCTTTCACGCGAGTGGTCGGCTCAATTTTTGCCGCCGCAAGGATGCTTGAAGAGTGCTTAGGACCGATGCCGTAAATATACGTCAAAGCGATCTGCACTTGTTTCTCTGCGGGGATTACGATCCCAGAGATTCGAGCCATGCTTAACCCTGCCTTTGCTTATTCTTAGGTTTTTTCTTGTTGATGACACGGAGGCGCCCTTTACGGCGGACCAGCTGATCATCAGGGCTGATCTTTTTGACACTCGCACGAACTTTCATGAGCGTACAAATCTCCTTCAGGAAAAACCTGCATTACTGAAAAATCGATTATATCGGATCGATTTTTACGTTATTAATCTCGCGCGCGGAAGACGATTCTGCCCTTCGTGAGATCGTAGGGGGTCAACTCAACTTCCACGGTATCGCCTGGTACCAAACGGATGTAATGCTTGCGCATTTTGCCACTGATATGAGCGATAATACTTAGGCCATTCTCCAGTTCGACTTTAAATTGAGTATTAGGCAGTGCTTCCACTACCTTACCTTTCAGTTTAATGACTTCCTTTTGACTCGCCATAGATATACAGCAGTCTATTATAAGGCATTAAGATAAAAAAGTAAACAGATTACAAAGAGAATGTCGGTGCTTTTACCAAACAATGTATAGATACAATTGTACCTTGTTTCTTGTGGAGGTCAAGGTGTGTGTTTAGATTATGCTTTTGCGCCACGTATGCGTGTGATGAATGGCTTTTTAGGGCTGTTGCTGTCATCATTGCCATAATCATCGTAGGTCACCATGAGAGCGCGCGAATTAATCTGACGTAGCGTTTCAAGACCAACTGTCACAACAATCAAGAGGCCGGTACCGCCAATTGAGAGGTTGGAAATACTAATATTGAGCTGTGCAAAAATGTAGTCGACGATAAACGGCATCACCGCAATAAAGCCGAGTGCGAGCGAGCCGAACAGGATCAGCCGATTAACGGTCATTTGAAGGTACTGCTCGGTTTGTAATCCGGGGCGAATACCCTCGATAAATCCGCCTTGTTTTTGCAAATTTTCGGCAATTTCATTGCTATTAAACACAATGCCAGTGTAGAAATACGTAAACGCAATAACGAGTAGGAAGTAAGCGACTGGATACACTAATACACCCCAGTCACCACTTGTGAAGCTAGTGGCTGTTGGTGCGGCAAACCATTTAATCAAATTTTCAGCGATAGTTTGATTGGCGCCTGGCATTACCTTCATTACTTGGCCAATAAAGGCGGGTAAGCTCAAAAATGCTACCGCAAATATCACTGGAATAACGCCCGCGGCAATGAGCTTAACAGGCAAAATACTCTTAATACCGCCATAGCTAGTATTGCCACCCACTCGCTTCGCGTAATTAATGGTAATAATACGCTGGGCTTCGTTAATCTTGACCAATAGGTACAGAGCGAATAGTCCAATAACCGTTATGGCGAGCACTACCCAGAATGTGGTTGGATCGATAGGAAGGTTAAACCATCCAAATACGCTCAATTGACCGTTTGATGTATTAAAGAGCGAACTAATAAGAGTACCAAACATAGTCGGCAGTTGGCTCACAATTCCGGCAAAGATAACGAGCGAGATACCGTTGCCGATTCCCTGCTCGGTAATAAGCTCTCCAAGCCACATGAGTAATATCGAGCCTGCGGTCATGGCCGTGACTGCAATTACCCATTCCATTGGGGTAGCGGCGGTGGCGTTTGCGGTGCTTGCGTTAAGGTATTGTTGTTGCAAGATGTAAATAAATGCGACGGACTGAATAATCGCAAGCGGTACGCTCACAATACGTGTCCACTGGTTAATCTTGCGGCGGCCAGATTCGCCATCTTTATGCAACTCTTCAAGTCGCGGGATGGCTTTTGTGAGCAGCTGGGTAATAATGCTGGCCGTAATAAAAGGACTCATGCCCACCAGCACAATCGAAATAGACGCCAAGGCGCCACCGCTCATAAGGTTGAGAAATCCGCCAAAATCGCTACTAGCAACAAGAGTATTGATGATAGTTTTGAGTTCGGTTGGTTCGGCAAGTGGCACTGGAATATGTGCCAAAAAGCGATACGCGATCAAGAGCCCAAGTACGATGCCAAGGCGCTTTTGCATATCTTTATTTTTTAGCGAACGCAATACAGTTTTCCAGTTCATACAGTCTCAAGACTCCCCGTGGCGGCAATTATCACTAGTGTTTACCCTTATTATACCACTGTTGATTCTAAATGAATTAAAACTCTGCTTGACTAGACTCAGTCATTTGAGGAATAGTTGCCTTTGCGGTGTAGGTGGCGGTAGTGAAGATGACATCAATTAAGGCAGGTAGCTCAGGCGCACCTAGGTTTCCCTCGGTCTCAGAAAATCCAATAATCTTGCGAGCTAGTCTTGTAGTAACGTTTTCGCGATCAGCTACGGACTGGTCTGTAAACTCTTTTAACCGCCCGAGCGACTCACCCAACGCGTACGCAGCCATGAACTGCTCTTCGGTAGGCACTCCTGGCTGTCGGTTGGCCCACGCTCTTACCTGTGCTTCTAGGCTGCCGTTATCATCCGGATATTCGGTTAATTTGGCTCCCGCTTTGTTGATTTCTTCAATATGCCCAGGATCGACTTCGGTA
>JAPUET010000025.1:0-2126 GCA_027492465.1 Candidatus Saccharimonadota bacterium | reverse complement strand
CTTTCGCCGATTTTTGTAGCGGTGTTGGGGTTTTTTCGAATGTACCACCAGCTTTTACGATCGCTTCAATAACGCTTTTTGAGGCACCTTGGGTC
Source organism: Candidatus Saccharimonadota bacterium (assembly GCA_027492465.1). Taxonomy (GTDB): domain Bacteria; phylum Patescibacteriota; class Saccharimonadia; order Saccharimonadales; family Saccharimonadaceae; genus Saccharimonas. The sequence goes on along the minus strand of JAPUET010000025.1, from coordinate 2,031 downwards.
TTGAGTGTTAGCTTAGCGCTAAGCTCGCCGCGTAGGATTACCTTTACGTTATGGAATGGGGTGGCAATAAGGCCAGCTTCGTATAGGGCGAAGTTGTCGACACTGCCTTTAAGGTCGTTCAAGCGGTCGAGATAGACAACTTGCGCAGGAGTGCGTAGGCTCTTGAACCCGCGACCCTTTGGTACAGCGCTGACGATACCATTTTGACCACCCTGGAACATAGCGTGCAGTTTTTTACCCGTACGTGAGCCTTGACCTTTGGTACCGCGACCAGCGGTTTTACCGCCGCCGGCAGAAATACCGCGACCAACGCGCTTACGCGCCTTGTGTGATTCGACTTGAAGCTCGTTGTATTTTGTCATACTACTTCTCCTCGTCTTTCTTGGCTACCTTTTTGGCGGGTACTTTCTTTTCGCTTTTTTCAGCACCAATCCATTGGTCGCGTGGCACAAGACTGCCGAGTGCTTCAACGGTTGCGTAGGCAATATTCACTTTGTTGGTAGAGCCAAGGCTCTTTGAAAGCAAGTTGTGAATACCCGTTACGCTAAGTACCGAGCGAACCACACCCCCGGCAATAATACCGGTGCCAGGAGCAGCAGGTTTAATAAGCACGCGGGCACCAGCAAGCTTTACCTCTGCTTCGTGTGGAATGGTCGTGTTAACAACAGGAACAGTAATAAGATGTTTTTTTGCAACGTCGGTTGCTTTTGCAATTGCAGCCTGAACATCTGCGCCCTTCGCTACGCCAACACCAACTTTGTTTTTGCGGTTACCCACAACAACAAGAGCTTTAAAGCGGAAGCGACGGCCACCCTTTACTACGCGTGATACGCGGTCAATATTAATGACCACTTCTTCAAATTCTTTTGGCGCTTCTGGAGCGCGTTCGCGCCGGTCATCACGGCGACCACCTCGGCCCTGCGGACGACCACCTGCTCGTGGAGCTGGGGCGCCTGCGCGAGGTGTGGTTTGCTCTGTAGCTTGTTCGGCCATATTAGAACACCAATCCTTCCTTGCGTGCAGCATCGGCAAGAGCGCTTAGACGGCCAGCGTATTGGCGGCCGTTGCGATCAAACACAACTGCGTTAATTTTAGCTTTCTTTGCCTTCTTGGCTATTTCGGTCCCAATAATGGCGGCACGTTCGGTTTTAGTGCCAGTCGCTTTAGTGCCAACGGTGGTCGCGCTTGCAAGCGTGTGACCCTTTTCGTCGTCGATAAGCTGCGCTGATACGTGAATATTCGAAATAGTAACACTAAGGCGCGGACGCTCGGCAGTACCATGTACTTTCGCGCGAACTCGGGCTTTTCGGAGGCTACGATTAAGTAGCTTTTTTGCGAGTGAATTAGCCATTACTTCTTACCTGCCTTTCCAGCTTTACGGAGAATCTGTTCGCCTTCGTACATGATACCCTTACCCTTGTATGGCTCTGGCTTTTTGAAGGCGCGGATTTCTGCGGCAACTTGGCCGACTTGCTGTTTGTCGATGCCACCAACAATGATGATCATCTTATCGTTCGATACCGTTACACCTTGTGGCGCTTTGTACTTAACTTCGTGGCTAAAGCCAAGACTCATCGTAAGTTCGTTGCCCGAAGTAGCAACGCGGAATCCCACACCCTTCACTTCAAGGCGTTTTTCGTAGCCTTTGGTAACGCCAATTACCATGTTGTTGACGAGTGCGCGCATGAGGCCGTGCTGGCTGCGAGCTGGTTTGCTCTCATCCTTAGGCTCTACAGTGAATACGCCGTCTTCAACTTTTACATTCACTGCTGGCGTAATGAACTGTACGAGCTTGCCCTTAGGGCCTTCAACAGTAACATTGCCAGAGTCAACCGTGATTGTCACACCTGACGGAATCTCGATTGGTAGTTTTCCGATTCGACTCAGACTCATTTTGTACCTTTCTTATATGCAAGGTAAAGTGTTTGTTCTCGAGCTTTCAGCGTAAACACTGAGGCGCAAAATCTCCCGACTTCACTCGCAAATTATTATCTAAATTAGTGTAGCATATCGGGGGTGGAAATGCAATAG
>JAPUET010000024.1 GCA_027492465.1 Candidatus Saccharimonadota bacterium | reverse complement strand
AATAGCAGACTTTCCCAAGAAAAAACCACCTGCTTGAGGTGGTTTTTTCTTGGAGCGGTTTTACCACGAAGCTAGAACCTATTTCGAGGGCTGAAGCGTAAGCTCAGCCCCGGCGCCTAGCGGGCAAGTCTGCCCGCTGCGCCCCGCCAGAAATCCAGCCTTTGATTCATTTTTGAATTTCCCCCCGCCGAATTTTTCTTTTTAGTTGAAAAGGCTGGTTTTCTGGCGGTTCGCCTGCCATAGATGGCAGAGGCGCCGGGGCTTCGCCTGGCAGCAAAGCTGCCGTATGCCGCCTGAAAGGCGGCATACTCTAGCCTTCGGCTAGAAATCTTGCGATTTGTTCTAGCGCGCTATCGCGCGTTTTCTTGCGTTTAATGTCGCTTTCCCAAATAACAAGCAGCTTCCAGCCGTTTTTCTTTAGCTCTGCACGGTTTTTTGCGTCGCGCTCTATGTTGTAGGCAATTTTTGCAGGCCAATAGTCGCCCTCTGGCCGGCTTGCAACAATTCTTTCGTAATCGCGCCCATGCCAAAAATCACCGTCGATAAAAACTGCCTTCTTTTTTCTCGGCAAAGCGATATCTGGCTTGCCCGCTGCGCGGGCATAATGCTTTTGAAAGTATATTTTATACTTGCGCAGGTAACGAAACGCGATTCTTTCAGCTTCAGTATCTTTAGAACGTATATGCGACATTATCTCGCTGCGTTTCTCCGGAGAAAACATGTCAGGCATTTGCCGGAATCCTAGTCAATGCGATGAAATACTTTGCCGAGAGGCAGCTTGATATTTGGCACCCAAAACGGGTGTCCGTCCCAGCCGTTCTCAATCTTTCCGTTCAGCCGGTAAAGCGTAATGACGGATACGTCCTGATATTTTTTACCTAGCGCGCGGTCGTCGCTTGAAAGCAACGTTCCGGTTCCCTTGCTAATATTACGGTCGCGCCGGACAATGAGCTTTGCGGAATTTGATAACTCCTTATGCGACTTAATACCTTGCAGCGCATTGATATACGCAGGCATTGACCAATCGTTGCCCGGGTCGGACTTGAAAGATCCTAAGATTGCGATTGCGTCGTCTACGCTGATATCGTGAGCGCCCTCGCTGGCAAACGGCTCCAAAATATTGTCGGTGTCGCCAGCGTCGCCTTGGTCCGGGCGCGGCGGGAAATAGTCTACGCCACCGACAATCAGGCTGTATTTTTCTTGGTCGATAACAGACCTGCGCGTCGGTTTGAGCTTGGTATTGGTAATAATCTGAATTTCGTTAAATTTGCCGTCCTCGATTTGCTTGATAAGCATTTCGTTAGATGCATTTATTTCGGCAAACAGGAAAAATAACGGTTCAGGGATAAATACGCGCATAAGCAAAGGGTCGCGGTCGTAGCCGAACATGCGGCAATGCTGCCAAAATGTGTCTGCTTGCGGAGTTTTTGCCGAACGGCAATAATAAACCGTTTGCAGGCATTTAAACGTAACGCCCCGGCCGAGACTATTGCCGCCGACAATGATATTGAAACCGGTGTCAAATGTCTTGCGCGAGCTGCTGTCGGGGCTAGAGTTAAGCTTGTAGACGCTGATCGGCAAAGTTCTTTTGCTCAAAAAGTCCATGATATCAGGCAGAGGCATGATATCAGGCCTTGATTGCCGCAAATCTTCCCATGCGGTTTTTAGCAATTCTTTAACTGCCGGCGTTTCAATATTTTCAAAAATATATTGCACATATTTTTCAATTTTGCCGCGTATACGCTCGTGATCGTCTTTGCGAACGCTCGGGTGTACGAGGAAATTACAGACTTTCGCGCTATCTTTCAGAACAACATGCGCGCATGTAACAAGATATGTTTCGATTGCCCGCTTCATACCGTCCGGCGTGTCCTCGGTATCTAGTAAAATACCTAGCTCGTCGTCGGCGGTATACCGGCAAGTAAACGGTTTCGGCTTACTATAAAAGAATTCGCCTCCAAGATAGCCTTTGCCGGGCGGAAAATAATGCACAAAGCTAGGCTGCCAGCCGGATTCTTTAGTTTGCAGAAGCAATGACTGGGGCGTAGCGGTAACTTGCAAGTAAAAACTGCTTGTAGACAAGCCGACAATTGCGTCAAGGTGCTTGTTTATTGAGCTTTGCTCTTTCTTATTAACCTGCGTGTTGAGGCTCGCCGCATCTGCTTCGTCATCAACGATAAAAATCGGGCGGCCTTGCAAGAAGTTCGACTGGTTGATTGTTGCCAGCCATTTTTTTAGGATACTTGAGTTCTTTTTTAAGACTACCAGCGACGGCTTGCGCTTGCCGATTTCGAGAAAACGCATTTCGTCGTGTTCGTCGCAAACATTGAACGTATCCATTGCTGCCAGCGCGCGCTTGTAAGTTTGCTGCTGCAAGCCGGTCATGTCGCTTGTGAGAAGGACGAAAACCGAAAAAGCCTCGTCCGCGTCGGCTGCTGCTGCGATAACGCCGAGCATTTGGCCAGTCTTTCCGCTTTGTACTTGGCCGAGCAGCAAGCCTTTGACATGGTCTTTATGCGTAAATGTTTCGACGTGTTCAGGTATAAGTTTATCGACGGTTTCTTTAATCGACTCAACGGCTCCCGGCGATTCCCCGGCGACAATATTTAGATAACTTCTCAGATGATTAGGCATTTTCTACTCCAAAATCCAGATACCATGTATTTGTATCTTTAATTCTACTCATTTTCAGGCTTGAACGGCCGTAGCGCGTTAGTGTTTCGTCGGTAACTCTTTCGCCGGGGCGGAGAACGCCGGCATTTTCCAGCCGTCCTTTTATCCAGCGTCCGAGCGTCTTCAAATCGTCTTCCGAGCGTAAGTTTTTGCTGTAATCGCCGCTGACTTTGCAGCGAAACTTCCAGCCGTCGTCGGTAACAACGTCGAACTGCGCATTTTCGGAGTTTGCTTTTGGATATTCTGGATTATCGGTAATCTCTTTTGGCACTATCAATTCGACCTCGTACCATGAACGGGGCTGTACAAATCCTTGCTGGTTGCGCCTGCCTTCACCGAAAGAAGCATTAAGTCCGCTGCGCTGCGAAACATCGCCTTTAAGCGGAATATCAAACTGTACTTCGCCAAGCTGCGCTTTGGCATTTCTTGTTTCACTGTCTTGCAGTTTAACGACGCCCAGCTGGTCTTTGAGCAGATTATTTTCAGGTATAACCGGCGTTATCGTAAGCGTGTCGAGCGGTTTAGCGGCGGTTTCGATCAACCGGTTAATAAAATCATTTATTTCGACTGCTTGATTATCCCCGGCAAACAGGCAATCTGCTTCGTATTGCCTTTGGCCTTCGACAATGTTCGTTAGATTCGACGAACCGAGGATTGAGCCGAGAATAGCCTCGTCTTTGCCAAAACTAACGAGCTTGCCATGAAACGGAAATGTCGTAACCATAGAAACGCTTCCGAGGCTGCGCTCTCGCAGAACAATATCAAGCGACTGCAAGGCATCAAGCTGGACAGGACTTAAGCCTTCAAAATAGTGCATACCGACGCAAAGGTTAAGTTTCGGTCCGCCGTTCGCTTCAATAATATTTTTGAGGTCTACCGCTGAATCGGTCGAAATATAACCGCTCGCAATTTGAACATTATCAGATTGCTTTAAGTAATCCTTGAAAACATCGGCATATTTTTGAGTGTCCGTCCTAAGAGGCGACAAGTTTGAAAAAAGAAGCGACGCCATACTAATTCGCCGCCAGTACCAGCTTTTTGACCCCCACCAGTTCGCTTGTTATATGTTCTCGGTAATCGTCAAACTCAACCTTTGGATTGATTGCAAGAATCGTGTCTGCCTCAAATGCTGGAAGCAAATGCTTAGCGACAACTTTTGCGGCAACAGGCGGAACCGAGTTGCCAATTTGCTTGCGTACCTGCGTAATTGTGCCTTCAAAAATAAAGTTGTCGGGGTAGCCGAACAGTCTCGCGCGTTCGCGGTTTGTCAGCGGGCGCGGCTCCTTAAAGTGATAGCCCCAAGTACCGCCTCCGCCTCCGGCAATAATAGTTGTAGACGGTTTGTTGCGGTCGAGTTTTCGGTAAACGTGGCTAATCATGCCTTTTACGTAATACGGGCTGTCTTTTGGAATCGAGGTAAAGTTGCCGCCCTCGGGTATGAGTTTAAGCATTTGGCGCGTTTTGTCTTTGATGTTCTGGTGTTCGTTGTTGAACGGAACTTTCTCAACGTCTTTCAGCGCTTCGCCGGCAGTTTTATAAGTTGCGGGATTGTATAGCGGTTTCGGCTTCTCAAAATGAAAGTCGATATCATGGCGCACGCCGACAATCAATACTCGCTCGCGGAGTTGCGGAGCGCCGTATTCTGCAAAGTTGTAGAGATTGATATCAAGGCGGTAGCCAAGCTTTGCAAAGTCCTCTGATATCTGCTGGATTGCGCGCCCGCGGTTAGCAGTAAGCAAGCCTTTGACATTTTCAGCGACAAAAACTTTCGGCTTCTTTGTTTCAACGGCGCGAACAAATTGTTTGTAAAGATTGCCCCGGTCGGTTTCGAGTCCGCCGCGCTTGTAGACCATGGAGAAATCTTGGCACGGAAAACCGCCGGTAATAATGTCTGCGTCCGGTACTTTTTCAAAGTCGATATCGACAATGCTGCCTTCGACAATGTGCGGGCCGAAGTTTTTTGCATATGTCTGGCATGACGAGTGATCGAAATCATTAGCCCAGATGACGTCGTAGCCGGCCTCTTTGAAGCCCCAATCAAGGCCTCCGCAGCCGGAGAATAATGATATTAGTTTTGGTTTCTTACTTTGCTTAGTCATTGTTACCCTCCATGGCGCTTATGTTTGTAAGCTCTATATTCATTATAGAATAGATTGTTGTAAAAAGCCGCAACATTTTGGCCGCTATTGACTATAAAACATTTACATTTTATACAACCTCAATAGAAAAATCTTAATCGGCTTTTTTAATTGTTGTAATAACCGCCAGAAAACCAGCCTTTTCAACTAAAAAGAAAAATTCGGCGGGGGGAAATTCAAAAATGAATCAAAGGCTGGATTTCTGGCGGGGCGCAGCGGGCAGACTTGCCCGCTAGGCGCCGGGGCTGAGCTTACGCTTCAGCCCTCGAAATAGGTTCTAGCTTCGTGGTAAAACCGCTCCACAAACGAAATTCCGCGCCGCGAAGCAGGCGCAGCCAGGGCAGCCCGCAGGGCTGTCCATTGGTTTTTTAAGGGGGGAGAAAGAAATTTGCGCGCCGTAAACGGCGCATTTTTGCTACAATAAAAACGGAACCAATCTATCAAAACAAGTTTTTCTTTGGCTTAAACGGCCGTCTTGGTCAATTCAGACTTGTTTTGGATTGGTTCCGCCAAGGCGGCCTTTTAAGTTCAAGGAGGGAGCGAGGTGGAAAAATATTTTCTCTATCCAAGAAAATCAACAGATGTCGAGGACAAGCAAGTCTTGTCTATCGAGGCGCAGATAGTCGAGTTGCGCAAATACGCAAAAGATAACGGTTTCGAGATAGTGGACACTATTATCGAAAAGCGCTCGGCGAAGTCGCCGGGCCGGCCGAAGTTTAACAAAATGCTGGAGCGCATACAAAACGGCGAAGCTAACGGCATTTTGGCGTGGCACCCCGACCGGCTGGCCAGAAACTCGATAGACGGCGGGCAGATAATCTATCTGCTCGACCAAAATATCCTGCAATATTTACGCTTTCCGATGTTCCGGTTTGAGAATACATCGCAAGGCAAATTCGTATTGTCGATTATGTTCAGCCAAAGCAAATATTACGTCGATAATTTGAGCGAAAACGTCAAGCGCGGTTTGCGCCAAAAGCTCCGGCGCGGCGAGTATCCGGGCAAAGCGCCGATTGGCTACTATAACGACCTGCGCACCAAGACGATTAAAATCGACAAGAAAACCGCGCCGATAATCGTCAAAGCATACGAGATGTTTGCAACCGGCAATTATAAAATTGCCGCCATCGCCGATTTTTTGGCCGAGAACGGCATAAAAAAGAAAAATGGCCGGACGTTTTACTGGACGAGAGTCAAAAATATTCTGACAAACGTGTTTTACTACGGCCATTTTGCCTACGGCGGCGAAGTATACGAGGGCAAGCACAAAGCGATTATCTCAAAACGGCTGTTCGACAAAGTTCAAGCGGTCATGGACAAACGCAGCAACAACACCAAGGCGATTATCAAGCAGCCGAAGCCGTTTTGCGGATTGCTTAAATGTTCGTGCAGCATGAGCGTTACCGCCACAACAAAGGTCAAACGGCAGCAAAACGGCAATACCCACGCATGGACGTACTACCACTGCACGAAAAAGAGCAAAGCCGTCCGGTGCATGGAAGCGCCGGTGCGCTCCGAGGCGCTGGACGCGCAGTTGTCGGCGGTTTTGAAAGAATACCAAATGCCCGCTTCGCTGGCGGCAGGCCTATGCGAACTAATCGGCAAAGACGAGAAAGCCGAGGAGGCGCAGACCAGCAAAGCAAGCGCAAGCTTGCGGGCGGAAATCGCGCAGCTCGCCGGCAAGCAAAGTATTTTGCTTGATAGCTACTTGAACCAAGACATCGACCGCGACATCTTTACCGCCAAGAAAGCGGAAATCATGAGCCGAAAGAAAACGTTGGAGGAAAAACTGGAGCGAACTTTGAGCGGTCAAAATGCCTGGGTCGAACCTATGCGAAAATGGATAGCGAAAGCCGTTTCTATCCGTAAAATCGCCGAGTCCGGCGACTTAGTTGCCAAAAAGTGCGTTCTCGCCGAAATCTTCGGCTCGAACCTCTTTTTGAAAGACAAAAAAGTCGTCATAAATGACGACAAATTTCTTTCTCCCCCCTTAAAAAACCAATGGACAGCCCTGCGGGCTGCCCTGGCTGCGCCTGCTTCGCGGCGCGGAATTTCGTTTGTGGAGGGCCCGATGAGGCTTGAACTCATGACACCCTGCTTAAAAGGCAGGTGCTCTAACCGGCTGAGCTACGGGCCCGTAGTGCGGTTACCGAGTGATTATACTACTAAATAACAGATACAGTCAAGATGTGCTACTATCGATTCATGTATTGGCTGAGGGCACGAATTCACCCGACCTGGCATTTTACGGCAGCAGTGCTTGGGTTTGTGGCTGGTGTGGCCCTCGTGTTGGCGTGGCAAATACCGCCTTGGCTAGGCTATAGTGCCGGTACGAGTCTGATCATTTTCGCGCTATGGCGCCATCGCCGTATGTTGCTTGCCGTAGCTTTTATTGGCGGTGTACTGCTTGGTTTAGCGCGCGGATCGGGTTCGATGAGCGAACTAGGTGCTTATTTGTCTCTTTACGATAAACATGTAACGCTCACGGGCCGCGTGACAGACGATACCGACACGGCACCTCGCGGCACGCGGCTTAAATTAGATACCATTGTGATAAACAATCGCTCGCTGCCGGGTCAGGTATTCGTCACCGCTACAGGTGCCGAGCCAGCTCGCCGTAGTGATATAGTGACGGTTGAAGGAAAAATGAGCCATGGCTTTGGGAGTTTTGCTGCTACAGTGACAGGCCATGCAGTCCATATGAAACGACCTGTACCAGGGGATGTAGCACTTGAGGTACGCGATAGGTTTGCGGCGAATATACGGAGTGCCATCGACGAGCCAGAAGCGAGCCTCGGCATTGGCTATTTGCTTGGGCAAAAAAGCGCTTTGCCGGCGGAGCTTTCGGATGCGCTAAAAATTACCGGCCTCACGCATATTGTGGTGGCGAGTGGGTATAATTTGACGATACTTGTGCGCCTTGGGCGACGATTGTTTGCAAAAATTTCTAAATATCTTGCTATGCTTAGCGGTGCTACGCTAATAGTGGGATTTGTTGCAATGACCGGCCTAAGCCCAAGCATGACTCGCGCTGGGTTGGTGGCTGCTCTAGGGCTTTGGGCCTGGTATTACGGTCGTACCTTCCACCCGGTAACGCTGCTTGGTGTTGCGGCAGCAGTGACAGTGGCGGTTAACCCGAGTTATGTGTGGGGTGATCTTGGCTGGCTGTTAAGTTTTGCGGCGTTTGCTGGCGTGATGATTATTGCGCCGATTGCAACGGCGTATTTTTACGGCAAAGAAACGGTGCCGTTTGTCGCTCAGATACTTATCGAAACAATCGCTGCTCAAATAGCGACGCTGCCTATTATGATTATGGCCTTTGGCCAATTGAGTGTGATTGCGCCGCTAGCAAACCTTTTAATTTTACCGCTCATTCCATTTATTATGCTTCTGGTTGCGATCGCCGGGTTTAGTGTGTGGCTTATTCCGGCAACAGCAGGGTTTATAGGTTGGCCGGCCGAGCAACTGTTGCGGCTGCAAACTGCGGTAGTGCGCTGGTGCGCCGATATTCCCTGGGCTTTGCAAGAGCCATCGTGGCAATGGTGGGGTGTGGTAGGGTATATTGTGGTTGTTGCGCTTGCGGTGTGGTATATGAAAATCCGTTCTGGCTACTTGCTTCGTAGCGCCTCGCTGGTAGAATAACAGATACAAAAATGGTATAATGAGCGACAGATTATAAACCAAGCTAACTTTTGGAGCTTTTGTTATGTCAGGACACAGTAAGTGGAGTAAAATTAAGCGCGATAAGGGCGCTAACGATGCCAAGCGAGGTGCTATATTTACCCGTATTGGTAATATGATCGCCATTGCGGCTCGCGGTGGCGTTGACCCAAGCATGAATTCAGCGTTAGCGTTGGCTATCGAAAAAGCCAAGGCGGCAAACATGCCAGTGGCCAATATTCAGCGCGCGATTGATCGTGTAGCTGACAAGAGCGCCGCTGCACTTGAAGAAATTACCTACGAAGGCTATGGGCCGGGCGGCGTAGGCATTATTATTGAAACCGCAACTGACAACAAAAACCGTACTTACCCAGAAGTTCGCACTGCGCTCACGAAAAACGGTGGCACTATGGCTGATGCCGGCAGTGTGGTGTTTCAGTTTACCCGAAAAGGCGTAATTCGCGTTGCGGCAACGGGTGAAGATGCATTGCTGACGATTTTGGACGCTGGCGCCGAAGACGCGATTGAAGAAGATGGTGAAATCGTTGTCTATACCGATATGAAAGAACTTGCAAAAGTACGCGCGGCGTTGATTGAGGCTGGCCTAATGGTTGAGGATGCCGAATTGCAATACGTTGCTAATAACGACGTGCCGGTTGACGACGCAGAAACCGCGCGCAAGCTCATGAAAGTGCTCGATGCGCTCGATGACGTGGCAGACGTAGTGAATGTTCACACGAACGCCGATATTACTATCGAACTCGACGACTAATTGTTGTAAAAAAGTAAAAACTCTTTCGCTTATGTTTGCGAAAGAGTTTTTGTGTAGTGTATACCTAAGTCTACTATTCACTGAAAGAGGGATGAGAATGAGGGTACTACGAATTGTCTGTGTATGCATGATTTGGATTGGGATGATGACCGGCCCGCACGTGCAGGCGATTGAATCAGGTGATACGACAGTGTTGCCGTTACCCCAGCTACTCGTTACTGCGTATCAAACAAAAGATGCCGGTAAAGATCTCCAATACGTTGAGCTATACAACGCAGGCAACACTATGGCCAGGCTTCAGGACTGGACCTTCCATGACGCCGCAAATAACCGTGATTTGCAAGTAACAAGTACCTACAGTGGCTGGCTTGAACCAGGAAAGCACATTGTGGCAGCACGTGCCGAAATCGTGCCGGGCGCAACCTTTACAATTACTGGCTGGAGCGCTGCCGGCAGTGGTGCTGTCATGACCTCGCTGCAAATTATGCGCAGTGGGTATCGGACACTTGACGCAAACTTTTCTTCAAAGACGGATGACCGCGATAAAATGATGACGCGGGTCTACAACTCCGAAAGCTACTCAACAGCCAGCTCACCGTTTGTGCAGAACTATCGGATGGCTCCGCAGCCCCTGTTGTTTGACGATGGGCTATATGCAGCGCCGGCGGAACCTGGCCTAAAAATTGTGGAAATTTATCCTTACTCGAGTGATTGTTCGCCGTTTGATACCTCGGTTCTTTGCGGTGATTATATTAAACTCTATAACCCCAGTGATTCAGCTGTGGACCTTACCGACCTTGCCCTTCGTACTAATAGTAGTTCGAGCAGCCGAACGAGTAGCAATACATTTACACTTGCCGGCCAGCTATTGCCGGGTGAATATTATACGATTTGGCAAACCGATGCGGGAGCACGAATTTCATTGACGAACAGTGGTGGCTATATTTGGCTTGAAGACGCGTATGGAACGGTGCAGTACCAGTCAACGCTTGCGCACTACGAATCAGCCAGCAGTAGCCAGCAAGGGTATGCGTATGCACAAGATGTGCTCGGTAATTGGCAGTGGACCTCCACGCCAAAACCTGGGGCTGCCAATGAAATTACTGTGCCAACTCTCATTGCGTGTGAGGAAGGGAAGTATCGCAATCCCGACACAGGGCGTTGCCGGACACTTGAGGAAACCATTAATGCACTTGCCGCCTGCGAGGAGGGCTATGAACGCAACCCAACTACAAACCGTTGCCGCAAAACTGCAACCGCTACAACTGCGAGCTTGACGCCATGCAAGGAGGGGCAAGAGCGTAACCCCGAAACTAATCGTTGCCGTTCTATTGCCAGTGCAGTTGCCGAGCTAATTCCTTGCGACGAAGGCTACGAACGAAATCCCGCTACTAATCGCTGCCGTAAAGTACAAAGTGGGCAAGTACCTAGTGCTGCGTATCCCGTAGAGCCGTATGACCAAACTGCTTCAGGAGCAACAACATGGTGGGTGATTGGTAGCATTGGAGTGTTCGCACTTGGCTATGGGGCATGGGAGTGGCGTCGCGAAATCGGGGCAGGTTTCGCGAAAATTCTCGCTCTTGTGACAACAAGCTCTAAGTAACCTATACTAAAAGGGTATGAGAATCATCGGTATTGACCCTGGCACGGGAATCTTGGGATTTGGTGTTATAGAAGTGAAGGGGAGTAGGGCAGCGCTGGTAACGGCTGGGGTAATAAAAACCCCTGCTCACACTCCCCTGCCCGATCGCTTGAGTGAAATTTACGATGGCTTAACAGAAATCATTGCCGAAACAAATCCGAAAGTTATGGCGATTGAAAAGCTATTCTTTGCACGTAACGTGACAACTGCCATGAGTGTTTCGCATGCACGTGGAGTGGCAATGTTGACGGGTAAGCAGGCGAATCTTCAGATTGAAGAGTATACACCGCTGCAGATTAAGCAGTCGCTCACTGGCTATGGTAAGGCCGATAAAAAACAGGTTCAAGAAATGGTGCGTCTGCAGCTTGGTTTAAAAGAGGTCCCAAAACCCGATGACTGTGCCGATGCGCTTGCTGCTGCGATTATGTGCGCCTTTATGCTGCGCGCGTAAAAATGGTAGAATAGATCTATGGCAAAACGCTCCCAGCCGGCGCGAATGAATCGCTACACTAACCTTGCGAATCATTCACCCAAAAAAGTAAAACGTAAGCCAGCTAAAAAAACTGGTCGTTTCGCGTGGTTCCGTAATCTTTCTCGCAAGAAGAAAATACTGATTATTACGGCGCCAGTCCTTGCCTTCTTGATTTTAACGCCTATTATTACGTATATTGTGCTCGCTAATGACATTAAAGATCCAGAGCGCTTGATGAACCGTAACAATACGGGAATTGTGTTGGAGGATATTAACGGCAATTCTTTCTATAGCATTGGCAAGGCAGAGCCTCGCGATCAGGTAAAGCTTGCCGATATTTCGAAAGACATGAAGAATGCTCTCATCGCGAGTGAAGATAAAGACTTTTATAAGCACGGCGGATTTAGCTTAGCCGGCTACCTAAGAGCCGCATTTACGGGAGTTGGCGGCGGCTCTACACTTACGCAGCAATTAGTTAAGAATACCCTCCTCACCGATGAGCATAATTACCTGCGAAAGTACCAGGAGCTGTTTATGTCGATTGCCGTAGAGCAGAATTACTCAAAAGATGAGATTCTAGAGATGTACCTTAATTCCGTATACTACGGCGGTAATGCCTTTGGGATTGAAGAGGCAGCGAGAGTATATTTTGGTAAAGCACCAAAAGATCTGACACTGGCTGAGAGTGCGATGCTTGTAGGGCTGTTACCAGCGCCAAACGTTTACTCGCCTATTACAGGCAATGTTACATATGCCAAACAGCGCCAAACGACGGTACTTTCTCGGATGGTGACGAATAAGTATATAACTGACGACCAAAAGCAAGCCGCTCTTGCCGAGCAGCTCACGTATGCATCGGACGGCACTTCTCAGAACTCTATTGCTCCACACTTTGCCGAGATGGTTATTAACGAGCTAAGCGAGAAATACGGGTATGAAAAGGTGATGCGTTCTGGCTACCGCGTTAAAACAACACTCGATATAACGGCGCAACAGGCGCTGAATGATAGTGTGGCGGCGGGCATGGCACACATTAATGCAATGGGTGGTAGTAATGCAAGTGGACTTGTGATTGACCCTGCAGCGGGTGAAGTAAGGGCATTGGTCGGTAGTGCCGACTACAATAATGACCAATGGGGTAAAGTTAATATGGTAACAACCGCTCGGCAACCAGGGTCAAGTTTTAAGCCAATTTATTACTCTTATGCGCTCGCCGATGGCGTCATTACTCCTGCGACGATTTTGCCCGACAAAGTGATTGATTTTGGTGGAGGATATGTCCCGCGTGATGCTGATCGTAGCGAGGCAAGTCGTGGTCAAGAACCGGTTCGTAAGGCAATTAGTATGTCGCTGAATATTCCAAGTGTACATGTTATGCAAGATTACGGAATTGATAAATCAATTACCGCCGCGAAGAACCTTGGTATTACTTCTGTCGATGCATCGAAAAACTATGGACTCTCGCTTGCGCTCGGTTCCGCTGAAGTGTCGCTGAAAGAAATGACTAATGCCTATGCCGCATTTGCTAATCAAGGAGTGCAGCAGGATCTGCTGACAATAAAACAAATTGACGATAAATTCGGCAAGAAAATCTTCACGGGTAACTCAAAAAGCAAGCAGGCAATTAGTAAAGAAGGAGCATTCTTGATCTCGAGTATATTAAGCGATAACTCGGCACGTGCCGCGATTTTTGGCTCTTCGCTTACGGTCGGCGGAAAAACGGTGGCAGTAAAAACGGGTACCACTAACGATAGTCGCGATGCTTGGACAATTGGTTATACGCCACAGTATGCTGTCGGCGTGTGGGTAGGCAATAACGACAATACTGCCATGAGAAGCGGTGGTAGTGATATGGCGGGACCAATTTGGCGCAATACAATGACGAAATTACTTTCAGGAAAAGCCAATCAGCAGTTCCCTGTTCCAAGTAGTATTGTGCAGCGCGATGTCTGTAAGGCTAACGGCGGTCTTGCAACGAAATCGGGCTCAAATACCTATAGCGAATACTTCATGGCGGGTGCCTTGCCGACTACAAGTTGCCAGACAGAACCTACCATGATTAGCGTATGCGAAAAATCGAGCGGTAAGGTGATTTCTATTGATGAAACAACCTATGATGAATCGAAACAGTCCAAAGATACGGCCAGCTGTAAGCCTCCTACGATTGAAGTCTGCGAACTGGCAACCGGTAAAGTGATAACGATCGACGAAGAAGACTACGATAGCACGAAGTATTCAAAAGATACCGAACATTGTACCGCATCGAGTGGCGCCGGCACTGGCTCTGGGGGCGGAATAACACTACCCATTACACCGACGCGGTAGCCCTGTTATACTATATATATGATCGCGCATATATTCGGAATAGTGGCAGAAAAATTTGGTGGGGCAGTCATTGTAGATGTGGCAGGTGTGGGCTACGAAATCAATGTCGCAGCGGGTGACTACGATACGGTAGCCTTAGAACAAAAAGTAAAGTTCTACACCTACCATCATATCCGCGAACAGAGTCAAGAATTATTTGGATTTTCGAGTCTTGCGGGCAAAAAACTGTTTGAAATGCTCATAACGGTGCAGGGGGTGGGGCCAAAGGCGGCACTCGCAATTTTGAGTTTGGATGCAGCCGAGACAGTGCGTAATGCCATTGCCAATGCCGATAGCGCATACCTTGCGAAAGCGAGCGGTGTTGGTAAAAAAACCGCCGAGCGCATAGCAGTAGATTTATCCGATAAAGTCGGTATGCCAATCGTCTACCGCAAGCAAGGAGCGCCGATTCAAACCGAACTCAATACGAGCGACGAAGCGCTTGAAGCGCTGATTGCACTTGGCTATACTTTGGCTGATGCAACAAAGGCACTCGAAGGCGTAGGTACGGGCCTCACGACAAGCGAACGTGTTCGCGAAGCTCTAAAGGGGTAAATTTTGGTAGACCCACATGAAAAACAGATTCGTCTTTACACTGAGGTGTCGGCGATTGCCGATCAACCGTACAAACCCGGTGACTGGAAAAGGCTGCCGCAAATTGTGCATGACGAACACAATATCAAAGGGTTTTTTGGCGAGTTTCGTTGGGCGAGTAATTTTGGCAAGGCAAAGGTGGTTTTAGACGGTGTCGAGTACGATAGCGTGGAGTGCGCCTACCAGGCGGCTAAGTGGCCACCGGAAAAACGCGGGTATTTTGTTGCCTGTACTAATTTAGAATCGATTGCTTTTAACAGAGCACATCCGCCGACCGGCTACAGC
The DNA here is from genome assembly GCA_027492465.1 of Candidatus Saccharimonadota bacterium. Lineage (GTDB taxonomy): Bacteria > Patescibacteriota > Saccharimonadia > Saccharimonadales > Saccharimonadaceae > Saccharimonas. Next base: position 176,304 of record JAPUET010000024.1, on the reverse strand, counting down.
CCAGAAGGCTGGGATGCGATCAAGGTTGATATTATGGCAGGGTTATTGGTGCAAAAGTTTGACGCCGGGCTCAACCCCGAAAACCACGCAAGGCTGCTTGCGACCGGTGACAAATACATCGAAGAAACCAATTGGTGGGGCGATACTTTCTGGGGCAAAACTTTGGACGGTGAAGGTGAAAATACACTAGGCTTGCTGCTCATGGAGATTCGCGGAAAGCTCAAACTAAATAATGCTCAAGGAGACAGTCCTTGAGCAAGGGGAAGTGTGCGATAATGGGGGTATGAGTAGTGTGAGTATGGTGAGTGACTGCGAGATCTGCCCGTTTCTTGTTGATCAGACAGCTAATGACATGGAAGTGCTGCTGCAGACAGACCGCTGGGTTGTGGTGCTCGACAAAAACCAAGATTACTTGGGGAAATCCTTTGTGACGCTCCGCGAGCATAGGGAGACACTTTCTGACCTTGACGACATTGATTGGAGTGATTTACATGAAGTTGTGAGATTGCTTGAGGGCGCGATTAAACGAGCTTTTGGTGCCGATGTGGTGAATTGGGAGTGCTTGATGAATAATGCTGTGATGCGGAGACAACCAACACACGTGCATTGGAAGGTCTATCCGCGATATGTTGGTGGTGTATCGTTTGATGGCGAGGTGTTCCCAGATGATAAATGGCCGCGACACCGAGAAGGTGGTAAGCATATTGTCGATGATACATTATTTGCACGCATATCAGGCAAACTAAAGGATGAATTATATGGCGATTGAGCGGATTGTTGATACTAGCACGCATGATGACGACAATGACGAACAGATTATTGAAGTGACTCTCAGGCCACAGAATTTTGGCGAGTATATTGGTCAAGAGCGGCTGAAGAAAAATTTGAAGCTTGCGATTGAGGCGGCGAAAAAGCGCGGCGAACCGATTGATCATGTACTACTCTACGGCCCGCCAGGGCTCGGTAAAACCACGATGGCAAGCGTGATTGCCAACGAAATGGGCGTAGGACTACGCATTACTAGCGGTCCTGCAATCGAGCGGGCTGGTGACCTTGCAAGTATTCTCACGAACCTGCAAGACGGCGACATTTTGTTCATTGACGAAATCCACCGGTTAAGCAGGGCCGTAGAAGAGGTGCTATATAGCGCTATGGAAGATTTTAAACTCGATATCGTGATAGGAAAAGGTCCGGCGGCTCGCAGTATTCGTTTAGACCTACCGAAGTTTACCGTTATTGGCGCAACAACACGTACCGGCAGCCTAGCAGCACCGCTTCGTGATCGATTTGGCCATATTTACCGTTTAGAATTTTATACGCACGATGAAATTGGCAAAATTATTAAGCGCTCGGCAAAAATTCTGGAATCTCAAATTGATGAGGCTTCTGCCGCACTACTCTCGACGCGTGCCCGCCTGACTCCTCGCATTGCCAACCGGTTATTTAAGCGTGTACGTGACTTTGCAGATGTGAATGGCGACGGCATTATCGACACCGTCATGACCGAAGGCGCGCTAGAAATGATGGAAATTGACGAATTAGGCCTCGACCCGGCAGATCGTAACCTGCTTGCGAGCATACTCGAGCATTATGGCGATCGGCCCGTAGGACTCAATACGATCGCTGCGCTTACCGGTGACGAAATGACGACAATTGAAGATTTTTACGAACCATACCTTATACAAATTGGCTTTATCGAACGCACCCCGCGCGGGCGCCAGGTAACGCCAAAGGCTAAGCGCCACCTTAAGAGCGAATCATAGTGTTATAATGGCACTATGAATACCGACCCCAATCAGCCAGCTCCGGACCAGCCAGTTGCCTATGACGCAAACGGCAGGCCCCTGTATGCGGCTCCGCAACTCCAGCAAGAGCCAGAGCGACAGGTGGTTCACTTTACGAGGGATGTTGAGCCTGTCCGCCCCGATATTAGCCCTGCGGTTCAGAAAAGGCATGAAGAGTCGGTGCGACGTTTTCCGAATCTGAACCTTAGCGAAGGTGAGTATGTCATTAGCGCCGTGCGTCGTCATCCAATTGGGCTGGTTACACCTGTTTTGATTACAGCCCTTCTACTTGCTCTGATTGTGAGTGGTCTTGCAAACTACGAAGCAATTGTTACTATTCTTGGCATCTCAATATTGCCTGATTACGGCCCTGCCCTTTTAGTTGGCGTGTTAATGATACTGCTTGTACTTGCCGGGGGTTATATTGCGGTCTGGGTGTATTTAAGCAACACGTTTTATCTTACTAACGAGAGTGTTATTCAGGAAATTCAGGTAAGTTTATTTGTGCGTAACGAGCAGACGGTAAGTCTTTCAAATATCGAAGATGCAAGCTATACCCAAACTGGTATTCTACAAACGTTGCTGAATTACGGATCGATTCGTCTGAGTACTGAGGGTGACGAAACAACCTATCGCTTTTCATATGTTGCTCACCCCAAACAAGAGATCGCTATTCTTAACAATGCTGTCGAAGCATTTAAGAATGGCCGCCCTATTTCAAATGAAGAAGATTAGTAGCGGTAGCGCTACGAGGCGTTATTGCGATTGGTTTTGATGTAATCGTCTTCGCGTTCCATAATGGCACGAAGAGTGTAGCCTTTACATTTACCATCCGTCGTACAGTCGGTTGCGTCGTAGCGATAGTTTGATCCTGATGTCCCTAATGTGTTGCCAAAAGGATCGGTAAAGAGGTCTGGGTCCATTGCTCGAAGGGTTTTACTATCGATCTTTGAGGGATAATAGCCATTCGCTGGGTAAAACACCTCTTCGATAGTGTAGTACATGGCATTGATAGTAACTTTACGCGTGTTGTCGCGTTCAACAGAGTCAATTCGGGCTTTTTCGCTAAAAAATAACCACCCTCCAACTGCTAAAATAACAATCACCACCAAAAGTTCAATCACAGTAAACCCACGTCGTTTCATGTTGCTATTATACCCTATAGCGATAGGTTTGCTATAATTAATACCATAGTAAGTAAGGGGGAAGTCACCGATGGCAAAAAAGACCGAGAGTAAGACAATGGCCGCAAAACCAACTGCCGACGAAGGAAAACTAAAGGCGCTTGGTCTTGCGATGGATCAAATCACCAAACAATTTGGTGATGGCTCAATTATGAAGTTGGGCGAAGCGAAAAAAGTCGATGTTGAACTGTTGCCGAGTGGTAGCTTAAGCCTTGATATTGCACTGGGCGGCGGGTACCCAAAAGGCCGTATTTTAGAGATTTATGGTCCAGAAAGTTCTGGTAAAACAACGCTGACGCTACACGCGATTGCCGAGATTCAAAAACAAGGCGGCACTGCAGCGTTTATCGATGCTGAGCACGCGCTTGACCCAGCGTATGCAAAACGTCTTGGCGTGGATACCGACAACCTGCTGGTAAGCCAGCCAGATAACGGTGAGCAAGCACTCGAAATTGTTGAAACACTTGTTCGCTCGAATGCTGTTGATCTGATTGTTGTTGATTCTGTTGCAGCGCTGGTACCACAGGCTGAAATCGATGGCGACATGGGCGACAGCCACATGGGACTTCAGGCGCGATTAATGAGTCAGGCACTTCGTAAGCTGACAGGTATCATTAACAAGTCTAAAGCGACGGTGGTGTTCATTAACCAGATCCGCATGAAGATAGGCGTGATGTTTGGCAACCCAGAAACGACGACTGGTGGTAATGCTCTCAAGTTTTACGCCAGCGTTCGTATGGATATTCGCCGCACTGGGCAGATTAAAGAGGGTGAGGATATCATTGGTAATCGCACCAAGGTAAAGGTGGTCAAAAACAAGATTGCTGCACCGTTCCGCACGGCTGAGTTCGATATTATGTATAACGAAGGTATCTCCAAGACGGGTGATGTACTGGATCTGGCTGTACAGCACGGTATTGTCGGTAAGGCTGGTGCGTGGTTTGATTATAACGACGCCAAAATTGGTCAAGGCCGCGAAGCTACTAAAAAATATTTGAAGGAAAACCCCGAAGTGCTCGCAGAAGTTGAGCAGAAAGTTCGCGAAAAAGTAGCCGCCGAGGACGAATAGTCATGGCGAAGGAACAAGCGTTCTTGGCTAATGGCGAAGTAGTGGTAAATGTTGCATTTGAACGTCGCGACCTTATTGACCACCCGGATTTTCTTGTAGGAACTGTACATGTATGGGTGTGGCGTAGAGGAGTTAGTGGTGCAGAGGTGTTTGTGCAGAAACGTTCGTCGCATAAAACTGTCAAGCCGGGTATGCTTGATATTTCGGCTGCCGGACATATTGACACGGGTGAGTCTGCGCTTAGTGCGGCGATTCGAGAAACGAAAGAGGAAATTGGCCTCACAATGCAGGAAGATGAGATTGAATTTGCATTTCGCTTGCGTAAAACGAATGTAGCCAATTGTATAGCAACGGTCTATCTTTATGAAGTAGGGCATTCATTTGAACCCACGTTCGACGACGGAGAAGTAGAGGCAGTTAGCTGGTTCCCGATTGATGAGCTGAAAGGGATGTTGCACGAGCCGGAAGCACATAATTTTTCCAACCATGGTAAAGGCTACTTTACTCTACTATTTGAAAGGCTTGAGATTGCTCAGGGCGAAAGAGGGTGAAGATAACAGCATTATCGTCACAAATCCGTAACCCTGATCGGGTAAATGTTTCGATTGATGGTAAATATAAATTTAGCCTCGATATATCGCAGATTACCGAGCTTGGTGTGAAAGTGGGGAGGGAAGTGAGCGAAGAAGAACTGGCGTTTTTAGAAACAGAGGGTCTATTTGGTAAGCTCTATTCTCTCGCGCTCGTCTATAGCTTTAGCAGGCCACATTCGGTTCGCGAACTGCGCGATTATTTGTATCGTAAAACTCTTACAACAAAATTCCGGACGAAAAAAGGCGAAGTGAGGGAAAAACCTGGCTACTCCCCTACCCTTACGACGCGCGTGTTGGAAAAATTACAACATAAAGGGTATGTTGATGACGAAAAATTTGCCCGCTGGTGGGTAGAAAGTCGCAATCAAATAAAAGGCACTTCCCTACGTAAATTATCGGTTGAACTACGAGCAAAAGGAGTCGATATGGAAATTATCGAAACAGTGCTGGCAGCTTCAGATCGTAGTGACAAAGACGAATTAGCAAAAATCATTGCAAAAAAGCGTGCAAAGTATTCTGACGAGCAAAAGCTGATCGCCTATTTAGCTCGCCAGGGCTTTAGCTATGATGATATAAAAGTGGCACTAGCGGCGGAGGACGAAGGGTAAAGAGTAGCCCTTAGGCGTGCTATTTGGATTTTGGTGTAATTGATTCTTGTGCAGGCTTTGACTTACGAAACGGATTAACATAGCTACCAACAACTTCGTGTAGTTCAGGCTCTGGGACTTTTGCCTGGCTATGGACAACAATAGCATCATTATTTATTTCGATAATCTGTGAACGGTGAATCAGTAATTCTGTATCGTTAAGGCTACGGAGGAGGGGTCGGCGAACGGTCAGCTGCTGAATGACGAAGCCTCCCGTTTCAAGAGTAAAGTCTACAACTTTCCCAAGCTTATGACGCTTTTCGTCGACGACTGCGATACCAAGTAAATGAAAGTGTTTCTCGTAGATTTCGTTGAGTTTTATTACATCTTCTGGACTAATGAATTCATCTTCAGAATCAACAATCATACCAATATCGCTTAGCTCACGGATATCCGCCACACGAAGAAGTAGTGGCGATTCGGCAAGAAGCGGAGAATGAACCTCGTACGCCTGCACGGTTAGATTTGCGGGGTCAATGATAGCATTGCCGGTTCGAGCAATTTCACCGCCGCTCTGGATACCCATGACGGGAGCGCTTTTTAATGAAGATCCAAGCAATATCATGGCTATTCCTTAAATGGATTAGTGCGACCTTCTGGCGATACTGGAGTAGGATCCACCGTTGTTGCGTCGTTGAGGTCATTTAGTTTTTTAATCGTCTGTTTATCAAAGGTAGTACTGGCGGGTGTCTCCTCTGAGGTTTGGGCAGAGATAACGGTTTGGTATAGCAGGAATGTCGCTCCCGAAAGGCCGCCTAACACAACAAGAACGAAAATGAGCACATGATACCTATGTAAAAAGTGCGATACAGCAACAAGGAGTTCTTTAGGGTTAAGATCGGTTTGCATTAGCGTATGTATACCTCTATAGTAAACTGTTCAGTATTAACGGGATCAGGAACCTTAGCTACGGTCGACTCCTCAGTCATAGCAAGCCCGACTCCTGAAATTTGCATTCTAAAGAGGCTCTGTTGAAGAAGGTTGACGAATCGGAGGACGGCGTCATAACTTGTCGGATTCTTTATTGATACGCTTACACTGGTCGATTTAACACCGGCTGGCGTAGGAGTTACCTTTGGAGTTGCTGCTGTCGCTCCCTTTGAGGCCTTTGCGTTATTGTCTTCAAAAGTAAAGCTGGATACCTCTATGCCAGCTCGAACGGCGTAGGTATTGATATCACTAATAATCTGATCTTGATACTCGTACTCCTTGCTATTGGCGACCAATTGATGCGCACGGCTTACCACGCTGCTGTATTTGGCTAGCTCTTCTTGCTGAGCAACCAATGTCTGTAGGCTCGTTTGACTTACCTGAGCTTGAGTAGCGATCCCTTGAGCTGCTACTGCATGGTCGCCCAGTTGTTGGTATCCATACGCAAATACGCCCGCTCCAAGGGCCACTAGAATGAGCAGGGCTACGGAAAGAACCGTGCGGAGCTGAACGGCACTGAGTTTCTTTAGATTCATTGCGTTAATGCATCCTTCGAGTAAATGACATTATATTGGGCGGTAAAAGGGTACTTTGGTGGAGGGCTGTCTTCTTCTCTTGTATCGGTAACGGACTGAAAGCTGACAGAAGTAAAGAGTGGAACAGTTTTGTTAACCTTAGCTTCCTGCAAGGCGGTTTTTACACTAATGGCTTTCTGAGCACTGTCTGTGCGTACAATCAGTGAAGTCTTGGTTCCAAATGACGATGGGTCAATTGAAAGCGATTCGAGTACTGAACCCTCTGGCAGGCTATTTGCAACGGTAAACATGAGTGTTGTATAGGAGAATTGCTTACTAAGAATGGTTTTAGCAATTTTTAGATCAGATGTAAATTGGTCGGCTTCTTTTTTTATGTCGCTATAACTAGCGGTTTGTCGTTCATTTTCTTGGATTATTGCTTGGTTTTGTGCCGAACCGAGGTCTACCACAAGGTTCATCCCAATTACTTCTAGTACCAAAAGTATGACAACTCCTAGCGTGAGAACGGAGTAGCGTAATAAAAGAGTATTGGTGCGCGAAGCGGCAAGTTCGCGCTTTTCCTCGGGCGGTAGTAAGTTGATCACTTCCACACCTCTTCTGGAGCGGTACTTGCAAGACCTGCAACGGCGATATAGCGAGGGCGGAACTGTTTATTTGGCTCATTAAGCTCACCAAAATCAAGTTTTTGCCACGGAATAGCCACGCGTGCCGGCATGACGAGTTCGTTGGTAAAGAACTCGCCAATACCAGGAACATTGGCGCCGCCGCCAACAACAAGTAGCTGTTCGATTTTTCGATCGGTTGCTAAACGTTCATTATAATAACGAATAACTTTCCGAACTTCGCCCGCAATTCGCGTGAGACTTGGTGTTAATGCGGTGGTTATTTTCGCCTGTCTCGGCCCGGGTGCGAGACCGTTGAGGACTTTGTATTGATGGGCATTTTCAAGCGCGACACCGAGCTTTTTAGCGATATCCAGGGTAAAGGTATTGCCTCCAACGCCAACACTGCCAGTCACGCGAATAACACCCCCGTCCAAAACGGCCACATCGGTGCTGGCTGCGCCAATGTCAACGATTAATGTTGAGAGATGACCTTCCTCGGTTGCCTCAAGTACGCGGCCAATGGCATTAATACTGGGCTCTGCAAGTAGTGGCGTAAGACCAGCCTGGCGTACCGCGTCGATGCAAGTGTCAACCAGGGGGCGAGGTACCGCCGACATAATCACTGTGAGCGATTCTTTTGAGCGCTCAATAATATCAAAATCAAGATAGAGTGAACCGATAGGAATGGGGATATATTGATCAACTTCGATCTCTACCGCACTTGCAATGTGCCGCTCTTGGCTTGCGGGGAGGCTGAATGTTCGCGAAAATGTCTTTCCGGTAGGCAAACCGATAATTACATGATCTGATTCGAGCTTACCAACGATATTTTTTTCAAGAAGTGTTTTGATATTGTCGCGAAGATAAGTATTTTTGACATCGTCAAGTGAAGCCTGCACCTTTACCGGGTCAAGGTCTAGTGAACCATACCCTAAAACGAGCCAACGTTTTGGGTCGATCGCCATGACTTTTACGCCCGTCTGGCTAATATCGAGTCCGATGAGACTTTTATGCTTATAAAATAATTTTGACATCTGTGCCCACTCGAGAAGTATCTCTTATACAGTATAGCATGAGCAATATGAAAGGTGCTAGCCTTGGACGTTTTGTGCCAATCCTGCAATCGGACCCATAACGCTGGCGGCAATAAGGCCAACCATTGAACCCATTATGACGATCATGACTGGTTCAATAATCGAGCTCATGCCGTCGATGGCTACATCCACCTCTTCTTCGTAAAAGTCGGCTACCTTAACAAGCACGGTGTCGGTTTGACCCGTTTCTTCTCCTACGGCGAGCATTTGCCCAACAATCGAGGGAAAGAGGGGGTTGCTGTCAATTACACTGGAGAGAGTCTTGCCGTTTTTGACTTGCTCGGCGGCCTCAGTTAATGCTTTTTCGTATACGACGTTGCCCACAGCTCGAGCAGTGACATTCAATGACTCGAGTACCGCCACGCCCGCGCCCATGAGGGCCGAGAACGTCCGGGCGAATCGCGCAATCGCCACTTTTTGGATCATCGGTCGGATCATTGGAATTTTTAATACAAGGGTATGGAAAACTTTTTTACCTGGAGGCGTTTTGAGCCATCGCCGTAGAAAAATAATTCCCCCTACGACAACTGGCAGCAAGAAAAGCCCATATTTCAGAAGAAAGTCGCTAATCGCAAGCATTCCTTGAGTAAGGGCTGGTAACTTTGCATCGGGGCCACCAAGGTCGAGGAGGATTTTACCAATCTGCGGAATGACGAACATCATAAGGCCAAAAAAGGCAAGTATAGTAATAGCGAGCAGTACCATCGGATACGTCATTGCACTTTTAATTTTCTTGCGCATGGTAGCGCTTTTTTCTTGCTGGGTAGCAAGACGCTTTAAAATATCTTCTAGAATTCCCGCTGCTTCGCCCGCCCGTACCATGTTGACATATACATCGTTGAATGTATTTGGGTATTTTGCAAGCGCGTCGGCGAGAGGTGTGCCACCTTCCACGCTTTTAATGATGCCTCCTAGAACACTTTTTAGCGCCTTGCTGTCCGTATGTTCCTGTTGAGAGCTAAGAGCGCGTAAAATTGGCACGCCAGCCGAAACCATTGCGCTGAGTTGGCGGGTAAACATAACAATGTCATCGCTTTTAATCTTGTTGGCGTTCAGAAAGCTAAAACCGCCGAATGCTGCAGGCTTTGCCCCTGCTTCGGCTATATTAATCGGGCGAAGTCCCTGCCTCGTAAGTGCCGTCAGTATACTTTCGCGGTCGTTACCTTCAACAGAGCCGCTTAGGACTTTGTTCTGTGAATTGGTCGCAATATATAAAAACTTTGCCATCAATTACTCTCTTGTGACACGGAGCACTTCATCAAGTGTGGTGTTGCCGCGCAGGGTTTTTACGAGTCCGTCGGCCTGCATTGTGATCATTCCTGAAAGAATTGCCTGGTCTTGAATTTGCTCACTTGTTGCACTTGCGGTAATGAGCTTTTGTACGGCTGAATCAATGCCCAGCACTTCATAGATACCAATACGGCCTTTGTAGCCTGTATGGCCACATTCGTCGCAACCCTCAGGGTTTGGTTTCCATAGTTGAGTAATGGTTTCGGCGGTTGTGCCGGGAGGCGTGTCGCCACCGACTTTTTGTTCGATCGCTTGGTTTTCAAGCTCATGAATGTGGGCAAATGTTTGGCCTTCGTGAAGATTAAAGAGTTTGACGATCTCGTCGATTTCGGCTGCTTCAGGAGTATAAGAATGTCGACAGGTCACGCACAAGCGCCGCACTAGTCGCTGTCCCACAACGGCCTTAACGGTGCTGGCGATCAAGAATGGCTCAATACCCATGTCGAGCAAACGTGGCAAGCACGTAGCCGCGTTGTTGGTGTGAAGTGTGCTAAACACAAGGTGGCCAGTAAGTGCCGCTTGCACGCCAAGGTTAGCAGTTTCACCGTCGCGAATTTCTCCCACCATGATGATATTTGGATCCTGGCGTAGCAGCGCTCGAAGACCGTTCGCGAAGGTCATACCCGCCTTTGCATTCGTTTGGGTTTGATTAACGCCTGGAATCTTATATTCTACCGGGTCTTCGATTGTTGAAATATTAACATCTGGGGTATTCAGCATAGTGAGCGCTGAAAAGAGCGAGGTGGACTTACCACTTCCTGTTGGTCCAGTGATAAGGATCATGCCGTTTGGCTCGGTAATGGCTTCATTTATAGTATTTAATGAATATCCCCAATAGCCGAGCTGCGGCAAGGTGATTGCCTGGTTCGATTCGTCCAAAATACGCATTACAACTTTTTCGCCGTCTGCAACGGGGAGTGTCGAAACGCGTAGAGCATATTGTTTGCCAGCGATTTTAATTTTGAAACGGCCATCCTGCGGTACGCGACGTTCGTCAATTTTTAGATTCGAAAGAATTTTGATACGGCTTACGAGTGCGCCAAGGACGTTGCGTGGTAGCTGATTTACTTCTTTTAAGACACCATCAATACGATACCGAATTTGCACAAGATTTTCTCGTGGCTCAATATGGATATCGGACGCTTGCGATCTGATGGCGTATTCGAGCAAAAGATTTACCGTTTGGGCAATTGGTGAGTCTTCAGCGACATCTGCCTCGGTTACTTGCTGATTCGAACCGTCGTCTTCGCGCTGGATATCAATAACTTCGTTTAGTTCTTCGTTGACGTCGCCTCGATAGTTTTCAAGGCATAGCAAAATATTTGAATGGGGGGCGATATACACTTTGGTATTTGAGCCTATTTCTTTTTCAATAAAGCTCGTTGCTTGTACATCGTCTGGGTCGTCCATGGCGATATGTATGGTGCCATCAGTATCAATTTTAAAGATAACGGCATTATACTGACGGGCGATCCGTTCTGGAATCCGGCTCAGTGCCTCGGGGGAAATATCTTTTGGATCAATTTCAATGTAGGGAATGCCTGCGTAGGTAGCAAACAGTTTCGTAAGGCCTACTTCGTCGATGAGTTTGCCTTCAAGTACGAGGTCTTGTAGCGGGCGCGACGAATGAGCTGCCTCTTCTATTATGGGAGCCAGCTGCTCTTTGGTGGTGACGTTATTCTCCAGTAAGAGCTTTTCAACGGTGCTATCTAAAATACGCATAATGCTTACGCCTATTGTACTCGATAGAACACGTCAGCGCCAGGGGTAAATTATGATATAATTGCAGTATGCAAGTTGTGGTTTTTTCTGATGCTGAAATGCGAGACTTTGGTGCTCGAGTAGGGGTATTCCTGAGTGGTGGCGAAGTGATTGAACTCGTGGGTGACATTGGTGCTGGCAAAACGACCTTCACAAAAGGCCTGGCAGTTGGGCTCGAGATCGATGAGGACGTGCAAAGTCCCACATTTACGATTAATCGTACCTATAGTACGGCTCACGGTCTCACGCTTTCTCATTACGACTTTTATCGCCTTAATGATGCGGGGATCTTGCGTGCTGAGCTTTCCGAATCCGTCAATGACCCAAATACAATTACAGTGATTGAGTGGGCCGAGGTAGTAGCAGACGTGTTGCCTACCGATACGCTACGAATACTCATCCGTACTCAAGCTGATGATTCGCGCATAATAGAGCTTGTTTCTGGTGGGCGGCAGAGTCAAAAAGTTATGGAGCAACTCGCATGATTATTTTGTGGAATAGCGCTGAAATGGTCGTTCACCTTGCACTGGTGTCGGGTGACGGCTCGCGTAGAGAGTATACTTGGGAGGCTGGGCGGTCACTTGCGCGCGAGATGCTTGCGTACTTACGTGATCGACTCGCAGATCAGGGTGGTGATTTTTCAACTATAAGTGGCATTGGTGTGTTCCAAGGTCCTGGTAGTTATACTGGGCTGCGCATCGGGATGACAGTGCTTAATACACTCGCTTCGGCCCAAGCTATTCCTATTGTTGGGTCAAGCGATGAGGCTTGGCAAGCGGTGTGTCTCGAACGCTTGGCTCAGGGCGCAAATGATCAAGTAGTACTACCCGAATATGGTGGCGACGCTCATACTACAGCGCCTAAAAAATAGTGCGCTTGCAGCTAGGGTATACTGACGATACAATAGGAGTAAGTCCTGACCTTTGTGTCTAAGAGGACTTTTGATACTAAACCTGAATCAATCTTCGGCTCCTTTGATACTTCTTACAAAGTGATGAACACGCTTTGGGGATGCCGAGAAAGGAAACAATATGATAGTAGAACTGATTGCCGCAGTGGTTGGTATTGCTCTTGGTATTGGCGGAAAATTCGCCTACGACAAGCAGCGTGTCGCCAAAAGTCAGCATGATGCCGAAAAAATCGTCGCGAGGGCCGAAACGAAGGCGAGCGACATCGTACTAAAGGCAAAAGATGAAGCAATAAAGCTTGAGCAAGAGCGTCGTCGCGAAATGCAGAAAGTTGAAACTCGGCTTGCTGATCGTGAATCAAGTCTCGACCGCAAGCTCGATGAGCTTGATAAGCGGGCTGAAAAACTTCGCAAAGAAGAAGACGAAGTTGAATCGCTAAAAGGTGAGGTACGAGATATTCGTACTAAGCAGCAAGAAAAACTTGAAAAAATTGCTGGCTTAAAGAAGAAAGATGCAGCAGATAAATTGCTGCAAATGACCGAGCGCGATATAAAAGATGATCTTACCGGTCTTGTTGCAAAGCTGCAAAAAGAAGCTGTTGATGATGCCGAAGAACGAGCGCAGCTCGTTATTTTGAGCGCAATGGAACGTATGGCGAGCGAGGTAACGGCTGAGCGAACAGTGACGGCAGTCAAATTGACTGACGATGAAATGAAGGGTAGAATCATCGGAAAAGAAGGTCGCAATATTCAAGCAATGCAACGCGCAACTGGTGTTGATTTCTTGGTTGACGATACGCCTGGTATGGTCGTGCTTTCGAGCTTTGATCCAATCCGTCGCCAAGTTGCACGCCTTGGTCTAGAAATGCTCATGAAAGATGGCCGTATTCACCCTGGCCGTATTGAGGAAGTATTCGCAAAAGCCGAAAAGCAGATCGAAAAAGAAGTGATTCGTGCCGGCGAAGACGCGGCGCGTGAAGTGGGTGTGACCGGTATTCCAAAAGAGATGCTGAGCCTGCTTGGTGAGCTGAAATTCCGCACAAGTTATGGCCAGAATGTTCTCATGCATAGCACCGAAATGGCGCACATGGCTGGGTTGATTGCCGAAGAAATTGGCGCCAATGTCCGTGTCACAAAAACCGCCACGCTACTGCATGATATCGGTAAAGCTGTGACTCATAAAGTTGAAGGCAAGCATCATCATATTGGTGCGGAATTGGCCCGAAAGGCCGGTATGTCTGAGGCGATTGTGCACGCAATTGAAGCTCATCATGATGATATTGAAGCAACGACGCCTGAAGCCTTGGTAGTGCGTGTATGTGATGCAATTAGTGCCGCTCGACCAGGCGCGCGTAATATTAGCGCCGAAAACTTTGCAGAACGTATGCGCGACCTCGAAAATATTGCTTTAGGGTTTAATGGTATTGATAGAGCATACGCAATTAGCGCAGGACGTGAAGTTCGTGTGATTGTACGCCCCGAGAGTATTGATGATTTATCGGCGATCAAACTTGCCCGAGATATCGCGACGAAAATTGAGAGTACGATGCAGTATCCGGGCACCATTAAGGTTAACGTGATTCGCGAAACTCGTGCGATTGAATTTGCGAAGTAATGTTTCCCTTGCCTGAATTTGAGAAGCGCATGTCGAGTGCGGTGGTGGCCCTCTTTGATTCAGCTGGCCGCGTGCTTGTTGTTAAGGCGTCGTATAAAGACTACTGGTCGTTTCCAGGCGGAGTGGTTGATTTAGGAGAAACGCCCCGTACGGCAGCGGCACGAGAAACGCTTGAGGAAATCGGTATAGCAGTCGATTCTGCAAGGCTTGAATTTTGCATGGTAGTGTATCGCTTTAGCACTATTGCCCAAACCTATCAGTTTATTTTTGAGCATGAAATTGAGGGCGGGAAACTTGATGCAGCCGCGATTGATCATAGTGAAATTGAGACGTATGCGTTAGTGACGCGTGAGGATATTATTGCGGGCGATAATCGCTATTCGGAAAGTATTATTGCGTGGGCAAAAGGCGAAAAAGGCTATCTGGAGCATGAGTTTAGCATCGAACGAGAGGGTTAGTTTTTATCGCCTACTTCAACTTTTCCCATTGGCGTTGCCGTAACTACAACTCGACCAGCTTCTGAACCGCCAAGTTCACAGCTATAGAGTGTTAGTTTGGGTGTATCTGATTGAGCTTCGATTTCTGTTTGGCTTGGTTTGACATCGAAAATCTTATCGATTTTATAGGCGTAACGCGTGCCTCGGTAGTCTACAATAATCTTATCGCCAACTGCTAGTTTATCTATACTATAAAACGGTGACTTTTCAATCGTGCCGAGCGGTGTAGGTTGTATGCTAAAACGATGTGCGGCAATAATAAAATTGCCGCCATTCTCCGGATTACCGCGTTCGGGGTATCGCCACTGTGCGCCACGATCTAATGAGGCTTCGCCTGGAGCATAGACAATGTTAATACCAAGTTTTGGAATAATGATCCGATCTTCTGTTTTTTCAGGGGCCGGTAAGGCACTCACTGTAATGGGCTTTTGCACTAACAGTGGTGCAAGCGACGGTGAGGCAACAAGTGAAAGAGTATAAAGGCCACCTCCAATCATCACTATCGCTGTAGCGGTGAGCGCAAGAGAAACGAACGGACCTTTTGATTTTTTGGAAAGCATAAGCATAATTCTTGCACTTATTATACCATAAGGGCTACCACAGCTCCGTGTGAGCAATTTTTCCAGCCCATGCGATGAGCGCCTGGACGCTAAAATAAAAGAGCGAACAGGCGACGGCAAAGAGTCCCACCATCCATATAGCGGGGCGACTCAGCTGGTCGCTGGACGGTACCACCAAGAGCATTGCTAGCGGAATGAACATGACGAGTAATTTTATGGTAATGGCCACTCTCTTCGAGAGCTTAAGGCGCTTCTTTTTGGTAACTTTTTTATGATGAGTCACTATCGGAATTAGTCTATTAGTGGTTGCCTGAGTGAGTGCGCTGGCTTTTTTCCCAATTGCTCGCGGCATGCGGATGATAGCGATTACGGCAGCTACGAGCACAATAACCGTGACAGCGATTGCGACGCCCGTCACAATAGGTGTAAAGCCAGGATCAATTTTCAGTGGTTGCACGACCATCTCTTTGCTCGGCTGCGGGGTTAAAAAATCAGGATTAGCAAGGAGAATAGGGTAGAGAATAAGCAAAAGCGCCCACGTCCATTGGAAAAATACCGAAACATACCCAAGCGCCCCAAAGGCATTGGCAAAGGAAACAAGTCGGCGCGGTTTCTCCATAGTCTTTATGGTAACAGATTTTTGCTTGTGTACCAGCTGGGCTTCGTAAGGGCTGTTCTGAAGAACTTTCGCAAGCCATACAACGAGATCGGTAAAAATCTAGATCCGTTCATATATAATTAAGACAAATGAGTGATCTAAAAAGTCTACAAGAAAAAATTGCACAGTTTGTTGCAGACCGTGACTGGGGCCAGTTTCATAATCTAAAAGATCTTGCGATATCGCTAAACCTTGAGGCATCTGAGGTGCTCGAGCATTTCCAGTGGAAGAATGAGCGGGAGATGACTGAGTACATAAAGGAAAATAAAGATGAAGTTGCAGACGAGCTGGCAGATGTTTTGTACTGGGTTTTACTGATGGCGAACAATATGGATATTGATGTTGTTGCGGCAAGCGAGCGAAAGCTTGAAAGGAATGCTAAAAAATACCCTATAGAGAAATCAAAAGGTAATCACAAGAAATATACGGAGCTATAAGATGCACAGAATCTTTCTTGTGCCACGAAGCAACGAGACGGCGTACAAGAACTATATGTCCTCGATGCAAGGTAAACCGCTCGATGATTTTCTTCCCTATCTTAGTTCTAGTGAAATCAACGACCTAAAAGGTAGCGATCGATATTTTGTTTGGGGTACGCAGCCAAGCCTTCATTCACGATGGGAGAAGATGGGGCGTGGTGACTATGTCTTCTTTTATGCACAAGGCCGATTTATTTCTGTTGGCAGGTTGCGTTTTAAAAAGTACAGCGAGGACCTAGCTCTAAGTCTATGGTCGAAAAGTACCGAATCGGGTGAACCATGGTCTTGCGTGTTTTTTGTCGAGGATGTTCAAGATATTAACCTTCCGCTTTTGGAATTTAACGACATAACTGGATATTCGCTGAAGGCATTACAGGGCTTTATGCAGATCAGCAGTGAGGATGCGATCGCAAGAATAGTGAGTAAGTATGGGTCAACTGATGGTTTCGTAGCTTCACTAACTTTGGGTATGGATGATCGAGCTCTGAGTGAAGTGGTTACGATTGCATCAAAACCTTTAGGTGATATTACAACCGAGGATAAGGCAAAACTCGACAACCTAACCCGAGACCGATCCTCTGAAGAAATAGAGCGACTTATACAGACTTATGCGAAACGCCAACAGAATAAAACACCTGAGCAGATTGAGAAGCTTACGAAGTCCTATCGTCGTAATGTCAGTATGGTGAAGATACTAAAAGAGAAATATCAAAACAAATGTCAGATCTGTGGTTTCACATTTAAGACGAATAGAGGTACATTCTATTCAGAAGCGGCACATATTATTCCTATATCTGATGCAACAAATGGCGTAGATAGTCCTGATAATATTTGGATACTTTGTGCGAACCATCACAAGATGCTAGATAGAGGGGCGATCGAGGCTATTGGCAACACGAGTTATCGTCAGGACGGTGTAGTCTACGAATTAAATGCGAGATAAGTAATGACAATCAAGAAAAAGAACCCGTTACGATCGAGATGTCAGTATTCATACCTGGAAATTATCGACCGTAAGTTCTGGTCTAATGATCCACAAGAATCTCTCGAACTTTAAAAACTAAAATGCCACGAAGTTTATTTGCTGAAGCACAGAGGTAGAGGACAACCATTTTTGGATTTGGCCTTGATCTGCCCCACTTTACTAACTTTGGCAAACCTTACTATTGATTGAATATTTCTTTCATTGTTTTTAGCAGCACAGGGCGTTCATTGTCCTTAAAGTCGTGATTTGCCTCCAGATGCATCAAACTGATTTTATCTGACAGCATGGAGTAGTTGGTCTCGCCGAGAACCTCGTCGTTCAATGCATTAATAATGACTACTTCGGTGTTTTGCGCGAGTTGGTTGTATAGCGCGATAGGGTCTGCAATCGCATCTCTGCTGTGCCAATAATCTTGTTTGATGATGGTCGTACTGCTATCACGCCTTGGGTAACTAACAGTACCATCATCCTGCACTTGGGTTCCTTGACGCTTTGACATTTGTTCGAGCTTCGTTTCACTATCAAGAAAGCGTGTCGGCGGCGCGAGCAAGACGATTTTACTAATGCCGTGGAGGTTTGCTAATCCTGCCGCTATACTACCCTGAGAATGGCAGATAAGATCAATCGTTGCATCTGGATAACTATTCTGTAAAATATCGTACTGTGTTTTGAGCATGTCGGCTTGCTTATGAAGAGACGTCACTGTTAACGTATTGGCCTGTTCATCGATTTGATTGTAATCAAACATGATGTGTCGAAAATCACCAAGAGAGTTTGCTATGTCGGTGAATAGACCTCTGTCATCTTTTTCGACGCCAAACCCGTGGGAGTAGAGAATAATCTTTGTGACGGACATACGTTTATTGTATCAGGCGGGAAAGTGAAAGGATATTACTGCGCTCCTTCACCTGGTAGTAAAGGGCTGAAAGTTCAAGCCTCGGTGCTACAATATATTCATGCAACCTGAAACTATACTTTCGCGGATACGGTATGCTACTCTCTCGACTGTTGATGAGGGCGGTCGGGCATGGGCTGCGCCCGTGTGGTATGCTTTTGAAAAGACGAATGACATTATTCTCTATTGGTGGTCGTCGGTTGATTCTCAGCACTCGCGCAATATAGCGCGAAGTAGTGATGTCTATATCACAATCTTTGATTCCACTGCTCCTGAGGGCGACGGACTAGGGTTGTATATACGAGCCGTGGCTGAGCAAATTCCAGACGACAGGCTTGATGCGGCCATCGAATGCTATAACACGACAACACGGCAGTTCAAGCTCAATCATGAGAATACTACGGGCATTGCGCCTACTCGGCTATACCGGGCACGGGCTGTCACCATTCAAGTTAATGATGGTAGAGAAAGTGACGGGTTCTATCAAGATATTCGTCGAGATATATGATTTCTGTGCTGTAAGGGAGGTGTACGGAAGGACATCGGCCGCTGGCGGCCTCCTCCTCTCATTCATAAAACAAAATAGCTGCGCTGCTTTGTTTTATATCATTCGCTACGCCAAACCTTCGACTATTTTTGCTTCGCAAAAAGTCGAAGGTTCGGGCCATTCCGACCATAGAAAAACGACCATCGAAGGACGGTCGTTTTTCTATGGTCGGGGTGAAAGGACTCAAACCTTCGACCTCACGGTCCCAAACCGCGCGCGCTATCAACTGCGCCACACCCCGATGGTGTTAATTCAAAAGGTATTATAGCGTATTTACAGCTGAAATACTAGTGTTGATGTATAATAATTGGTAATGAAACGATTCTTTTTCTTTACGTCCAAAGAGGTTGCGCGCCCGGTTGAACTAGGCCTGGTTGCGGGCTTCCTCGGTGTGTTTAGTGCAATAACTCTCGCAACAATCGGGAACTCGTCGATTTGGTTCGATGAGTCATTTGGTGCGTACATGATTCGTTTTAATTTTGCGGAGATTTTTCATTTTACCGCACTCGATGTGCACCCACCGCTCTACTACTGGCTCCTAAAGCTATGGAGCTTGGTGTTTGGCAACTCCGACGTAGCTCTGCGATCGATGAGCGTTCTGTTCGGATTGGTAGCTTTAGTATTCGCGTACTTACTTATACGTAAACTGTTTTCGCAGAAAGCGGCGCTCTGGACGCTGCCGTTCCTTGCAGTAATGCCGTTTTTCATACGATATGCTCAAGAAGCACGTATGTATACGCTCGTTGTCGCAATCGCCTTGGCGGCGACGTACGTCCTTGCTTTCGCAGTCACAGAAAAGAAGTGGAAGTGGTGGATTGTATATGGCGTTTTGGTGGCGCTTGGTATGTGGACGCATTATTTTACAGCACTTATTTGGCTAGCGCACTGGGTTTGGCGCGGTATTGATATCTATAAGCCAAAGATGCGCTTTACACAATTTATGAAGGATTTCTTCACGCGGCAATGGATTGTGGCGCATGGTATTGCTCTTGGTCTGTTTGTTGCATGGTTGCCGCTGCTCGTATATCAACTTGTAATCGTTCAGTCTCGAGGATTTTGGATTCCGCCGATTGACCCTAGCACCATACCTAGCTATCTCACAACCGTTCTGTATTACCTTACTTCAGGCGAGACGTCGCCGTGGCTGACGGTTTTGTTTCTAATTACCACGATCGCTTGGATTGTCGTCGCACGACGGGCGTATCGTCCGCTGATGGCGACTCATCGACGGTGGATTATTTTGCTTATAAGCATGGCAGTGGTTCCTGTTGTATTGTTGATTTTTGGCTCTTTGCCGCCGCTCCAATCTTCATTCGTAGATCGCTACTTACTGGCGGCGAGTGTCGTATTGGTCATGATGACAGGAGTTATGGTGGTGCATGTGCCAAAAGATACGATAACACGTCGACTTGTGGCGGTATTGGCCGTATTGCTGATAGGTGGTATGACTATTGGCGTGAGTAATGTTTATTATTTTGGTAATTTCAATAAATCAACAGGCGGAAAAAGTAATGCAAAGGAACTTATCGCGAAAGTTGACGCCGCTTCTAGCGGTAACGAGCCAATTATTGCAGATACCCCGTGGCTTTTTTACGATACGGTACACTATGCTACCGATCAACACCAAGTTTATTTTATAAATGCTACGACAGAATATCGCTATGGCTCACTTGAAATGTTGCGTACAAGCGATATGTTCAAGATCAAAGACTTATCAGCGTTTGAAAAGATGCACCAGTTTGTTTGGTATATTGATCTTACGAAAGGCGATGCTGCGCCTTCGCCTGTCGCTGCCTGGCAACCGGTCAAGACTATCAGTCTTGCGGATCCCTATACTGGCAAGCCAGCATACCATGCCGTTTTATATAAAACATTTTAGCGCGGTAAGATATTGCGAACGAACGGTATCCGGATGAGGCCGTATACAGCCATAATGCCTGCAAATACTACGAGGCTATTAATTACCACCGAATCACCTCTGGGTATAAACGCGTTCACAAGGCAAATGACAGCCCCATGGGCTATGTAGGCCGTGAGTGAGTGGGTGCCAAAATATTCAAGTATCCCATAAGTGAATTTCTTGAGCAGTGGATAGATGCGTTCAAAGACCAGGCAAAGGGCCGTAAACCACACAGCCGAAATGACTACTCGAGCCGGCCCAAAGGTATCGATGAAAAACACTGTACTGAGCGTTTCCGCCAGTGACGATGAAAGAAGTTGCGGGGAAAAGCCACTAATAATTGAGAGCGTCAGAGTAATAAAAGTAATACCGTAAAGCAACCACTCTAGCAGTCGTCGCTGCGTGATGCTACGCCACCAGATACGGATTGATTCTAGATAAAAGCCCACCGTCGCGGCGCCAAAAAATAGTAGTTGCCATTTCATCCACTCGATATTGTATGCCCAGCCGATGATATACACAGGAACTGCAATGGCGGGAATGAGCCATGTCTTGTGGGTTCGGTATAGCCATACCGCCCCAATTGAAAGAAGCAAAAAAATCGCGTAAAGATAGAGAAAGTGCACCCATACAGCCGGATGTTGCATTGTTATGATATTCCACACCAACGCACCCCAATCTCCCACAGGAACAGCCGCAGAAGGCGTGCCGGGTATATTTAGTATCCATGATGCAACCCCAAGATACACGATTGACCCAATGATCATCCATATATAGAGCAATAATGAGCGCTGAAAAAGTGTGCGAGCGATAGTCGAAAATGAGCGCTTTAAACCTTTATATCCACGGATATACCCAATTAGCAAGCCTGAGATCATAATGAAACCTTCGGCAGCTGTCATCCAAAGTCGCGCCTCACCCGAGAGCAATGTAAAGACGTTCGGGAAGCGATATAAGTGGTCGATAATAATAACCACAATAAAAAAACCGCGGAGGTAGTCAAGCGCTAAAAGGCGCGCCGATTGTTTTTTTTCAGCCTTACCCATTGTTATCTTATTATACATGGTCGTATCTGAGTATTCTCTGAAAAGATCGAAAAGATGTAACTAACAAGTTAAATGGTTTTTAGCGCTATAATAACTATATGACACAACAAGCTATCCCATACACCGCACCCAACTTCGCGCTCATTGATCAAGCCGGCAAAGAACGCACTCTGGCGGATTATCGTGGTAAATGGCTTGTGCTGTATTTTTACCCAAAAGACGATACTCCTGGCTGTACGACCGAAGCGTGTAGTTTGCGAGATGTAGCGACAGAACTAGATGCAATTGAAGCTGAGGTAGTTGGAATTAGCGCCGATGATGCAAAAAGTCACGAAAAATTTATTACAAAACATCATCTTAACTTCACGCTCCTTTCTGATCCCAAGAAAAAGGTCATTGAAGCTTACGGTGCGTGGGGTAAGAAAATGTTTGGTAAAGAGGGAATCTTACGTAAAACATTTATTATTAACCCAAACGGCCAAGTGGTGAAGGTTTACGGTCGTGTGACGCCTCTGGGTCATGGCGACCAAGTGATTGATGAGTTGAGGCGCTTGCAAAAACTTGCTTAGAGAAAAGCAAAAGCTACCCATTGCATGGGTAGCTTTTGCTGTGAGTGTGATAATTTAGTATTTCGATTTGCTCGATACTTTGTCGTCAGTGTAGCTAACGCTGAGAACACCTCCATCGAGGTAATCTCCATAATTGCAAGTTTCATACTTTCCGTAGCTTGTCGTAGATTCCGAACAACTCTCCGAGCTCTTCCCGGTTGCAGCTTCTACTTGAGCTTTTGTCATCCCATTGGTGACTTTGTCATAAGCGGCGTCGACGTCCCATGTGCCTCCGGTTGAAGTTGAGCTGTTTGCTGGGTTGTGTGCGTTTTCCTTTGCCTTTTCGGAAAGTGATGCATATCCAATGGTTGATACTATGATCAACACTACCGTAGTAAGAAGTCCTACGCCTCCGAGAATGGTTCCGGTAAGGGCGAGGCTTTTAGGCTGTCGTTTTACCAGAGCAATGATACCAAAAATGACTGCGGCAATACCCGTTAGGATGTTGCCAGCGCCAAAAATAGAGAAGAGACCAAGCCAGCCAAAGAGGAAGGCGACAATACCAAGTATGAGGGCCGTTATGGCAAGGCCTTTGGCTGCCGTAGCTGGCGCGGGCGCGCTTGGTACGGTTGGTTGCTGCGGTAGCGGTGCCTGTGGCGGAGTTGGCACTGGGTCTGGTTGGTCCATAGAGGGTCTCCTAAAACTTAAGCGTAGTTATGTGCATAGAATAGCAAAAATATTTTCAGTATACAATCAGTAATTTTATCGAGGGCGGGCAAGCGCAATCTCGCGAGCTTTTTCAGCAAAGCGATCTTCGATAACGGTTGGATTAAACTCGGCGTACTTACGTACTACTGCTTGCTCTATTAGCCAGTCAGCTAGTGCCGGATTTTTAGGTAGCAGCGAACCGTGTAGGTAGGTGCCAATAACATTTTTATACCGTGCGCCTTCCGATTCATCTTTACCGTTATTGCCAGCACCACGAATAACCTTGCCTAGCGGCTGAGCGCCCGCCCTAAGACTTGTTTGCCCAGAATGATTTTCGTATCCTACAATCAGTCCAAAATCATCCGAACTCGTAACGATATTGCCAATCATCCGTTCGTCACCACCAACTGTTTCAATATCGAGCAAACCGATTCCTTTAATAACTTCGCCGTCTTTGGTTTTGAAGAAGTGGCCAAATTGTTGATACAAGCCACAGATCATGAGCATCGGTACGTTATCCTCGGCGAGCTGTTTAAGAGTCGGACCAATGGTCAGTAAATCGTCGCCAATCTTCGATTGTCCGCTGTCTTGTCCGCCGCCACCTACGATAAGATCAACCTGCTTAGGAAACTCGTCGCCAGGGTTGTAGGCCATGAGATTAACTTTGTAGCCATGCCACTCTAGGCGTTGTTTTAAGACGAGGGTGTTGCCCCAGTCACCATAGATATTCATGTCGCGAGGGTATAGTTGTAGAAGATTAATCACTTTTTCGTTCATCGTACCGCCTCAACTGACGTGTGTTTAGCAAGCAGCTTGCGTAACCCTAGCATAGCTGTGTAAGTGCAATAAATACGCTTTGGCTTTGTGGGATTGCCGGTAATAAACTGGTGTAATGCCTTGGTGAGATCGGGCTCTACCTGGAGCATTTCCACTTCATCGTATTGCAGGCGTAATGCCATATCGTACGCACGTACCCCCGCCACCACTGCGACACCTTCTGGCTGCAATGCATCAAAATCCACATCCCAAAGCCAGCTCATGTCGCGTCCATCGGCGTAATTGTCGTTGATGGCAATCATGGTTGCGTAGCCGGAGGGGTCAAAACTTTTTAGGCTAAGTCGAAAGCCGCTGGGGTTTTTAACAAGCACCAATTCGCATGGTAAATCATTGATAATCAAGGTTTCGCCACGTCCGAATGCTGGAGTTACATTACTGAGGCTTGCTAGCATGCGAGTTGTATCGAGTGACTCCCCCATAATCATGCGCGTTAACGCGACGGCGCCAACGGCATTCTGCACGTTATAGATTCCTTTCAGCTGTAGGCTTACGGTATGATTTTTTCCACTAAAACGAATTGTCGCATGAGCGCCTTCGACGGATTCAAGACAGGTGTTATCTAGTTGGGGAGAATTTGCCGTGTCTTTTTTAGTGCTTGGCCCGCGCATTTCGTCGTCCGACGGAAACAGTGTGCGCAATTTTGGCGCTACACTGTATGTAGCAAGTTGGGCGGTAAGATCATCCGTGAAGGTAGGCGTAAAAAGGCGTGGGTCATCACGGTTAATGACGATTCCATCGGTAGTGCGGCTTGCGATTGTATGAAGGAGTGCAGCGGTTTTGTCTATCTCGCCAAATCGGTCAAGCTGATCGCGCATTACATTCAGTAAGAGGCTATAGCGTGGCTGAATTGTACGTACAAAGTGTACGGCGTGAGCTTCGTCGAGTTCAAGTACGGCTATATCCGCAGCAAGCGTACCATGAATATCGATCTCGCCAAGGAGGGCAGCGGCGACCCCCCGCGTAAAATTACTACCGGTGCGGTTGGTAAATACCCGCAGTCCTTGGCCTTCGAGCAGCTCCACTACCATTTTGGTAGTGGTGGTCTTACCATTAGTGCCGCTAACGAGTACGACGCCGTGAGGTAAGTTTGCGAGTGTTCTTTTAATAAAGTCAGGGTCGATTTTTTCGACAAAAAGCCCAGGGAGCGCCGAACCACCACCGCGTGCTTGAGCGAGGGCTCGGACGGCTTTGCCGATGATGGTCGTGAAGCTCTGCTGCATTCTTTTCATTATAGCATTATGATTCTTATGAAGGGGTGATCAAGCGCGAAAAGTTTGGGCATTCTTCCTCTACTAAGCTATAATACACTCATGGTTATTGTGGGCTTATTCTCGTGGTGGTATGGAGCTGGCTGGGAGCGCTGTATTGCGGTAGTGAAGCAGGGGCTTCTTGCTGTTTACGATTATTTTTCGCTTGATCTTTTACTGCGAACCCTTTTTTCGCCTTTTCGCCAGATATCTGCGGGATCAGTGCGCGGACCACTTGGCGTACAGCTACGAGCTTTTGTTGATAATATCATTTCGCGTACAATTGGCGCGGCTATTCGTACGGTAGTGCTCGCTATCGGTATACTCACACTGTCTTTGGTAGCGATAGTAGGGCTGCTCCGGATTGCACTTTGGCCGTTTGTTCCAGTGTTGCCGCTTGTATTTCTTTCGTTTGTTGTAGCCGGATGGGTGCCATGGACGATATAACCTATAATCATCGTTCGCTACGAGCGCATGAGGCGCGTTTCGGTACCTTACTGAGTAAGCCGGTTGTGGTGGCCCTACCGTGGGTGATTTTTCTTTTGTTAGCTTTAGGTGTTGGGCTCGTCACTCTATTAGGGGCTGCAATCGGGTGGCTATTCTTTGCTGTTGCGGTCGTGCCCTATATGATATTTCGGTATTATAAATGGCACATTTCGGAACTACCAAGCTCTAAAGACAAAACCATTGATGCAATTATCGCCGGTGATATTCTAGGCAACCTTCCCGATAATCCGACGCCCGTCGATATTGCGGCTGCGGCAGGGGCTTCGGGCAGTGGATTGTTTATGGCGGCGCGGTTTGGTCTTACTCCTTCGTTACTTACTTCACTTGCAAGTAACGATTCGTCAGCGACGCAGCAACTTTGGAAGCTCGCAGGCGATATTCGTGAGAAGAATGGTCTTTCGCAAATCACCGGAAGTGTCTTGGCGGTAGCGATTGTCCGCAGCTTTACCGGTTTTGAAACAGTGCTTGCCAGCATGCATCTAGATAACGCCGATCTCGACGAAGGGATTAAGTGGCAACAGCATATCATGGACCTTGTTTCGGAACATAGCGTGCCTTTGAGAACCGGGGGTATTGCGCGCGACTGGTCGTTTGGTTGGATCCCGCTCTTAGAGCGATTTGGGCAAAATATTAGCGAGCAAATTGGTCGCGGCAATCGTTTGCTTACGGTTGATGTGGTGTCGCACGAGGCGGCAATTGATCAGCTGATTGATACGTTTGGTAATGCGGGTCCGCAAAATGCTGTCTTGGTAGGTAAGACGGGGGTTGGTAAAAGCACGATCATTCACGCATTTGCCGAGCGCCTGCTTGACGCCTCGGCGCCAATTCCCGAAAGTCTAAAGTTTCGTCAGGTGTTTATTCTTGATTCGGCGGCGCTCATTAGTGTAGCGCCGGGCCGTGGTGAGCTTGAAAACCTTGTTATGCAGGTACTTAACGAAGCGTATCGAGCAAAAAATATTATTGTTTGTCTTGAAAATGCTCAACTCTTTTTCGAAGAAGGTGTTGGGTCGGTCGATCTTTCAAATGTACTCCAGCCTATTTTAGAGGCGGGTAACCTTCGTGTTATTTTAGCGATGGATGAGCAAAAGTATCTTGAGATTAATGCGCGTAGTCCTGGGCTTACAAATGCACTTAATCGTATTAATGTTGCGCCTGCCTCAAGTGAAGAAACGTTGATCGTCATGCAAGAGCAGCTGATTATGACGGAAGTGCGCCGGAAAGTGACGTATATGTACCAGGCGTTGAAAGAGGCGTATCGTTTGAGTGAGCGCTACATGCATGATGTGGCACAACCCGGCAAAGCCGTAAAATTGCTCGAGAGTGCCGCCGGGTTTGATGAGTCGGGGCTTGTCACGATGAATTCCGTACAAGCCGCAATTGAGAAAACGCTTGATGTCAAAATTAGCGTTGCAAGCGAGGCATCCGATCGAGAAAAGCTCCTGAACATGGAGGATTTGATTCATAAAAGAATGGTAAATCAGACACGTGCGGTAAGCGTGGTAAGCGATGCGCTTCGTCGGGCTCGAGCCGGTGTACGCAACCAAAATCGACCCATCGGTACATTCTTATTTCTAGGGCCAACCGGTGTGGGAAAAACCGAACTCTCGAAGGCGCTTGCCGACGTATATTTTGGGGGCGAGGGACGAATGATTCGTATCGATTTAAATGAGTATGTCCGCCCCGACGATGTTTCGCGCTTGATCGCCGATGGCGCCCAAGATGCGTCGAGTCTCACGGCACAGGTTATGAAACAACCGTTTAGTGTCATATTGCTTGATGAAATAGAAAAAGCCGCACCAGAAGTACTTTCGACCCTGCTTCAAATGCTCGATGAAGGTATTTTGCGAGATATAAAGAACCGCGAAGTGAGTTTCCGCGATGCAATCGTGATTGCCACCAGTAACGCTGGTGCAGACAGAATCCGCGAGTATATTGAGCGCGGTTACGACGTGGCGCAGTTTGAGCAGCAATTTGTCGATGAACTAATCAATACTAATCAGTTTCGTCCTGAGTTTTTGAACCGTTTCGATGAAATTGTTGTATTTCGGCCGTTCAAAAAAGAAGAACTTATTCAGGTGCTTGATCTTATTCTTGCCAATGTTAATGCAACCCTCGAACCACAAAAAGTGTCGGTTCAGGTGGACGACGACGCGAAGCAGATTTTAGTGGAAAAAGGGTACGATCCGCGCCTTGGTGCGCGTCCAATGCGTCGTGTAGTACAAAAAGCAGTTGAAAATACGGTGGCAAAACAAATGCTCTCGGGAAGTGTTAATCCTGGCGATACTATTCGTATTAGCGCCGAACAGGTAGCAGCCATCTTTGGAGTGGCCGAGCAGGCTGGGGCAATAGCAGCCGGGCAAGAAGGTGAAAAGGTCTAAAATTTAATTATAGCATAAATATTATAAAAAAGCAACCACCCAAGGTGACAGAGAGCAAAATTTATGCTACTATAGAGCAAAGCTACAAAAGGAGAATAGTACATGGCTAAACACCGAGCTTGGCACGGCGCCGATATCAAGCGTGCTCGCAAGAAGAAATTGCAAGCTGAAAAGAAGAAAAAACAGCTTCTCTAAATTAAACAAAAATCCGCTCTTTAAGAAGAGTGGATTTTTTATTTGGTCTCGCTAGGAGCTACTCGTTGTTGTCGTCGAGGTTGACTTTGATCGTCACGTAGCTTGGGCCAGTATTTCTATCTGTAATCGTTAACCAGTCTTCTAAGCTTGGCGTTCCGTAAACTACCATATTTTGATAGATGCTTGGTACAACACTAACGCGAACGTACTCGCCGGCATCGTTCTTGAAGTGATACTGCTTTGCGACGCTGTTGTCGTAAGGGGTGTCAAATTGCTTGAAGCCAGCAGCCTCGATCTTGGTTTTGAGGTCGGCAAATGTACTAGATACGTCATCATTGTGGCCATATTCGATACTCGATGAGTAGGTACGATCTTTGTCCCAACTGTAGACGCGTTGATCCCCAAATATATCAACCTTGGCGATACGGTACGAATCACCCAGCTGAAGGTCGGAATAAATTTTACTAATTCGGTCGTAGCGCACTTGATGCTCGCGAGCAACAACGATACGATCAATTAGGTAGATGCTCATCGATACGGTCGCAAAAAAGATGAATACGAGGACTGCATAGCTTATGATGCTACGTTTGATCATAAAGTGAGTGGGCGAAACAGTGACGTGCTTCGCTTTGTGTGTGCGTGAAGTTTTCTTCTTTACCATAAGCTCAATATAGCATACCTTGGGTACTTTTTCACTACACAATGATCAGGATAACCCCTGCCGTACAGATGGCGGCGGCAAGCAGCTTCTTAGCGATATGATTGCGCTCTGCCGGTAAAAAGGTAAGGGCTAACAGCACCGTCACGATAATGCTGGTTTGGCGCAGTGGCGATACAATGGCGAACGTACCTAGCTGGTAGGCAAACATCATCGCTAGGCTACCGAGCCCGTAGAATATACCTAGCAAGGCTAGCTTGCTAAATACGGCAGGGCGCAGCAGCGGGCGTAGCTGCAACAACGTACGCGGTCTTACCAGTAGCACCACAAGTGATGTCACAATAAAGCTAATTGCTGCCCACGACATTCCGTCTACATACCGGCCAACATACGACCAAAAATATACGGCAACACCAAATAGCAAGCCGGTAATTAGTCCGTACACCACACCGCGGTCGGCGAATAGCTTCCGCAGATTCTTGGCGAGCATGGCAACGCTAGCGAATATTAGCGCGGTACCCGCTACTTGTACCCATGTCATCGATTCGTGCAGTAGTAACATACCCAGCGCCATTGTCCATACGGCTTGAGTGGCAAATAGTATCGAAAAACTGGATGCCTCTACTCGCTGAAGCGTTTTAGCATAAAATATGTGGCCAATACCAAAACAAAGTACCGCAATAACGCTAGGGAGCAAATAGTTTTCTAGCCCAGCAAGTGTAAAGCCATATACGAGTGCCGGTATGAGTAGTAGTACACCTACAATTGCTTGAAATATAATCGCATACGCAAACGGGTCGGTCTTGTGCTTGTGTAGCAGTGTACGTTGCAGTAGCACCGAAACCGAAAGCCCCAGTACACTAATGAGAGTAAAGAGTTGCCAAGTCATGCTTACGCCTAGTATACCGTATAATAAAGCACATGGATGCACATAACGGTCAATATCCCAATACGTTTTATAGAGTCTCGGCCAAGGCGGTTATTCGTAATACGGCTGGTGAAGTATTGGTAATAAAAGAACATCAAGACAAATGGGAATTACCCGGTGGCGGCCTGGACCACGGCGAGAGCGTGCACGATTGTTTGGAAAGGGAGCTGCGCGAAGAACTGGGTATGACAAATGCTTTTACCGAGCAGTTTAGCAAAGTCGAAACCCAGTACATGCCATCGCGGCCAGATAAACAGCTCGATTTTTGGAAGATGTCGATGTATTTTGATGTAGTGGTTGAAGGTGAACTTACTATAGTGCTTGGCGAGGGTATAACCGAAGCAAGATTTATGCCCGCTGATGTGTTGAATGATTTGTATGGATAGCTAAAGTGTTATGCCGTCAAGGCGACTGATGCTTTCTTTATGCAGCCGTATGTAACTTCGAAGTATTTTATACGTATCGAGGTCGAATCCATTCGTGATTTTTTCGAGCGTTGGTTCAAATTCGTAGTGCATAATGCCTTCGATAATCCATTGGTCGACGATGAGTGATTTTACCTCGCTAATTTTAATAGCAATTTTTGACCGAAATGGCCACGACTCAATTCTGGAGCTTGACAGGGCGATCTGTACCCTGGCATTGTAGGCATCGGGTGACTCTTTGCCAATGCACGCACCTTTACATAAGCCCAGCTGATAGCGAAAGCAGGCACCAGAGGTTTTTTCGAGTGATACTAATTTAGTGCAAAGCTGATAGCTTCTCACTATATTTTCTAAAGCGGACTTTGCCTTCATGCGAGAAGTAAAGACTCCATACATGTTATCGGTGTCGGTGAGTTCGTTTAAGTCTTTACTTTCGATTGTAATGCCAGTGTAGCCGAGTTCGGTCGTATGACTCATTAACACCGACTGTTTGGCGACGCGGCGTAAACGGCGATTTAAGAGCGGCTGTAGTTCTTTTACTTTCGCTGATTCCAGTAAAAGAGCCTCAATCTCGGTATCGGTTTCAATATGATCGATACTGTAGCTGCGTTGAGACAATTTCATTTCTTTCACGATTGTTGTGTTTTGGGTAAAATGCGAGCGTACACGGTCGCGAATGTTCACACTTTTACCGACATAGAGCGGCGAGCCAGACTCATCGCGGAAAATATAGACGCCCGGCTTTTCGGGAAGGGCGGCAATGAGTGTCTCGTCAACATGAGGCGGTAACGTTTTTGTGCGTAATTGCAGGGCAACATTGGCAAGAAACACAGCCGTTCCTTTTTCGGCAATAGCAAGCTGAACAAACTCATACATAACCTTTGCGTCGTCGAATGCGCGGTGGCGATTTATGGTGTGGAGGTTGTGGCGAGCGATAATTTTTTCTAGGCTATGGCCGCGGTGTTCTGGGTAGAGCGCTCGCGACATGCGCACGGTGCAAAATAATTTTGGCTTGTAATCAAACCCAAGCGCTTTAAAGTGCGATCGCAGAAACGAGTAATCAAATCGCACATTGTGGGCGACGAATAAGGCCCCGTCGAATAGTCGTTTTAGTGTTTGTGCAACTTCATCGAAATAGGGCGCGCCTACTAAATCACCGTTAGAAATACCCGTTAATCGCTCTATCCAAAAGGGTATGCGTTCATTCGGGTTAATAAGCGATTGAAACTCTTCAACAATCACGCCGTCTTCTACTCGCAAAACACCAATCTCAATAATCTTCCCCTCGGCTCCCACTTTGCCGTTGGTTTCGATATCCACAAACACTGCTGGCTGATTAAGCATATACATTTTATTATACGCTGCCACGTCGGGTTGTTAAATAAAGGCAAAAGAGGTGTTATAGTTATGAGGCGTTGCCGAAACCGGAGTTAGTTTCGTCGTTCAGCATATCGAAAATCCGATAGCCGTAATAGCGCAGATCTCCTGTTACCTCTACGATCTTGCCGGGAAAAGTATTGTTATTAAAGCCATTCCTCTCCGCATCGGTTTTAGCGTCAACTTCTAGAATCTGGAGTTTAGAACCTTCAAAGATATCGTATTTCATTTCAAACTGTATGTCGCCCTGGATATGGGTAAATTCATGGCGAACCTTTACTACATGACGAACGGAACCTGGTAATAAACGGTTGTACTCCTCGTCAGTAATTTTTTCTTTTTGAGAAACTCTTCCGTTTGGACCTGTTGCTTTAGAGATAAGCAAAATATCGATAGCACCGTTTGGGTATTTTTTATACGCAAGTTTTTTCTCAGTAGCGTCGTCCATTTCAAGCCAATCGGTTTCAAGCGAATAGCTTTTTGTGACGCCTTCTTCTAGTATCGAATTATCAAACGATTTAACGATAAACTTTCTTGCGTTATCCTCAAGCAGTTCTTGGTTTGTCGGCATTTTAAAAGCGGGTATAGGTTCAGAGGAAGATGTCATAGTATAAGTGTATCATTTATGTGATTATGCGTTCACATCACTGCCGTTTTTGTGGGGTGGTGAATGTGGCTTCGTGGGCGGCTGAACTGCTGCGGCCGATTATAACCCGATAATTCTAACAAGAGCGTAAGTCGAAACTCCTATAAGAAAGAGGGTAGAGACAATAGAGAGTATACGTTTTTTCCGATTACTATTTTTTTGGCGGACTATCTCTTTATAGCCCTCTATAACCATCATTATTAAAAATAATAAAACGATTAGTGCTGCGTAGCAACGTATAAAGACGCCAACGTAGAGTAACGAAAAAAGATGAAACGTATAGGACATGCCATACAATATTGCGGTGATAAAGATTCCGAGGAATACTAGCTTGAAAAGTGGAATGCCTAATAAATAGGTACTTTGAGCGATGCCTTGGGCTGAAATTGGGTTGAGGCTGCCGAGCGGGTGCCTACTGCCGGCGTACAGCGTTAACGAAGCCCTTACTGCCTCTTGCCTCCTTTTTGCGCGGTCTTCCTCCAGAAACACTTGTGCACTCTCTTGCGCTAGCTCGGGGTTCTTCGCATATAACGTCGTATGAGGGTGTGGTGGTTTTGGCTCATTCTTCTTACCGTCGAATGGATGGCTTGCACTGGCGATAGTGATCTCTTGTTCGCTAAAGCCTTCTTTAAGAAGCGATTTTTTTGCCTTGTAAAACGATACCCCCGCTAAGTCGTAGGCTTCTAGCCTGCGCTCAAGATCTGTTTTTTTCATAGGATAAGTATAACAGAAACCAAAAAATACCCGTCGCAAGGACGGATATTTTATTTGGTGCAGCACTCTCTGAAGTTAGAATATAACTAAACAACTAAGAATGTTCTTTCTGTTGCCCGTACGCCCCAATACAAGCTGCGAAAGCTATAAGCACTCCGCTAGCTAGCTCCCATGCATATGGAAACTCACCAAATAGTATAAGTCCAATGAGAACACCAAAGGCAAGCTCGGTTGATGACAAAACGCCGCCAATACTAACTTCTACTTTCTTGTATCCATAAAGTAATAAATAAGACGCAATAAGGATAGTTAGGGCGTAACCAATCGTTATGAGAATACCTTCGAGACTTACTGTTCTTATAAAGTCACCGCCGAATGCAAAAGTAAGAGCTAGCAATAATATAGCACCAATTCCATACTGAACCTCAAGAACAATTCCTCTATCTATCGTTGCAAGTTTTTTGTACAAAAGATTCACCACTGCTCCTATGACGCCCGCAAGCATACTATATACAATACCGATATCTACAGCGCTAATAAACGAGTGGGAGTAAAGAGCTAGGCCAATCAGTGACAAAACGATCGCAATTATCTTGTTTTTATTAATTTTCTCTCTTAATATAAAAATTCCTAAAAGGAACTGGGTAATCAAAATTGTCGCGTAAGATACAAACAACATATTTGCTATCGTTGTTTGCTGAACGGCGAGCGTATAAAATAAAATCGTCACCGCCTGAAGAATGCTCATTATAACAACCGTGGCAACCCTGCCTCGTAGAGTATTTCTTACTTGTTTTTTTCTAAAATAATTAATAGCAACAAGGATAAGTGCCGCAATAGCAAAGCGTGCGAACACTTGCGCTTGATCACCCCACATTGGTGACATATACCTAACGAGTGCATTTGTTCCGGCGTAAAAGAAAGCGGCTAGAAGAAGTGCTTCAGCGCCCGTGGCGGTATACATGTTTTTACGCATAATTTTAGTATACGTTCTTTTTAGGAACGGTTATAGGAGAAATAGCTTGATAGTGTAGGTGAAGGGAACGCCTCACATTCATAAAGTAATTGTTTCGGCTTGCTCCTTGTTTTCGAATTTTCATCTGATTCACTTTGTTCGTGATGAGAGTTTGGATTGGTTATTCAGGCCACAAAAAAGAGATTCATCGAATCTCTTTTTTGTGGTGCATTTTTACGCCCAAGCCCGAACCCATTTCCAGCGTAGCTGCGAGTGAGTGAGCTGCGCCGTCTGTGCGGGCAAGCCGACATGCGCCCTACCAGCCACCCCTTTGTCTTTTTCTGAGATTCCCCCCAATTTCCTTTCTAGCTGAAAAGGGGTTGGCTGGTGGGTGCGCTGTCGCTTTAGCGACATTGGCGGTTTAGGATACAATCTTTTCGTTGTGGCCTTTTATGACAATAACTTCACCGTCCCGAAGTGTCTTGAATAACATATGATTGTCAGCGAGGTATTCAACATATTTGTTCACATCATCGCTCTCTGGGTGGTCAGACTTATAATGCGGAGCGACAGCATAGCCAAGTATTCCAAGTCCATCCCAAACAGTCTCTGCGTCGTAGCCCTCGGCGGCTTCGTCTTTCGGGTCTACAAGCTCAACGCCATATAATGACGGAGCAAGCACACAAACACCAGCAGAATAACCGCCGTAGGCGATTTGGTCATTTTTGAGTAAGTCGGTAATGATTTCGTCAAAACCGCTTTGTTTGAATGCTTTTCTGAGGACAAATACATTACCGCCGCGCACCCACACAAGCCCGAAGTTTTTGATAAACTCTTTTAGCTCACCAGACTTGCCAAAGTACTGGCGCAAGTCTAGCTCTTCTGGCTGTAAGCCAAGTCCAGAGAGGGCGTCAATCTCACGCTGTAGGCGTTCAGACCTAGTTTCGGGTGCTTTGGCGTCTTGCGCGTTCACAATAACTGCCGTACGCTTATTCTCTCCAACAAGAGGAGTTAACTCCTGCGGCTTATTGCCCAGCCCATAAGATGATAAATATAATCTTATCTGCCTGTTCATTTTAATGTAAACCCTCCATCAACAGCCAAAACTTGCCCTGTAATAAAAGAAGCGTCATCTGATAGAAGAAAAGCCGCTGCCGCCGCTATCTCATTAGGCTTACCCATACGTTGAATTATTGACAAATCAGTTGTCCAGTCTGGGTCTTCGCCTGTATTCGCGGTGAGCGGAGTGTCAATCAAGCCTGGTGCAACCGCATTTACACGAACTAGAGGGTCTTTGTATTTACGAGCAAATGACTTTGTAAGTGAGATGATACCAGCTTTAGTAGACGAGTAGATTACTCCGTAGGGTTCGCCAATAATTCCATCTACTGATGTAAGCGTAACGATCGCGCCGTCTTTAGCCGTTTCTTGCGTAAGTTTGCCTAGTATTTGTAGGGTGTTGAACGTGCCTTTTAAATTTACATCTATGGTGCGATTTATATTCTCGTCAGTAATATCGTCTATGCCTGCCGGAAGTGGTAGCACTCCAGCATTGGCAACCAGCAAATCAAGTCGTCCAAATTCGTTACGGACAAATTCCTTCATTTCTTCAATAGATGATTTGCTAGAAATATCAGCAGTAAAAAAGCGAACCCTCGCTTTATCGCTAAACTCATCTAGTATAGACACATTTGCTTGGTGTGGTGAATTGAGAATTACTGTTGCGCCATCATCAAAGAGCCTGCGTGCTATTGCCAAGCCAATTCCTTGTGTTGAGCCTGTTACTAGAGCGATTTTGTTTTCAAAATTCATATATGTACTATAGCAGATTTTCATCTGTTTCGGGTTGCGCGTAACGCGTCGGCTCTGCCGACTAAAGCCGCGCTGGAAATGGGTTCGGGCTTGAGCATAAAAATGCACCAAAATCGGATTTTCTGAGAAAAAATCGCCCGTTCGGGCGAAAATTTCTCAGAAAATCCGATTTTGGTGAGTTTTTACGCCCACGCTAGAACCCATTTTAGCACCAAATGCCAGAAATGAGATTTTCGGCGGGTCACCCCCGACCCGACCCGCCGAACTGCTCCGCAGGGGTTGTCTGAGCCGATGTCCTCGCCGTAATTTTCTGGCTACAAAAAACTAATCTGTTGTGGCTCCCGTTTAATCAAATCTATCTTATCGCCGAACGAGGCTTTATATCCGCACAGATTAGTAAGCCAGTATCCATAGAGCCGCTCATTATTTTCGAGTATTAGATATCGTCCAACAACGCCCCTAACTTGCCCCGATATAGCATGGTTGTCAAAATCGTGCACTGGGGCTTTTGGGTATTCTCCAAAGAAAAACATATCGATGTTGCTCACAACTTTATTTTCAGGGTAGCCCAAATCGCTTAGCATGCTCTTGAAAACCTGCTTTTCAAGAGAGACATCAAATAATTTGGATAATGCATCGCCCTTTTGCTTCTTTGTAATACTATTCTTTAGCCCTTTTTGTATAAGTTTGCTTTCCAAGTTATGTACGATTGTTGCATTAGGGCAAGAAGCAACTATTGAATAGAGCAATGCGCCTTGCTCATAAAGTCGCTCCAAGCCGCGAGAATTGGACATAATACCTGCTTTTGCCAAACCGTTGCCAAAATATGCGACATATACCGAGTGTGGGGCATTGTTGTACTGTGCCTGTTTGGTTGATATATCTGACGTGTTATAAAACGCAGGGTTAAAATCGGTTTTCTTGCGACACGCAAAGCAAGATTCATATTTTACATCAACAACAGCACTTGTTTCGCATAAATGGTTTGTGTGTGATTCTATGTCATACCACCCAGTGCAGTATCTCGTGCCTTTATCGACCGATAGTGTAATTATTTTGTCTTTTTCAAGAAAAAACTTATCTAATATGCCATTGTTATCAATAAGCAGATATGGGTCTGCCGGCTCAGATATAGGTCGTGCAATAATAACTAGACTATTCATATTACCAAGAAATCTAGGTTACAGAGTTGTATCCTTTTTGTAGTTCTTTTTTGCCTCAAGCCACGCTTTGTTGCGCTCTTTCTCATCTTCAATCTCAAATATTTCAACAGGGTATTTTTTATTTTGTTTTTCAATTTTCTTTGCAATTGCCGATGGAATGTCTATCTCATATCTGTCGGCGAACTGAATTGCATAAATGAGAATATCAGCAAGTTCACTTGCCATATCTTCTTTGCTACCAAACGATTCATCGTGCCACTGAAAGTATTCCAGCAACTCATTTGCCTCCAGCGATAGTGATACGGCAATACCCCTTGTTGAATTTGTTTTATCCCATTTACGAGCCTTGATATGTTGCATAACAATCGCAGATGCTTCTTCAAACGTTAATTGTTTTGGCATTTTTACCTCCAATGTTTCTCCTTCAATTCTATCACTAATAGCGAAGCTGGTGACTGTGCCACTCCGAGTCACGGCGAGGACATCGGCTCAGACAACCCCTGCGGAGCAGTTCGGCGGGTCGGGTCGGGGGTGACCCGCCGAAAATCTCATTTCTGGCATTTGGTGCTAAAATGGGTTCTAGCGTGGGCGTAAAAACTCACCATTTCAGAGAAAAAATCCAAATCTTCGCCCGAATGGGCGATTTTTTGGTTCAGATTTCCTAATTTCTGCCACAGGCAAAAACCACTTTCCGCCCCCTTTCGGAAAGTGGTTTTTGGGCTTTCGCCGTTTGGGGTTTGGGTGAGGGTTTTGCGGTGTTGTATAATGAAAGAGCAACACAATTTATAGATAAACTTTATTTTTTGGCTTAAATAGCCGACTTGGAACAGTTTAGTTTATCTGAATTGTGTTGCACCAAGTCGGCTTTTTAAGTTAAAGAGGAGGGCAAAAAATGGAAAAGTATATTCTGTATGCTCGCAAGTCTACTGATACGGAAGATAAGCAGGTTTTGAGTATTGACGCTCAACTTGCGGAACTCCGCAAGTATGCGAAAGATAACAATTTAACAGTTATTGACGAGCTTATAGAAAAACGCACCGCCAAAAGTCCAGGACGACCAATCTTTAATGAAATGTTATCTCGTTTGCAGTCTGGCGAAGCCAATGGCATTTTAGCGTGGCACCCTGACCGACTTGCCCGCAACTCGGTAGACGGCGGACAAATCATCTATTTGTTAGACCAAACATCACTAAACTTTTTGCGGTTTCCTGTATTTCAGTTTGAGAATACATCGCAGGGCAAGTTTATGCTGTCTATTATGTTTGGTCAGTCAAAATACTATGTAGATAATTTGTCCGAAAACACCAAGCGAGGTTTACGAGCAAGGGTAAGAAATGGCGATTTCCCAAGTACCGCACCTTTTGGCTATCTGAACGACATACGCAATAAAAGCATAGTTGTAGATAAAAGATATTCACCATTAGTGCGTGAGATGTTTGACCGATACGCCAAAGGCGATCAAACAATGGAGAATCTCGCCGTTTTTCTGAAAGAAAATGGTGCAATTACTCGTGGCGGGAAACTGTTTAAGGACGACAAAGTAAAAGGCATTTTACAAAACCCGTTTTATTACGGACATTTTCTGTATAACGGCGAATTGCACGAGGGTCGCCACACGCCGATAGTTTCAAAAGCCCTTTGGGACAAGGTGCAAACTGTTATTGAACAGCGTGGACACAAGCAACCACAGATTAAACCGACAATACCGTTTTTAGGGCTTTTGAAATGTGCGTACTGCGGCATGAGTATAACGGCTGAAACAAAGACCAAAACCCAGAAAAACGGCAACACGCATAGTTGGACTTATTATCGCTGTTCTCGTAAGAAGCGAGCCGTTAAATGTGTAGAACCAGCAATAAGAGAAAAAGATTTGTTGCCACAACTTTCGGCACTTCTTGGCGAATATGAAATGTCCGATGATATTTACGACTTTATGACCGATAAAATCGCCCAAGACGAACAAGCCGAAAGTTCCAGCAACTTGTCTTTACTGGACGATTTGCGAATGCAAATCGCTCGCCTAAACGCTAAGCAAAAGATTTTACTAGATAGTTATTTAGACCAAGACATTGACCGCCAAACCTTTCTCGCTAAAAAATCGGAGATTTTGAGCGAAAAGAAAAGTTTAGAGGAAAGTTTGGCTAATCTCACGACCAACCAAAATGCATGGATAGAACCTATGCAAAATTGGCTAAATACCGCAAAATCTATCTGTTCTCTACGAGAAACTGACGACTTAAACGGACAAAAAGCCGTTTTGTCTGAAATCTTTGGCTCGAACCTGTTTTTACACCGCAAAACCCTCACCCAAACCCCAAACGGCGAAAGCCCAAAAACCACTTTCCGAAAGGGGGCGGAAAGTGGTTTTTGCCTGTGGCAGAAATTAGGAAATCTGAACCAAAAAATCGCCCATTCGGGCGAAGATTTGGATTTTTTCTCTGAAATGGTGCCCCGAGGTGGATTCGAACCACCGACCTTAGGCTTAGAAGTCCTCTGCTCTATCCAGCTGAGCTATCAGGGCGCGTATTTAATTATACCAAAGTAAAAACTTCGAATTCGATGTTCTTTTACATTTGATGCATTATAACCACGGTTAGCATGATGATCAGAGTATAAATAACTAAATGAAGAGCGATGCTATATGACAATTACGCGTGCTCGACAATCCATCGCGCGATACGAGCAACTGGCTCTAGGCTATGTTCGGTAACAAGGTCGTACCCGGCGGCGAAGCTTTCTGCGACCGCATCATCGAATACGTGCGTCTCGCCCTTGCGTGGATCGAGCACGCGAATCCGTAGCGCTTCACTATCAGTCATTTTTACGTCGGCAGGGACATCGCCAAGCAATATCGTATTTGGACGAGCCGTACGCAGCTGCCGCAGTTCACCGCTCGCCCTTTCGTTTTTGTTGAGTATATGTATCAGCGTGCTCGGATCCCAACCGGTGACCTTTTTGCTATCCTGATCGTACTGCAGCGTATTAGAAACAATATGTGTCGCCAGAATGCCGTAGTGGTCTAGCATGATATTAATCACATTGCTAATCCCAGAAGATAGCACGACTCGCGGCACCTCGGCTGCGGCCAAATACTGAAACAGCTCCAGTGTACCATCGCGCAGCTGGGCGACATGCAAAAAGGCGTCACGCAGGTCATCGATATTAATGTTGTGGCTGCAAATTAAATTGAGCACTGCCGACCACTTTTCAACAGCAATGTCGGGCGTTAATAGACCCTGCAACTCAAGCGGCCGTAGCGAACCATAGATCTCTGCATGGCGAACAACTGCATCTGGAGGTAATAGCTCATCAATCACATCCCAGGTGCCGCTATTTTGTCCGGGTACAAAACCTTGAGTTAGTGTTAAGTCGAAATCTGTCAATAAGTGTAGTCGCTGGCCTCCTTCGGCTTTATATCGAGCAATCTTCGCAAGCACCGCCTGCTCGTCGCTGCACAAAAAGCCGTGGAGTAAATCGGACGAAGGCTTGGAGACAGAAGCGGTATTCATGAGTTATAACTAGTATACCCTAACTCCGCCCTAAGTCACGCTGCTTGTGCGCTTGCTACGTTTAACAAAAATAGCAGTGTAACTGTGGTATTGTGCCATCGCTGGCAGCAGCTTTTTAATTTTTCGCCGATAAAATATACTAAGCATAAGAAAGTAGAAAGATATGGACGAAAATCAAAAACCACCAGAAGTACCACGACAACCAGCAGGAACGCTAAACGGACCGCCTCCTCAGCCAATGGCATCGATGCCCGGCAATCTACATAAAAAATCATCAAAATGGCGTTATTTCTTTATTGTTCTAGGTATTTTGCAAGCCCTCGGAGTCGCTATTTTTCTCCTGGTAATGCTCTGGGCAGTTCAACAAGCAAAGGCAGGAGTGTCAGGCACTGAGTTTATCGGCTTGTTTTTATTCATAACACTCGTACCTGCTGTGGGAATAATAGCGTTGATTAACCTTATCGGCTTGCCGATTTATATGATAAAACATAAATCTCTTGGCAAAGGTCTTGTGTTTGGTATTTTGTCACTAGTCATCTCTGCATTGCTTGCTTTATGCGGAGCTTACAGTGTCTATCAGTTGCGCGTCGCCGTCCCAAATCGTGTAGACGAACTAAATAAAGAGTTTAAGCAACGCAATGAAGAAGAGGACAGACAATTTGTAGCCGCAAATGCCAAGCCAGAAATCACAAAAGAAGAAGCCATTGAATTATTAAAAGCCTGCAAATTAAAGGGTTTTTATTATACAAAACAAACCGAATCGGAAAATCTTAATGGCATGCAGTTTCCCTCAGCCGAGGCGTCTGCAGCAGGCGTGGTGTTGGTAAAGGTAGATGGTGAACCTTACAGAATAAGCATAGCCGACAGACTTGTGTCCGAACTAGTGCCCATTGCGCGGGAAGTACAGAAAACCTGTGACGGCCCACAATTCTGGCACGACGGCACATACGAGCAGTATAAAGATGGCAAATGGTATTTTAAGGACGAAGTTGTAAATGCCGTGCAGTCAGGAAAGACCAAAGATGAAGTAATGAGCTTTATGCAAAACTGCAAGGCAGATTATTTTATCGGCTATACAGATATAAGCTTAGTAAAAGACGCAAACACTAAATCTTGGCTTGATAACGCCGAAAAATCAACTACAGGTATTGAAATATTAGAAGATCCGCTAAATTCTTATGTGTTTACATCTAAGGCGATGACCATTGAGTTACAAGACGTAGCAAGACAATTTAGGCAATCTTGCTATAACACCAAGAAACTGTATATCACAATAGATGACTGGCTTGAAACCGAATATCCTGCGGGTGTGTGGACGAGAGTAAAACGGTAAGTAAATAGCACGAGCCGTGGATGGCTATGCTATCCCGAGATGTTGTGTAGGGGTATACCATAAAAAGAAGCCGCTATAGATGATGGCCAGTTTCGACTTAATCTCCAAAGAATCCGCCCGAATGAGCGACCGAATATCGGAAAGTTTGTTTTTTGATGCACTACTTTGGTTGAGGTTAGAGCTTTGTTAGGTTAATTTATAGTAATCAACAATCATTTCCGATGCATTGATTGCCGATATCTCGGTATTATCAATTGACAGGTGACCCTCATCCGGAAACTTTTCGAATAGACCGGGGTTTTCCTCTAGTATTTCTTCAAGCCTCTCTCTCGTGTCAGCCTTAACACCTAAGCGCGAAGGCTGGTCAACTCTTTGTAGCAGGGTCTCTTTTGAAGGCGAGACCTGAACGAATAATACGCTTCCTCCATTTTGCTCCACCGCCTCTTTTATCTCACGAAAGAATATAAAATCTTTCTCTCCCCCTCTTCCGGATGTGGTAATGAGGTTAACGCCCGCTTGTGCTGCTGTTTTAAAAATATCAAGTCTGATTCTTTCGCCAAGCGACGAACGAATTGGGTTGAGGACTGGGTCTGTATAGGAGAATAACTCGGCCAACGGTGAGATAATAGTGTGATTATCGTACAGTTTGTAGCCAGTCATCTTTGCAAGTTCTTTTGCAATTGTTAGTTTGCCAGCAGCAGGCGGTCCGTACAAGAATAATAGATTCATACAGTTATAATAACAAAAGACTCCGTTTAACGAAGCCTTAAGTACGAGTTTCGCCTTGGTGCGGGTGGCGAGAGTCTAACTCGCGTTGCCTGCTTGGAAGGCAGGAGTAATGAACGTTATACCACACCCGCATGTGCTTAGTAATTGTATCATTGAAATGGTGTAAAATAAAAGCATGAGTACATTAGGCTTACGCTTTGCGCCTACTCCCGAGGGTGATGCATTTCACTCTAATTCTATTGTTTCGAGTGAGGGTATCGGATCGACCAGTGGCGAGTCTTTCGAGCGTCGTAAAAGTATCGAGCGAAATAGGCAGCTCGTGAACGGGTATCGACATGCGGGAATTGTGCATAACTACCGAGCGGCGGCTCGCGAAGACCGAGCCACACCTACCGCCAGGAGTGCCGAGGCGGATAGTTCGCCTAAGCCGCGTAATTCGATGGTGGTTAATCGATCGACAAGCCGCATTGATCGACCTGCGACGAATCGGGCTGTAAACTTTCGTGAACCGGGTGCGCGTGGATATAATCCGTATTCGTGATGTTTATGATTTACTTAATGGGTCTCGGTCGCGCAGGCGCGACCCCGAAAGTCAGGCAGATGAGCATAGCTCATCTGTGACGTTTCCTTGAGAACTGCCACGGGCAGTTCTCACCCACAGCCCAAGGCGCGCGTTCAGACCGTATAAAGTCCCAAAGAAAACACCCAGGCATGCACCTGGGTGTTTTCTTTGGGGCGAATGATGGGTCTCGAACCCACGGCCTCCAGAGCCACAATCTAGCGCTCTAACCAACTGAGCTACATCCGCCATACTATATTTACTCGCAAGGTACTCGCAACTATTTAACCAGTTGGTTAGAGCGCTGCGCTATAATGACTTCACTCACCATTCGGCTTGGACGGTAACTCAAGCTACATCCGCCATAAAAATAATTGTGTAAATTTGGAAGTCTCACGTATTGTAACAGATACAGAAGCTCTTGTCACTATTCCCAGGTGGTTTCGATATTTGCACCAATCGAGTTAAGCCGAGCCGCGATATCTTCATACCCGCGATTAATACTATAGACATCGCGGAGCGTTGAATTACCTGGTGCGGCCAGCATAGCGAGTAGTATGACCACGCTTGGACGCAGGGCGGCAGGTGCCGTTATATCGGCTGGCTTCCACTTTGTA
The DNA here is from genome assembly GCA_027492465.1 of Candidatus Saccharimonadota bacterium. Classification (GTDB taxonomy): domain Bacteria; phylum Patescibacteriota; class Saccharimonadia; order Saccharimonadales; family Saccharimonadaceae; genus Saccharimonas. The sequence goes on along the minus strand of JAPUET010000024.1, from coordinate 132,877 downwards.
GGGCCGGTAATATAGACGCGATGTGGGTCGACCATCTCTATGTCAGCATTGAGCTTTGTGAGCTCGGTAAAGTAAATAGCTCTGTTTTCATAGCTCCAGTCGTGAATAAGTGTGCGGCCTTTTGCTACCGTAGCGCAGAGTCCCATGAACGGCAGATTATCCATATTTATACCAGGAAAGGGAAGGGCATGGATTTTATCTTTCGGTGCGTGGAGCCGGCTTTTTTTAAGTGCTATATCGACAAGTCGCGTACGGCCGTTGCGCGCCATGTACTCATCGGTAAGATTAAATTCAAGGCCCATGCCTTCAAGCACGGCAAGCTCCCACTCTAAGAATTCAATTGGCGCGCGTTGAATGGTAATTTCAGAATTTGTTACAACGCCAGCCGCAACAAAGCTCATCGCTTCGATAGGGTCTTCGCTGGGGAAATACTCAACGTTCTTATTGATAGAGCCAACTCCATGAATGGTGAGTACCGTTGTGCCAATACCTTCTATTTTTACTCCTAGCTTTTCAAGGAAAAAACAAACATCTTGCACCATGTAGTTCGGGCTGGCATTACGGATGGTGACTTTACCGTCATAAAGTGCGGCCGCCATAATCACGTTTTCGGTGACGGTATCGCCGCGTTCGGTTAAGAAAATAGAACGTTCCACTTGACGGGGCGATGATGTTGCATGGTAGTAGTCGGTACCTTCTCGGGCTTCTACCGATAAACCAAACGGCTCTAGGCCGACCATATGTGGCTCAACGGTGCGAGTTCCAAGATTGCATCCACCGGCAAATGGCAGCTTAAAATCATGATATTGGTGGAGAAGCGGGCCGAGGAACATTATCACCGTACGGGTACGTTTAGCGGCATTAACATCCATGTCTTCAAGACGTAATTTCTTTGGGGGGGTAATCTCAAGGTCATTATGCGGTAGCCAGCGACATTTCACCCCAATACTTTCAAGCACTTCGATAATGCGGTTAACTTCTTCGATACGTGCAACGCGCCGAAACGTTGTCTTGCCTTTATTGAGTAGGCTCGCGCAGAGTAGGCCCACGGCGGCGTTCTTACTGGTTTTTACCTCAATCTTACCGTGGAGTTCATTACCGCCACTGATGCGGAAGCTAGTTTTGCCGGAGTTATTCAGTCGTACAATCTCGCTCGCAAGCACCTCGCTAATACGTGCAATCATTTCTAAACTTATATTTTGACCACCCTTTTCAATCCGATTAATCGCACTCTGGCTGGTGCCGAGTGCTATCGCAAGTTCGCTTTGAGTCATGCCACGTGCAAGCCGTGTTTCTTGAATGAGAGTTCCAATATTGCGCAAGTATTTTTTTGTACTCATAAGTTTGATTATATATCAAATGTGATATAAGGTAAAGATGGTATAATAGAAAACATGATTTAGCAACTGTAGCATACCATCGCAACCACTAAACAAGGAATGACTTATGAATGATGATATTGTTACAGAACTTATAGCCGCAGAAGCTCGGCGCCAGCAAGATGGTTTAGAGCTTATTCCAAGTGAAAACTATGTGAGCCAAGCGGTGTTAACGGCACTTGGCAGCGTATTTATGAATAAATACAGCGAGGGCTACCCAGGCAGGCGGTATTACGGCGGTCAAGAATTTACTGACAAAGTAGAGCAGCTGGCAATTGACCGCGCAAAACAACTCTTTCGTGCTGATCACGCCAATGTACAGTCTCATAGCGGTGCGCCTGCTAACGAGGCGGTATATAGTGCGTGGTGTGAACCTGGCGATACAATTCTCGCCATGGATCTTAGTCATGGCGGCCATCTAACGCATGGTGCGCCCGTGACACGCAGTGCTCATTTGTACAATTTTGTGCGCTATAAAATGAAGGATGTCGCAACGGGAGAAATTGATTACGATGAACTGCGTCGACTGGCAATTGAACATCAACCAAAGATTATTCTTGCCGGATTTAGCGCTTACCCACGCGAGCTCGACTACGAAAAGTTCGTGAGTATTGGCAATGAAGTCGGTGCACTTTTGATGGCTGATATGGCGCATATCGCTGGGTTAATTGCTGGTGGTGTCGCGAAGAACCCGCTTGAGTACGGCTTTCATGTAATGACAACCACGACTCATAAAACACTGCGTGGTCCACGGGGGGGACTAATACTTAGTATGGGGACTGTGAGTAATCCTCTAAAGTTGCCCGAAAAGATGTTAGACAATATTCCAACATTGATTGATCGGGCAGTATTTCCTGGTATGCAGGGTGGTCCTCATATGCACGTCATTGCCGCAAAGGCCGTTGCCTTTCACGAAGCGTTGCAGCCAGAGTTTCGTACTTATACAGAAAATGTAGTGCGTAACGCTGCTCGGCTGGCCAAAGCACTCCAAAAACGTGGTTTTGAGCTTGTAACAAACGGTACCAGCAATCATTTGATTTTAGCTGACGTTCATAAAAGTTTTGGTATTGACGGCAAAGAGGCGGAGGTCGCTCTCGATGCAGTTGGGCTTACGGTGAATGCTAATGCTGTGCCCGATGATCCGCTGCCAATGTTTCGCCCTAGTGGCATACGTCTTGGAACGCCTGCCGCTACCACTCGCGGCTTAGGCGAGGAAGATATGGAGCGTATCGCTGAATGGATTCGTCTTGCTATTGAAGCGCGCTCTAATCCTTCGGCGCTTGAACAAATCCGTTCCGAGGTACGAGATTTTCTGCACAATTTTCCGTTGCCGTATTGCTAAAACATGTAGGTTGGTGCTTTTGGGCGCAGGAAAAGGGCTTCAACAGGCACATTGCTACTCGTTTGTGTGCCGTCACCAAGTTGCCCTAGGTCATTTAACCCCCAACAAAATGATTGATACCCGTCGGTCATGACACAACCGCGGTTTGCGCCACCACCAATTGAGACAATGTTTTGGCCGCTTAAGTCACCGGTCATACTAATTGCAACCGGGACGCGCTGAGTGGTGTTGTTGCCATTGCCGAGCTGACCACTTCCGTTATATCCCCAGCAGTAGGTTTTTTGTTCGCTGGTGAGTGCGCAGCTATGCTGCAGCCCCACCACGATATCAGTGATAGTCTTGCCAGACAGTACTCCGGTGGTAGACACGGCAACTGGAACACTCGAGTCGGTGGTGTTTCCCACTGCTCTTCCAAGCTGTCCTGCATTATTCTCACCCCAGCAATACGCAGCTCCACTGGCAACTACACATACGTGTGGGTAAGCGCCTGATGAGCCGTTAAAGTAGCCGTCTTGAGAAATCGAGGTAACGGTTTTACCCGATAGAGCTCCTGAATCGTAGACCTTCGTAGGCGCTAAAACATTTGTACTGCCCGAGGTATTGTTGCCTACCTGGCCCGCTTCGTTATTACCCCAGCACCATGCCTTATTGTCGGCGATTGCACACATATTGTACGACCTACTACCTGAGGTTGCGAGCTTTGTGGCAACATAGCTCGAACCCAGATTGGTCGTAGAGACTAACTTGGGTGTACTGGATTGTGAGGTTGTGCCATCGCCCATTGTGCCCTTGCTATTGTTCCCCCAGCAATAAATTTTACTGTTCGCAATTGCGCAGGAAGTGTTTCCGGTCGTCGCAATATCCGTAACAGTAAGGCTCGCTAAGGCTCCCCCAACTGCCACAGGTACGGAGCTATTGGTTGTTGTGCTGTTGCCAAGCTGGCCGTTTGAATTTATCCCCCAGCAGTAGACGGTGCCTTGGGCTAAGGCGCAGCTATGATACTGCGCAGAAGTAACCTTGGTGACAACCTTACCTTCTAGCGCTCCGGTTTGCTGCGCTACCTTTACGGGTACAAGCGAATCCGTCGAAGTGCCATCGCCCAAATTACCCGTAAAGTTTTCTGATGAGTTACTATTTTTACCCCAACAATATAACTCGTTAGTGACAACGGCGCAGGTTTTTGCCGTACCACTAGAAGATATTGTTGGATTAAATTCCTTCCATTTTACAACTTCGTTACGACTAACGGTGTAGGTGCGTTGCACGCTGCCAGCGGCAATTCTCTCTAATTTACCGGTCACCGATAGAATAATGGCTCCGTCGCTACGAGTTGACAGATCTCCCACCGAAAAAGAAGTGCGTAGTTGACCATTCTGTACTATATAACCTGGAGCAGACGAAATAGACGAACCGGTACAGTTGGTTTTCTGTGTCAAGTTAGGCTTACTTTTTGCAGGCCCCCAAGTTTGCAAAAATCCGTTATCGCTTAGACAAAAGTTTGCGTAGGCTACGCCAGCTTCGGCTGCTTCGTCGGCGAGCCGGCCATAGTATTGGTCGTTAAGGCTATCGTAAATAGAGGATGAATTTTGCATCAAGGACATGCCTACAATAAGGATAGCAATGCTTGTTACGACAACTACGGGCAAAGTAAATCCTTGCCGACCTCTTTTATATATTCGTTTTACTATCTTACTCATACTATAAATCCATATTTAGCTTTGTCATGCGTAGTTTTCCTGTCACTGTCATCGTTTTGCCGGAACTCTTTTTGCTGACGGTGACGATTACTTCAGCATCGGTTGCTCCCGTTACAAGGGCGGTATCGGCGCCCGATGCGTATACGTCAGAGGCTGTGGTTGATGTGCGAGAAGGGTAGTAGTTGACTGTAAAGGAGCTGACATTGCTGAGCAATAGTTCGTCATCTGCTTTGCATGATGAAAGTTGATTTGTGCCTAAGTCAACTTTAGATGGACAGCTAAGTTTTTGATATTGAGTTGAGCAAGTCGGAGCGCTGGTATTGACGAGTCGTTTTCTGTATAAATTATTATTTTTTACAAAGTAAATGACGTTATAGCGCTGTACCTCATTGAAGTAAAGGTGGGCTGTATCGCAGTCTGTACCGCTCCCTTTAAATACGGGCTGTCGGTTTCCAGAAAGTGGATTTTCGGTTGTACTGTATGTTCGTAGAATTAAGTACCGACTCGTAGCCGAATCTCCTTTATACGACCAGGTCCCACCGTTAGAAGTTGGCGGGTAGGGGTTTTCTACTCCTGAGTCTATCGTTGTAAGATAGCGCGACGAAAGCGCAACGTCGCTTTCTATAATGTCAATTGCTGCTTCTTTATCATGAATGGCGTTCAGGCGGTCGCGCTCAAAATCATTCGTATTGAGGATTGATAGTAAAATATTGAACATTGAAATTGCCACTAGAATAAGAATTGGTATAACGATCGCAAATTCTATAATAGTAAAACCTTGATGCGCTGCAAACGGTAGTCGAGTAATTCTTTTCATCCTAATACCCCACAATCGTTGAATGACGAGCCGTTTGTGATGTAGGACCGTAAGTGACAACCGAGTCGACTCTAATCGGCTTCTTAAGGTTGACGCCACTACAGCCGTAGATTGCTAGTGCCTTTACGCTATAGGTAACGGGACCAGGGAGCCCTACCTCGGAGGCATTGAGTGTGCCACTTGCGAGGGTTTGTCCAGTTGCTGAACTGTTTATAGTTAAATCGTTTGTATTGCTCGATCCCGTTGCGGTATCGCAGACGAACCAATCGGGTGTTGAGCCGGCGGCAACGTATTTGCGCAGATAGGAGTAGGCAAGGTCGTTTGAGACGGCTCTTGATCGGGCAAGACTCATAGACTGGCTAATAGAAATATAGAGCATGTTTATGGCAAGTAAGAAGATTGCGGCCACTATGACTGTTACTAGCGCTTCGATAGCGGTGAATCCGTTCTCTCTTTCTGATTTTATTCCATATGCTTTCATTGTTGATGCAAACTCTTGATTATTTTTACGGTACTGTCGTGTTCGGTTCGATAGTAAATAAAGAACCGTATACAAGTATCGGTACCCGTGCACAGTGCTCCACTACTATTTAGTGGCTGATAAACGTACTGCCCAAGCACGGGGCTTCCAGCGCCTCTGGGCTCGCTTGTGTTGGATGTGGCGGCCACTACACTTGAGCTAGACGCGTCGGGTGCATTTAATGCATCAGCATCGAGACGCGATACCGTTCCACTTTTTGTGGCAATATCGGATAGTAATTTGGTCGTCGTAGGGTAGGCGGGGGCGCCGACTTCTTGTGCGCTGTAGGCCTGCTCGAGCCGTCGAGCAATACTTGCCGTATCGTTCATGCGCTCGGTATCGCGTGATTTTGGTAGCACTTCAAGCGACGGATAGACTGCTACGCCAAGCAGAATAACAATCACCACAACGACGACCAGTAGCTCAACAATAGTATAGCCTTGCCTACGCAACATCTCCTTTAAGCATAGGCGGTTTAAGGGATTTATGCAATATAAGAAAAACCACTTCTCTGGGATAGAGAAGTGGTTCTGACGGTCTATCTGACAGATTTAGCTACAAGTGCTACCAGAATATCCCGAAGCGTCGCCAACGTATGTCCAATTAATGGCTGGTGTACCAAGGGAATTGTCCCATGAACCGATACAAGCGCCAGTAAAGTTTGGAGATGTACCCTTTGTAACGTAGCTGATAGTCTTGCCATTCTTTTCAGCTGCGGTTACGAGTGCTGTTTGCACTGTAACACCGCTAGGGATTTTTGTCGTTGAAGTGTATGCAATTAGCTGTGCCTGCGTTGGGAATACACCGTTACCTGCCGTGTCGTCAGCTGCGTAAGCGCTTGCAACGCGTCCAACTGATGTAGCATTTTGCTTACCGGCGGATGCGTTTGCCTTGTTTGTAATACCGTTGTAGGCAACGATAGTGATTGCGGCGAGGATCGCGATAACGATAATAACGATCAAGAGTTCTACGATCGTAAATCCGCGTGTTTTAGTTTGTGATGCCATTTAGAGATGCCCCCTAGTTAATAACGTTTGTTATATCCGTACTATAGCAAAGTGGTTATGCCTATGCAAGATGTTTTTACCACCGTAGCTACATTAACTACATTTCAAGCGGCTCTTGCTCGATGATGATCCTAAAGCGATCTCGGATAGCACCAATGATTTCGTCACGGGCAGCTGCAACATCGCCATAACCTGTCGCGGACTCATTAATAAGTACCAGTGCATTTTTATCATGAACACGCATGCCGTGCAGGATTTTGCCTTTAAAGCCAGCCTGTTCAATGAGCCAGCCGGTCGGTATCTTAAAGCCTCCATTGGCCATTTTGTAATAAGGTGCGTCTGGGTATTCGTTTTGTAACTCTTTCAACTGCCATTCTTCTACGATTACATTCTTGAAGAACGAGCCAGTATTGGGATGCTGTTTGGGGTCGGGGAGCTTATCGGCTCGGATAGCGATAACTGCATCGCGTAAGATTTGGGTGGTAACGAGGCTCATCTCGTGAGCATCGAGATAATCTTGGACTGCCTGATAAAAAGGGGGTTGGGGGGTCGCCTTAAATAACTTGAGAGTAATCGAGGTAATAACGTAGCGTCCCGTGGCATCGCCACGAAAAATGCTGTGACGATACGAGAATCCGCACTCTTCGTTAGTCAGTGTTACATGGGTTTCGCTGACCGTATCGTATGCTTCAAGGCTTATGAGTGTCTCGGAAACCTCTTGACCGTACGCTCCAATATTTTGGACGGGCGCGGCTCCAGCGGTGCCGGGAATTGCCGAGAGGCATTCAATACCGCTCAGGCCTTTTTCTATGGTTTTTCGTACAATATCATCCCAGTTTTCGCCAGCGCCAATTTTTATTGTGGCGTCAGTCGGGGTTTCGTTTATGATTTCAAAGCCCTGAATGCGGTTGTGAAGAACAAGTCCATTAAATCCCTCATCACGAACAAGGGTATTACTACCTCCGCCAAGTATATAAAACGGTACATTCTGGGCTCTTGCGCGAGCAATAAGCTCTGCTACTTCATCAGACGTACGAATATCTGCCATAAAACGGGCTTCACCACCAATATGCATGGTGATGTAGTTTTTAAGGGGTATTTTCATGTGGATATCCATAGTAATTATCAGTATAACACTTATAGAGGCATGGTATAATGAAGAGGTATAAAGTTATTTCTACTGTAAAGTGAGAATTTACCATATGCACCCGTAGCTCAGTGGATTAGAGCATCTGTCTTCGGAACAGAGGGTCGTACGTTCGAATCGTACCGGGTGTACCAATGAAAAAAGAGTAGTAACACTACTCTTTTTTCATTGGTTGCGCCGCAAACGATTTGCACATACGGGCGACAGCTTTAGCTAGCGCAGCCGTACGTTCGGTGGAGTGCGGCAAAGTTCTGGAAAAGCTTGCTTTTGCCAGAGAGCGGTACTATACGAGTGATTTCGTAGAGGCTCTGATTAACGAGTTGATGCGCCAAATACCAAAGCTAAGCCACTTACGGCAAGGCTCAAAAGGCTACTGCCGATATTAAGTAACCACAAGATCATAATAATAAGCCATGCACTTTTATGGTCACGCTCATAGCCAGTAAGTGTCTTGCCATCGGCGTCTCGGGCCGCACCGGTTGCAATGAGTACAAGATCGATGGTGTACCATACGCCCAATCCGCCAAAGGTAAACAGTTTTCCAAGACCTAGGCCAATTTGGCCCAGGTAAAAACGGTCAACACCAATCATGCCAAGAAAAAGACTAAGAAGGGTGGCGGTCATATAACTTTTTGTACCATCGGTCGGTAGGGTATGTGGAGTAGGGGGGTGAGGTTGTGTTGCCATAGTCTTTGCCTTAGCTCTCAAGTATCGAGGGATTATAGTTGGTTGAATCGTCGGAACTGAATTGGCGTATTTCAAATACCTTACCATTTACGTATCGAACGATAATCTGGTCGTTGTCTTGCCATGAGAATCTCCAGTAGGTGCAGTCCTCGATAGTGCCGTTCGCATCGGTACTTTTACTACAATTCTTTGAGTACTTGGCATTGCTTAAGATCTCTTTTGCATCTGATTCGCTCATACCTACGCTTAGTTTTGCATACACTTCGTCGCGCGTGAGTTCTTGCGTGCTCGATTGTTGCGAAGAAAATGCTTTTGGATTGGTGCTGGCTATAAAAATCGATGTTGCTATGACCCCTATGGAAAGGAGTACGGTAACGCCAATCGAAACATAATAGACGATAACGGCGATTTTTAGATATTTTTTGTCGTTTGGTGATTGTTCTAATGGGGAGCCATCGGCCGAACCAAGTTTCCCCTGTAGAAGGAGGATGGAATCAACCAAGGCCCAAATGCCGAACCCACCACCTGTTAAGAGTTTAAGGATGCCGAGCCCTACATAGCCAAGGTAGAACCGATCAATACCCATTGTTCCTCCGGCCAGACTTAGTCCAATTGCTGTTGCATAGCGTTTCGGCCGACCCGATTGAGGCTGGGGCGGTATGGGCGGTGTGGGGTTAACTACTTCGTGCGTCATGGATACTCCTTTTCTATAGTGGTATTGTACTACGTTTTGCTAGTCTGCGTAGTATAAAATTACGAAACCCATGCTTTACATCTAGCACTGTTTGCAGTATAATTGACTAAGGTAAATTGAACGATTTGTCTGTCTTTGCGGGCCAGTAGCTCAGCTGGTTAGAGCACCTGCCTCTTAAGCAGGGTGTCGAGAGTTCAAGTCTCTCCTGGCCCTCCATGAAAAAAGATCTGTCCATAGGACAGATCTTTTTTCATGGAAGCAGCCAGGCCGGACTTGATGTCTCGACTTTTTGGGCCTAATCCAAAAAAAATGGTTGTCCTCTACCTCTGTGCTTCAGTAAATGAAATGAAAAAGTGGGCACTATTTTTGTTATTATATAAAACATGATTTTCCGAGTCCCAGATACAACTTCAACTAATGAAAAAGAATTTACGCCAGATAAGTACGCAATTGCATTTGCTCCCGAACTGGTAGATTTTATTTTGCAAAATCTTAAACTAACCACATACCGGTATGGTGACAAATATGATTACCTGAAGGTTGGTGATGAAATTGGTATTCAAGACTCAAGTACGGGTAAGATAATGGCTAAGGCCAAGATCATTAACAAAGCAAGAACCACTTTCCGCGATTTGCCAATTCAAACAGGCGTACATGAATCATTCACCGACAAAGAACATCAAAGGAAGGTGCTTTCAGGGTACTATGCTTATCTAGGGCGCGAGATTAGCGACAGCGACCCGTTCTTAGTCTTTGATTTTAAATTAAGTAAAACACACTAAGCCTTACATTACTGCAGAAATAGTACGTCTTTACCACCTAAGAAGCCCCTACGGGTGTATAATAAAAGGATATGGCGGAGTTGAACACCACTGGACGCCGCCTCGAGGCGGAACTTCTGAATGCCGACGCGCGCGAAAATGCAGCGCGTAAAGATTCGGCACATACCGAAAAGGTAAATATTGTTGGTGCCGGCGGTGCGCTCACGGCCGCATATGAGCAGCTAAGGAATGCTGCCGAAAACACCGAAGAACATCTGTTGCTTCAAAACGCTATTCGAAGGTTTTATAAGCAGCTTTTCGTTACGCGTGACGAACGCTTGCTCGCGACGAGTGGAAATGAACTTGCCGTAGAGCTCACACTTGCCGGATACTTGCCCAACAACACTCTAGTCAAAGAGCAGCTCGACACAATTTCCGATTTTGCCACCAGTCATTATAAAGCCTACGAAAAACTCCAAAAACGTCGTGGTATTAACCCTGACACCTCGACCGCATGGTTGCTCGATACGCTTTCGGTTGCGGTATCACATGTTGTGAGCCCGGTATGGCAAGATACGGCTTTTGTTGATGTTGCCTATCTCTACTTTGAAAAGGTTCAGCTTGCAAATGCCCCCAAAAATACGAGTGAAGATGATGACACCGGTGCGTCTCTATTTGCCGCCGTGCATAAAGCGCTGTTAAAATCCGATACGGCAACCATTCGTGGTGGACTGATGGACCGCTATGGCATTGGCGTTAACGACCTTGAGCGTTACATTGCATACAACCAGCATATTGATCGATTACTTCAATCTCCGGGCGAAGATACGCTCTACCGCATGGTGGATAGGCAGGGTGCGCCCTTAAGGATTATTCGTCGCATGATCGAGGATCGACCTGATTTTCTACAGCTTTTACCTCGGCGTAATGCATTTTTAGACGCCTTTGAGCAACAGGTAGGCAAAGAATACTCGCATATTGCTAGTAAGGTAAATCGAGCAATTGTACGAAGTGTTATTTTCTTGGTAATCACAAAATTCCTCGTAGGTATTGCAATCGAAGTTCCGTACGATTTTTGGGCGCACGATGGAATCATGTGGCAGCCACTCATTATCAACCTATTTTTCCCGCCGCTCTATATGATTGCGCTACGTTTAACCCTTAATCTGCCAGGCTACGCAAATACCACTGCGCTGGTAGACCGTGTCGATGTAATGCTCTATGGCGACCGCGTTTCACTTGCTAAAACAACCGCGGGTTCTCGCAGCTACGGACAGGTGTTCTCTGCGGTATATGTTCTTTCGTGTCTCATTGTCTTTTCGGCAGTCATGTGGCTGCTATTAACGCTTGGGTTCTCACTTGTTCACATTGCTATATTTTTAATATTTATTTCTACTGCCAGCTTCCTTGGTTTTCGTATTAGCCGGCTTATTCGCGAGCTCGAGGTAGTACGCTCTAAAAGCAACGGTCTTACGTTTATTCGTGATTTTATTTACCTACCGTTTGTTGTGGTGGGCCGCTGGATGAGTGAAAAATATGCAAAAATCAATATTGTTGCTTTAATTTTAGATATGCTCATAGAACTACCTCTAAAAACTGTGCTACGGCTTGTTCGTCAGTGGGGCGCGTTTATTGACGATAGGAAGGATAGGATATAGATGAGTAAAGAACTAAATGGCCTTGAGTTGCAGGGGTTTATAAAGGAGCGTCAGCTGCGCCAGGTGCGCAATCTGCGCCAAGAGCATAAAATTATTCCTAAACTCCTTATTATTAAAAGCCCAGCGGCAAGCCCGGTTATCGATACCTACGTGCGTATGAAAACCCGCTATGCCGAAGATATTATGGTAGAGGTAGTGGTAGAGACGGTTGCCGAAGTAGACATAAAAGGTCGCATAGTACAGGCAAATCTTGACTCAAGTATACAAGGTATAATTGTGCAGTTACCTCTAGAAAATTCTAGTCAAACAAATGAAATATGTAATACCATTGACTCAAAAAAAGATGTAGATGGTCTTGGCGAAAGTGCGATGTACCCAAGTGCCACCGCGCAAGCGATCGATTGGCTATTAGCCGGTTACAATATAGAGCTAGAGGGCAAGCATATTGCTGTTGTAGGTAGCGGAAAGCTGGTCGGTAACCCGCTAGGACAGATGTGGAAACGCCGCGGGCTACTGGTGACAATTCTTGATGATACATCTACCAATGTCAGTGAAGTATTGCAGGCAAGTGACGTGGTAGTATCTGCCACTGGCGTACCACGATTGATCAAGTCGGGGCAGGTAAAGCAGGGTGCTGTTGTGGTAGATGCCGGTACGGCTAGCGAAAATGGCGCGATAGTGGGCGATGTGGACCCTGAGGTGCGTAAGCGTCATGACGTAACGATTACCCCTGTAAAAGGCGGCGTAGGGCCACTTACCTATACGGTGTTATTTGACCACCTTATTGAAGCTTGCTTACGCCAAGCGGGCAAGCTATAAAATATAAAAAGTTAGGCGTCTGCTAAGACTTCTTTTACGCGAGCTACTACTTGGCTAGGAGTAAGCTCAGCTTTTACAATGTAGCTTGCCACGTTTAGGGTTTTAAGCTCTTTTGGGGCTTCTTCTTCGCCAAGGTTAGTTAAAATAATAACTGGAACTGATGCCCCCCAGCTTTCTTTTCGAATGTGGGCAAGTGCTTCGGCGCCATTCATATGTGGCATCTGAAGATCGCACAAAATCAGTTCTGGTTTAAAGCGCTCAACCATGGCAACGCCAGTTTCGCCGTCGCTTGCTGTCGCAACTTCAAATCCCGCCGCTTCAAACTTCATGCGGTACATCTGATTAATGACGGCGTCATCTTCAATAATTGCGATTCGGGTCATGATATTATTTATTGTAGCATGAGCAAAAATAAACCGGTAGAAGCGCTGCGACTAGGGGGAGAGATAGCGGCGGAAGTAGCGCTTGAGCGGCTGTTTGATAAGGGGAAATATAACGCCCGAGCACTACAAGAGTATAAAGCAATAGAGAAGAGCCGCGAGTTTACGCGTGAGCTTACGGGTGCCTCACTTGCTGATTTATTTTATAAGCGAGGGTACGGTAATTATTTTGGAGCCTATCGTGGCAGCGATAACACACAGGTGGCCGCGGGCACCCTCTTTTGGAATCGGGCAGCCACTATTGAAGATCTTCGTACGCCACCCAGACAGTTTGACCCGGCTGTGGCTGATTATCTGCGCCAATTGCCCACCGGTAGCGTTGCCGAAATAGGTAGTATGGCAAAGGTAAGGGGTAAAGTGTCAAAGCTTGCCACGATGGCGGTTTACCGCGAAATGTTCTGCTTTGCTGAAGAGAACGACATACGTTATTTTGTTGCTGGATTACATCCAAGCATTTGGCCAGCCTATAAGCATATGTTTGCTGATGGCGTACGTCTTATGCACGCGCCTGATAAGAGGGTATATCCACCCGGAGCCAAGGGTGCTGAGAAGATGGGAGTAGTACTTGATGTTAGGAATTCCGCAAGAATATACCAAGATAGTATAAATGGCCATGTATCGACAAACTGGCCAGAGGCTATTTTTGGAGTAAATGTCGATGGTGATACTCCGACACAAGGAGTGGGGCGTAGTTTAACAACTGTTGCGATGCACTTACTGATATTTGAATATTTTCGTAACAGAGTAGGTTCTTTTCAGGCTATAACTAGAATCTGATAAAATACGTTCTAGGATGGGCGCTAATTTCAATTTACTCGCAATACTGCCACTGCTTATCACGATAGTGGTAGGTACCATCGTGATCGCCAGCGACCACCGCAGCCAGCTTCACCGTACGATAGGTGTATTACTTTATTTTTGCTCTGTATGGGGGCTTGCCAGTAGCATTCCTGGCCCTAGTTTGCCCGAATGGCTCAATCTTACACTTATTCGACTCGCTTTTGTTTCGGCAATCGGTATGTCTTACTACATCTTACGATTTGCGTACGTTTTAATGCGTCGGCCATTACCCGACAATAGATTGTGGCTTGGAGCAAATGTGCTTTTCATGTTGTTCGCTATAAGCCCGCTTGTGGTAAGTGGGCTGAGCCATAATGGCACTGCTATTCAGCCAACGCGCGAACCGCTCTATATTGTAGTTGTCGCCTTTATTCTAGTGCAGGTAATTGTGGCGCTAGTGCGGTTGGTGACATATTACCGCACAATCCAACCAAGCCGAACCAAAACCCAGATACTTATTGTGTTGTCGGGTCTAGTGTTTGGCGCGGTGGCTGGTGTTGTGAGTAATGCGATTTTGCCAAATTTAGACTACACCCTCCAGTCCTCGCATTTAGCGTGGGTGCCTGTTGTAGTGTGGACCGTAGTGCTGGTGTATGCCGTAGTGTGGCATAAATTGCTCGACATCCGGCTTGCGATTGTTCGTAGTGTTGGCTATACCATAGCGCTCGGTGTAGTCATTGGATTATATTTTTTCCTAGTGGCGGTTGCAGCGTATGTAGCGGGAGCGTCGGGCCTAAGCGGAGTGAACTCAACCGTTATGAATATCGCGATTATTGTCACCGTGTCGGCGCTGTTTGCGCCGCTGCGTACCTTTTTTGATCGCGCTACCGCTCATGTTTTTTACCGTCACCATTACGATAGTGCCGAGCTCTATGGCTCGATATCGAGCCAGCTTTCTGAATCAATCGGTGTACGTCAAGCAGCGAGCGCTGTGGTAAATGCTATTGGTGCTGCTATGCAGCCAGAAAAAGCAGCGGTGTATTACCAAGAGTCAGATGGTAATTGGGAGCACGAGTCGTTAGGTGGCAAAATAATTTTCACTAAAACAGAATTAAATACACTCATTGAATATTTTGCCAGCCAGACAGTAGCTTATCTAGAGGTAGATAAATATATGCGCTATCCAAATGCCATCGAAAGCCTCGTAGCTCGTCGCGACTGCGTACTGGTGTTGCCACTCCGCGCTGGCGAGAACGTCGTTGGCCTCATGTGTTTAGGTGCTCAGCGTAGTCGTAGCTACACCGTCGCTGATACACGCGTGCTTGTAATCATTGCGAGCGACCTAAGTATGTCAATGCAAAAACTATCGTTACTCGACGAAGTGCAAGACTTTAATCGTCGCTTGCGCCGCGAAATTACTCAGGCCACAGGAGAATTAAAGCAAAAAAATCAGCAGCTTGAAGAACTTGACCAAACAAAAGATGAATTCGTCAGTATGGCAAGCCATCAGCTGCGGACCCCGCTTACAAGTGTTAAGGGCTATATTAGTATGGTGCTTGAAGGCGATGTGGGTAAAATCACGCCGGCCCAGCGCCAACTTTTGGAAGAAGCCTATGGTAGTAGTGAGCGCATGGTGCATTTGATTGGCGATTTTCTTAATGTGAGTCGTTTGCAAACGGGTAAGTTTATTATCGATCGACACGTGGTTGATCTTGCGAAAGTTGTTCAGCAGGAGGTAGAGGGCATTCAGCCGGTGGCTGTAGCGCACGGTATCGCGGTTCGCTACAAGCGGCCGGCCAGGTTTCCGGAATTGTATTTAGACGAAGGTAAAATTCGCCAGGTAATAATGAATTTTATGGATAATGCCATTTATTACTCGCCTGAAAGCAAAGAAATAAAAGTCACCCTTGCCGTCGAAGACGGCTATGCGGTGCTACGGGTGATAGATAAAGGTATGGGCGTGCCGGTCGAAGTGCAAAAGAAGCTCTTTTCAAAGTTTTTCCGTGCCGAAAACGCGCGCAAGCAGCGGCCCGATGGCACCGGTATTGGCTTATATCTTGCAAAAAAAGTGGTCGATGGTCATAGTGGATCACTCGTTTTTAGCTCTGAAGAAGGTAAGGGGAGCACATTTGGATTCCGTTTGCCTATAAAAAAGTTATCGCAGCCTCCAGTGCCACAGGTTGTTGCCGAATAAATTATGCCCATAACGAAAACCACCCGTACTTATAAACAGTACGGGTGGTTTTGTACAGTACGAGAAACGTATTCTACCTACGAGCGGTCAGACTAGTTTTGCTTATTTATTGAGCGTGCGGCGGCTTGCAATGTAGGCACCAGTGGCGCTTACAAGCGAACCAAGACCAAGTACGCTCAAAATTCCTTCACTCATACCGGTGTGTGGAAGCTCTTCAGGAGTCTCTTCCTCTACGCAGTCTTTGCTGTCCGCAGGAAGGTTCTCTTTACCGGGGATCTCACACATAGGAGTTTCATCACAGTCGCTTGCATCTTTCGAATACTTGCTACTGTCGAATTCACTCTCTTTAATAGTTACAGGGTACTCTTTATCGCTAAGACGGCAAACTTCGATAGTTTTTTCCTCAGCCTTACAGTCGTTAGGATCTTTCGAGTACTTAGTGCTATCGAACTGGCTTTCCTTGATGGTAACAGGGTAGACCTTGTCGCTCAAGCGGCACACTTGGATGTCTTTATCCTCAGGTGTCTTACAGTCCTTAGGATCCTTAGAGTACTTGCTACTGTCGAATTCACTTTCCTTAATCGTAACAGGATATTTCTTGTCACTTAGGCGGCAAACTTCGATAGTCTTCTCAGCTGGCTTACAGTCATCAGGGTTTTTAGAGTACTTGCTGCTATCAAATTCTGATTCTTTAATAGTTACAGGGTACTTCTTGTCGCTAAGACGACAAACCTTAATGGTTTTTTCCTCAGCCTTACAATCCTCAGGATTCTTAGAGTACTTAGTGCTATCGAACTGGCTTTCTTTGATGGTAACAGGATACTTTTTGTCGCTTAGGCGGCAAACTTGGATATCCTTATCTTCTGGCTTACATTTGTCAAGATCAAGCGTGTAGTTGATGTTGTCGATCTTTGTCTTGTCAACATTCTGCTCAATTTGCTTCGTTTTTAAGTTACAAGCAGTAACTTTTTCAACTTCTTTACACTTCTCTAAGTCGAGTGTGTAGTTGACATTGTCAATTTTCGACTCTTCAACTTGCTCAATTTTCTTCGTCTTTAGGTTACATGCAGTAACCTTTTTAACCTCACAAGTTTTGTTAACCGTAATGGTTGCAGTATCGGTTTTCGTACCCGATTCAGCAGTCGTTGCGCTCACTTTGTTGACAAGCGTGTTAGAACCACACTTTTCAAGTTTGTCGTTCGCCGCTACTTGGGCAGTAAACTTTACGTATACATCACCATTTGCCACGTAGTTACCCATTGTCATGCCGCCGGCAGTAATGCCATCGGCAACTTGGCGGGTACCCTTATCATCGTGAACATAGGTAGTACCAGGAACATAGGTAACACCCGCAGGGAGCGTATCTTTCATCGATACGGTTGTCTGCTTAATGCCGCCAGTGTTCTTGAAGTACAGTTGGTAGTCAACCTTGTCGCCAGGGTTTACTGCTGCGGTTTTGTCAAACGTTGTTGAGCCGTTTTTGCGCACAGTCTTTTTAACTGAAAAGTCAGCAGTTGATGCTTTTACCTTTAGGTAAACAGCACCGCTATACTCGAAACAGCCAGGGATTTTGCCATCCATTTTGGTGTAACCGAGTTTTGCGCCGCTTCCGGTAATACTGTTAGCAAGTGCGAACTGACCTTTGGCATTTTTGTAGTAAGCAGAGCCAGCTACAAAATCGAGCTTAAAAGGTGAGTCGTTGGCACCGTGGAATACGGCTTGGTCCCAGACGCTTTTTGGCTTTGCGTTGGTTGAATCAACGTAGCCATCAATTTGAATGCGGCTGGCGGTTTGTGTTGGAACGTTTAGTTTTGTAACAACGTTCTGGGCAACCAAATTAAGGTTGCTTGCGGCGTTGTTGTGTACGTAAATGCGTACAGTGTATTCTTTACCGTTTTGAACAGTAATGTCGTCACTGTATGTTTTTCCATCTGCACTAATAGTAACGAAATTTCGTTCGTCACCATAATTAGTTGCATCGGTAATCGAGTTAAACGTAACATGGTCGGCAGGATGAGCCATTGTGTAGGTAGGTCGATCTGGACCCCAGGCAAGTAGCCCGGCAGGAACAACTACTACAGCAGCAGCCATTGCTACAACTGCCCACGTACGCTTCGATACCTTTGCAAGCATCGATGTAAGTTTCATATACATTCTCCTTTAGTAAATTATTAGTAATAAGCATTGACAAAATAAATAACCAATAAGCAAAACTAAATTGTCAATGTTCATCACCTGCACGGGCTGGAACAATCAAACTATACCTTTTTGTAGTAGGTGTGTGCCCGGGGGCACCGCACGCGGTAGACGGATCTACTTGCGCACGGTGCCCCGGGTGGAGCACACGAATCAATCACCCCTCCCAATCGGGGGTGCCCGACTCCCCGTGGTCCTCGTCGCCGCCACCGGAATCGGTGTCGGCCTCCTTTTTCTTCTTCTCGGCCTCCTTTTTCTTCTTTGCCTCCTCTGCCTTGGCCTTCTTCTTGGCCTTCTTGGCGTCGGATTTGGGATTGCCTTGCTTGCCGTTGGAGATCTTGCTCCCGTCTCCATTGGAGACGGAGTGGTGTTCTCCTCGGGTTGTCAGACCGGGATTGCTCCCGGTCTTGGGGCAGACGCCGTGCTTGCATCGAGGCGCCGTCTTGCACTTTCCACCCTTGCAGGTGTACTTGTGCTCACCGGGTGGCGTGCCGGTCGGCTTGCCGCTTGACGAGCAGTACGTCTTCAGACCGGCCGGACGGCCGTCCTTGACGTTGATCCCCAAGACGACGGAGGAGCACGACCACCCCTTCGGGGTGTACTTGAGCAGAATGAACTGCCCGTAGTAACCCTTGGTGGTGCGGAATGCGCGCGGCAGCCCGTCGCCCCTGAAGGTCTCGAGGGCGTAGCTCCACTTGGCGAACCCATCGCCACGCTTCTTCTCCAGACGGTTCAAGATCGTGACGATCTTGAACGCGAATCGCTGGAAGTCGGGTGTGACGTACAGCTTACCGTCGCCCCTCTTCTCGAGCCAGGCCTCCGCGAGGGAGTCCTTGCCCTTGTTGAGCGCCGCCGGCAGCCAGCCGCTGTTCAGTGCCTTGCCCGTGGACCCACTGGGGGTCTTCAGGGCACTGATCGCCTGACCCCACGCATCTGCGAGCGTGGGGTTGCGCACCAGATGGCACTGGTAGTCCCGCCAGGATTTTACTGCGTCCCCCTTGCCTTTCAGCAAGAAGGACGCCTTGTCGCCCTTGGCGGGGGCCACGATCGACGAGCGGTCCAGCCGCGCGCCGCACCGGCTCACGAGGGCGTTGAACGCCGAAGCGTTCACCTCTTCCTCGTTCACCGGCACGGTGAACTGGCGGTCGGCCTCACATGCCACCTTCTCGCGCGCCTTGAGCCGCTTGCGCAGTTCCTTGACCGCCTTCTTGTCGGCCGGGTCAATCCCGGTCTCCGTCCTGAACGCAGCCTTCTCCTCCTTTGTTGCGGACGATTTCTCGACCGCACTCAGACGGTCGAGCGCGTTCCCGACGGCGGCGCAGTCGAGTTTCTCGATCTGCGTCGTCTTAGTCAGTTTGGGTAGCTCCTGGGGAGCCGCCCCCGCGCAGCCCGTGAGGGCGAGCGCGAAGAGGACGAAGAGGGCGACCAACCCTCCGCGCCAGGTGGTGGTGCGCTTCATCAGCGTACCTTCCTTTCGGTGTTGGGTTGGTTGGTTCAGTTGGTCTTCGCCCGGGCGATTGCCCGGTCGACGATCGCGATGCCGAGGCCGGCGGCCGCTCCCGCGGCAATCCCCCAGATCATTGACCACCAGAAGGCGGTCATCTTGAGGGTTCCAGCGACAAGCAGACTGCTCAGCGCACCGAGTGCGCCGGCCAGGATCACGGCGATTGCCACAATGGCGATCACCAGACCCCACGAGAAGCTCGGGGGCGTCGTGCGTCGCTGACGCTTGCGCGCCTTGGCGATGGCGAAGACCACCACCAGGGTGATCAGGCCGGCCACGACGAACGGCCAGAACGGGGTGTTCTTGGCCGTGAGCTTGCCGGGAACGAGCGTGATCCAGGTGCTGAGAGCGCCGAGGGCCACGCTGAGAATTCCGGCGAACGGGAGGGCCTTGGAAGTAACGTTGGACATGGGCATTTTGGCCTCCTTCAGGGGCACGATCGACGGGACTGTCCCGTTACGATCTGCTGCGCCCCTTTGTGAGGGCAGCATGCTTGAGCCTAATATATTAAGCGCAACCATGCTACCCTCACTTCAGGAGAAACCATATATTTGATTCGTGTACTCTGCTGCTATAAGAGCAGCAACAGTGGCCGTGAGCGTTCATGACAACTGTTGCTACCCCTATAACAGACTAATACAATAAGGTATAGTCTGATTGTCAATGTTCCCATCTTAAGCAAGCGCGTTCCACCTCGCTCACTGTGACTCTTCCATATTATCACAAAATTGCATAAATGTCAATACATATATAATAAAACAAGCACTAGCGCAATAGATGTAAGATATCCTTTGGTAGAGCACCTCTGGCTACTTGAAATAAAGGGATAATCTGCTACAATAATCTACGGTTTGTAAGATCAAGCTAGTTAGGTATGGTCCCATCGTCTAACGTGAGAGCCGCCAGTGGCGGGTCGCAAGGCGATGTCACAAATGAGCTATGCTCATTTGCCTGACTCGCGGGGCCGCGGAACGTGGCTAGGACACCAGACTGTCCGAAAAGAACTCTGCAAAGCCAAATCTTATACCTTTCTACAATACATGCTATGGTCCCATCGTCTAACGGTTAGGACACCAGGTTTTCATCCTGGCAATCCGGGTTCGATTCCCGGTGGGATCACCAAGAAAATTACCCATCGTTTGATGGGTAATTTTCTTGGTGAACGCCATATGGCGAATTGAACCCGGGCTTTTGCATAGCAAAAGAGGGTGTGTAGTGAATAAAATGAAAAAGTGTTTACATTTTTTCATGAATGAACGGAAGAGCCAGCTTGCTGGTGATTTCCCGGTGGGATCACTTTTATCTAGGTTGCTGTACCAAGTATACTAAGATTATGAAGAAATCTTTTATATATTCGATTGCCTGCACTTTTGCTGTAACTGTAATTGGGGCTGCTATTATGCTCTTCGTTCCGCTCCCTACAGGAGGTAATGGGTCCAGTCCCGATCAATTTATTGAGAAATCCTACGGATTTCCACTAGTGTTTAAAATAACACGATCTGGGGGATTTGCAGGCGTTAGAGAAGTAAAAACTGATATTGGCACCCTTGCACTCGATTTGCTTGCCCTTGCCACTATTACCTTTTTGCTTTCTTATGGTGCCGCTACCATAGCAAAACGAAAATAATACTAACAACTCGTAGCGACTTAATATCCTGCGTAGTCTTTTATTACTACTCGCTGCCTCTCTGTAGGGGCTCGATAATCCGGCAAGGCAGGAGTACACTAAAAGGTATGCCAAACTATAAAGGTACTACTTACGAGCTCCCCTCGGATAAAGCCGAAAACGGTAAACTAAACCGGCTCCGCGCCGCTGTATTAGGAGCGAATGACGGTATAGTGAGTGTTTCGAGCATCGTTATGGGCGTAGCTGGTGCAACTGCAGATGCCAATACGCTTATGATTTCTGGTTTGGCGGCATTAATTGCCGGTGCGCTTTCGATGGCGGTCGGTGAATACGTATCAGTAAGTAGCCAAAGTGATGCCGAAAAAGCCTATATTGCTTGGGAGAAAGAGCAACTCAAAAAACTGCCTGGCCTTGAACTTCATGAGCTGACCCACGAATATATGAAGCATGGTGTGAGCCAAAAAACCGCAAAACTTGTAGCGGAAGAGCTAACAAAAAAAGATGCTCTTAGGGCACATTTGCGTATGCATTTTAATCTTGACCCCGATGATATTAATAGCCCTTGGCAGGCAGCGATTGCCTCGCTGGTGGCATTTTCGGCCGGTGGGCTAATTCCGTTTTTAGCCATGACATTGACGCCTGGGCCCTGGCGAGTGTGGGCAACGGCAATAGCCGTGCTGGTGGCGCTCACAATTACCGGCTACTTAAGTGCGGTGGCCGGGAATGCCTCGCGGGTACGCGCCGTAGCTCGGGTGTTGCTTGGTGGCGTACTGGCGATGGCCGTTACCTATGCTGTTGGGGTGGCATTTGGCACGGCGATCGTTTAGTGACTCTCTAACTTTTATAGCTAATACGACATATACTCCTAGTGATATAGTAAGTCTATGGTAATGAAAGGTGTAAACCTTGGCGGATGGCTGGTGCTTGAGAAGTGGATGACGCCGTCTCTTTTTGCTGGTACCGATGCGGGCGATGAATACACGTTTATGCAAACACCAGGTGCTAGGGCAAAGCTACGTAACCATCAAAAGAATTTTATTCGTGAAGCTGATTTTAAGTGGCTTGCCGAACATGGGGTTAAGGCGGTTCGGATTCCCGTGGGCTACTGGATTTTAGAGGGCGACAATCCGTTTGTAGCGAGTATTGGCCGGCTTGATTGGGCATTTACGATGGCCAAACGCTACGACTTAAAGATTCTCTTATGCCTTCATGGTGCGCCGGGTAGTCAGAATGGGCATGATCATAGCGGCAGGGTTGGAAAAGCCCTTTGGTATAAAGAAGTCGCTTATCGCGAGCGCACACTTGATGTGTTAGAGCGCCTCGCAACGCGGTACCGTGAAGAGCCGGCTTTATGGGGTATTGAGCTATTAAACGAACCAAAAACGGCGTTGTTTCAGTTAAAACTTCGGGCATTCTACCGCGAAGCATATGCTCGGCTTTCGAGTATCATTAGGCCTGAGACGGCAATTGTATTTAGTGATGCTTTTACGCCTCGGCTCTTGAACGCGGCAATTGGTGGCTCTCGTCCTCCCGTGATGATGGATGTCCATTGGTACCATTTTGGTTTTTGGGCTCATAAACGAGCGCCCCTAAGCTGGTACTGGCAGGTGGTACGAGGGCACAGGCGCTTACTTCGGCGATTGGGCCGTCAGCAGCCAATTGTGGTTGGCGAATGGAGCGGAGTGTTGTCGCATCAGGGTTTGCGTCGCTACCCGAGCGACCAGCACGAATCGCTACAACGAGCGCATATTGAGCGCCAGATAAAAAGCTATAAAAACGCCACTGCTTGGTTCTACTGGACATATAAAACAGAAGACCCGGGAATATGGAACTACCGCTCGCTTGTGGAGGCTGGAGTATCGTTTAGCAGCGAAGGCTAGTGTTCTATATCTGTAAAATGTGATATTATTATAAAAATGAACACAATCTTTAAACGTACTAAAATCTTGGCAACTCTGGGGCCAGCAACATCAACACCAGAAAAAATCGACGAACTCATTAAAGCGGGCACAAACGGTTTTCGGTTTAATTTTAGCCACGGTTCTCATGAAGAGCGGCTTGAACAAATTAAATGGATCCGTGATGCGAGCGCGGCAAATAGCCGTACTGTTGCGGTACTTCAAGATTTGCAGGGGCCAAAGATTCGTCTGGGCACACTGAATGACAATCGTCACGATGTGAAAAAGGGCGATGAAATTATTCTTGATCATGCAGCGGAACATAATGGCAATGTTTTGCCTGTCCAGTATAATCTTGCCGAAAAGGTAAAAGTAGGCGAGCCAATCTATCTATTTGACGGTAAGGTTCGAACAACTGTCACGCGAATTGTCTCTGAAACAGCGATTGCTTTACGCGTTGAGAACGACGGCTTCTTAATGAGCAGAAAAGGCATTAACTTGCCCGATACGGATTTTGGCGGCGATATTCTTACCGAAAAAGACCTAGCCGACATTGAATTTGGCGCCACGCAAGATTATGACTATGTTGCACTGAGTTTTGTGCAAAGCGAAGAAGACATTAATAATCTGCGCCAAATCCTGACCGGCCATGGGAGTGGGGCGCAAATTATTGCTAAGATCGAGACTAAGGCGGCGATTCGTCCTGAGACGCTAGAGGCAATTGTTAGGGCGAGCGATGGTATTATGGTGGCCCGGGGTGATCTGGCTGTCGAAGCTGGCGCCGAAGTGGTGCCAATCGTGCAACGCCAAATTATTGCCCTTTGCCGCAAGCATGGCAAATTAAGTATAGTCGCTACCCAAATGCTCGCAAGCATGGTGGACGCTCCGGAACCAACTCGTGCCGAGATAAGTGACATCGCAACCGCAGTGGTTCAGGGTGCCGATACGGTGATGCTTTCGGACGAAACGGCGAATGGCTCGTACCCTATTGAGGCGGTGAGTGCAATGCGCAAAACAATCCTATACACTCAGGATAATTGGCCCGTAAATGAGTCAGAAACAACACCAGTTACACACCTTAATACTCGGCGCAATGCCATTGCGCATGCGGCAGTGACAATTGCCGAAGAAATTAATGCAACCGCGATTATTGCCGAGACAAAGTCTGGTGCAACTGCGGCAAATATTGCTAAAATGCGGCCACATTTACCAATTTGCGTAGTTACGAGTAACCCTCGGGCGGCTCAGCAACTTGCGTTAACCTATGCTACGAGAAGTTTTGTGCGTGCAGATGGTGAAAAAGCCGGTTCAGATCTTGCGCGTGAGCTCAAGGCTCAGCACTACTTTGGCGATATCGAAGAGCTTATTGCAGTGATTGTAAGTGGTCGCCAACCAGGTGTTGTGGGTGGCACCGACACTGTTCGTGTTCGGGTTATCGAGTAGTCTCTCTTTAATTGCGTTAGCCCTTTCTGACAGAATGCCTATGCACACGCATAGGCATTCTGTTACCATAAGGATTATGAGTGGGAAATTCTTTAAACTGACAATGAACGATGTGCCGCTTGAAGGCAAAACAGTCTTGGTGCGGGCTGATTATAACGTACCGCTCAATGAAGACGGTACAGTGGCAGATGATTACCGCATTCGCATGAGCGTTCCAACGATCAAGGCGCTGCTTGCCGATAAGTGTAAAGTAGTTATTATTAGTCATCTTGGCCGGCCAGATGGCGAGCGCAAGATGGAATATAGTTTAGAGCCAGCAGCAACGCGTTTGGCAGAACTACTGGGCCAACCGGTACGATTTGTTGATGATTGTATCGGCGAAAAGACGCGAATGGCGATAAAACGTGCACCAAAAATTAGCGTAACGGTATGCGAAAATCTCCGTTTTTACGCTGGCGAAGAAGCAAATGACATGGAATTTGCTCGTGATCTTGCGAAAACAAGCGGAGCTCACTATTTTGTGCAAGATGGGTTTGGTGTTGTGCATCGTGCTCATGCGAGTACAGCTGCTATCACTACCCTTATTCCTAGTGTTGCGGGCCTATTGCTTGAACGGGAATACACAACGATCACTGGTGCAATGAAAGAACCAGCGCGTCCGCTTGTGGCGGTACTTGGTGGCGCAAAAGTGAGCGATAAAATTGGTGTGATCGAAAAACTTGTTGATGTTGCCGATACGATTATTATCGGTGGCGCTATGGCAAACACCTTCTTAGCGCGTCAAGGAACGTTCATTGGTAAGAGTAAAGTTGAAACAGATCAAAATGACGTTATTGATGCAATTTACGAAAAAGCGATAAAAAAAGTTGGGCGAGAGCGCGTCGACTCGTTTTTGATTTTGCCGGTTGATGTCGGTGTAGGTACGTCAACCGAGCCTGCAGCGACCCGGCAGGATGTATCGGTGAAAGCGATTCCCGCCGAAACGATGGCGCTTGATCTTGGTGTAGAATCGGCAAAGCTTATCGAGCAGATTGTTGGCCGTGCTCATACTGTTATTTGGAATGGCACTCTAGGATATGCCGAGGTGCCGGCTTTTCAAACAGCTTCAGCAGCTTTAGCAGAGGTACTTGCTAACAATAAGAGTTCTATTAAATCAATCATTGGCGGTGGTGATACGGCAGATTTCGTGCTGCACTGGGATAAAAAAGCCGGCGCTAGCTTTGGACATGTCTCGACTGGCGGTGGTGCTAGTCTTGAACTTATGGCAGGTGACAAGTTGCCTGGAATCGAAAGTTTGCTAGACGCGCGCTAACATCTGTAGTAAACTAGAACTAAATAACTATAAGCATTTTTATTACGTGGGCAAGAAACTTATCATCGCAAACTGGAAGATGAACCTTGGCGTCAGCGAAGGCAGCCTTTTTGTGCACAAACTTGACTCATTGGTTGGTAAGCATGCCAATGTTGAAATAGTGATTGCGCCGACAATGTTGGCCCTCCAGCCACTCCATTTGCAAGTACAGCATCATCATTTCAATCTTGCTGCACAGAACTTCTACTGGCAGGACAGTGGCGCCTTCACCGGCGAAGTCTCGGCCGCTCAGCTTCACGGCCTTGTAAAGTACGGGCTTGTTGGTCACAGTGAACGACGTCATATTTTTGGTGAACGCGGCCGAGAGTTACGCAATAAAGTTCAGGCAGCGTATCGTAACGATATCATTCCGGTACTTTGTGTGGGCGAAACTGCCACCGAACGCTCCGATAACGAAACAAACGATGTTTTACATGATCAGCTTGTCGGCGGACTTTCAAACATCACGAGCGAAGAGGCTGAGCGTCTTGTGATAGCATACGAGCCGGTGTGGGCAATTGGAACTGGTAAAGTGCCAACTCCCGGGGATATTGAACGTGTTGTTCGAGCGATTCGCTCGCAGGTAAAACATTTGTTTGGGCCCGAGACCGCCAAAGCGGTACGAGTATTGTACGGAGGCAGTGTTTCGGTAGATAACGCTGCGAGTATTCTGGGTATCGAGGGTGTAGACGGGCTGCTTATTGGTGGTGCAAGTCTTGATGTCCATGGATTTTCCGAAATTATAAAAATGGCGCATGGTCAAAAATCAGTAAAGAAGAAGGCGTAACATGACAGAACTTGATTTTGAAGAACTAGATAAAGCCGTTGCAGGACTAATGTCAAACGTCGATACTAATAAACGTAATACCGCCCTTGATGACCCAGAGGATAAGGTGGTGACACTTGGCTCTGTAAGCGATGAAAGCCCGGCAACGCCTGCCACTTCTCCAGCTCCTAGCTCACCTGTTACAGAACCGGTAGCGCCAGTAAGTAGCCCAGTGGCCGATCCTGCACCGAGTGCACCCACTACTACGCCGCTGGCCGCGAAGCGTCGCGGACAGTTTATGGATATGATCCATCCGTCTTCGGATATGAAATCGACGCCAAGACAGCCAAGCCGCCAAGGTGTAACTATCGCACCTCCTAGCACACCATTACCTCAGGTAAGCGCTCCAGCGCCGCTTGTTATGAGCGACCCTGCACCTACTGCTCCAATAGTAGAGCCGGCTGAACCAGAGATTGAAGTGCCTGAGTCTGTCGCCGAGCCAGCACCGGAGCCTATAGCAGCCGACATCTCTCTAGATACGGCTGCCGACGATAGTGTAGCTGAGCCACTTTCATCGCCATTTTTGCCAGATGCCAAGCCAGAAAAGCGTCCCCTAGGCGGTCTTGCTCCAAGTGAGCTTTCTGCGCCTGTCGATGAATCAGCCATACCAACACCGCCACCAGCTGAACCAGATTCTTTGCACGATTCGCTCCCGGCAGAGCTTCATACAGATGTATTATCGGTGGAATCAAATGACCTATCGAATCACACAGAAGAGCCGGAGGTTGCAAGTGAGACGGTAACCACTGGTGAAGTGCCGGCGCCCGTAATAGAGAATGTATCAGAACCTGCTGCGGTAGTGGAGGAACAGGCTTCTATGCCCGACGTGGTTCCAGCCGAAACGACAACGGTACCGGCCGGAGGTTCAATAGCTCAGCAATATACCGAATCGCCTAGTACTGGCGATCAGACGAATGGCTCAATTTACGATACGGCCGCGTATCATCAGCCCATTACGGCTGTCGCTCCTGTAAAAAAGAAGTCCTCTCCGCTTAAATGGATTTTGATCGCTCTCGGACTTATTGTACTTGGCGGTGGGGCAGGGGTTGGATACTTTTTATTAACTCACTGAGCAGTCTTCGTAGCGTATAATGGATAGCAATGGATAGTCTAGCGGGGCTTAATGATGCGCAGAAGTCGGCGGTGCTTACAACCAGCGGTCCGCTGCTTATTTTGGCTGGTGCTGGAAGTGGCAAAACAAAAACGCTCACCCATCGAATCGCTCATTTATTAATGCATGAAGCTGTTTGGCCGAACGAAATTTTAGCGGTAACGTTTACTAATAAGGCGGCGCGCGAGATGCGTGAGCGCCTATCCGCCCTTATACGGCAGCCTAATAGCCGTAGTTTTATGTCGTGGATGGGAACATTTCATGGTATTTGCGTGCGCTTACTGCGTCAAGACGGCGGTGCTATCGGTATTCAGCCGAATTTTGTTATTTATGATGAAGACGATAGGCAGGGTCTAATTAAGCAGGTTATGAAAGAGCTCTCGGTGAGCAACGATCAAATCAAGCCTCGTAGCGTGAGCGCTGCAATTAGTAGCGCCAAAAATGAACTTATTGACCCAGAAGAATACCTTGCGCATGCTCACTACCCAAACCAGCAAATTATTGCAAAACTGTACGAACGCTACGAACAATTACGCCGTGCTGCCGGAGCGCTCGATTTTGACGATTTACTCATCGAAACGGTGCGGTTATTGCGTGATGCGCCAGAGGTGAAGGCACGCTACAGAAAACAATTTAAGCATATTTTAATTGATGAGTATCAGGATACTAACGCCGCACAATATGCAATTGTGAAGTACCTTGTGAATGATCAGAAAAATATTTGCGTAGTAGGGGACGACTGGCAGTCGATCTATAGTTGGCGTGGGGCTGATTTTAAGAATATTCTTAATTTTGAGCGGGATTTTCCGGGCGCTCTGGTGGTGAAATTAGAGCAAAATTATCGATCAAGCGGCTCGATTCTTGAAGCAGCTCATAATGTTATTACGAAAAATGTTGAACGAACCGAAAAGCAACTATGGACAGATGCCGGAAAAGGTGCGCCCGTAGAGGTTCAGGCTGTATACGATGAGGCCGAAGAAGCCTATGCTGTTGCAAGTCGTGTGAGTGCGCAGGTTGCAACTAGGGCGCGGGACTACGGTGATTTTGCCGTGTTGTATCGCACCAATGCGCAAAGTTTTGCCTTTGAGCGCGCGTTTCTACAACACCATATACCCTATCAGCTTGTGGGTGGTGTGCGGTTCTATGATCGTAAAGAAATTAAAGATATTCTTGCTTACCTTCGTCTTGTGTACCAACCAAACGATCGCATGAGCTTTAGTCGAATTGTCAATGTGCCGACACGCGGTATTGGCGCGGCAAGTTTTGAGAAATTCATTCTATGGCAGGCAAATTCCGGCATGGATATTATTTCAGCACTGGTTAACGCTGATCAAACGAGTAGCCTGACCTCGCGGGCAAAGAATGCATTAATCCATCTTGGTGAACAGTTGAGGGAAGTGCAGGCGATGATTGAGTCCGGTGCGTCACCAAGCGATATCTTGGAACGCCTCATCGAGCGTACCGGTTACAGAGAATTTATTTTAGACGGCACACCGCAAGCTGAAGACCGAGAAGCTAACCTTGGCGTCCTTGTGAGTGACGCAAAGTCCTTCGCCGCTCTACCTGATTTTCTGGAAGAAGTGGCGCTAATGAGTAGTGCCGATACGGCAAGCGACGAATCAAAAGTTACCTTAATGACGTTGCATGCTGCTAAAGGCTTGGAGTTTCCGGTAGTATTTATGGTGGGGATGGAAGATGGCTTATTCCCTAGTTCTCGTGCGCTCGAAGAAGGCCCGAAACAGCTTGAGGAAGAACGTCGCCTATGTTACGTTGGTATGACTCGTGCTCGCGAAGAGCTGCACTTAAGTTATGCCGGGAGTCGTACGCAGTTTGGGACGCGTGCGTATAACTCGCCGTCACGATTTCTTGATGACATGGGCTATGAAGTGGCGCGTGCGCAGCAGGCCCATGAGCCAACCTACAACGAATTTCACGAGTATGTCATGGATTATGATATTGGTGATAGTGTTCGTTCTGCACAGTTTGGCGTCGGTGAAATCGTCGATATCGATGGTCTTGCGGTCACGGTACTATTTGCTGGCGGTGCTCACAAAAAGCTGAATGTAGAGTATGCTCGTCTCGAAAAGCTATAAACGTCTCTAGCTAGTAAATACTGCTGCCCATTCATCTACTACCCGCGCCCAGTCGTAGGTAGCTGCATGCTTTTGGATTGCCTGACATTTTTCGGCAAACGCTTTTGGGTCGTTTTGGTATTTCTCCAGGATTGTAAGCACTTCTTTTTTAAATTCTGCTTCGTCAATTGGAACCGTTATGCCGCCTTTGGTGCCGGCAAGTTCCGGCCAATGTCCAACGGGCGTGCTAATAACGAGTCGTCCTGCAGCAGCGGCCTCAAGAGCAGGTAGTCCAGCGCCCTCTTCGGTGCTGGCAATAATAACGCAGTCCACTGTGGGATAAAATCCTGCCATAGTGACGAAGCTATGATGATAGTGTTCGGCTACTTTTACAGACAAGCCTCGCTCGCGAGCGCATTCCTCTATAAGGGAGCCGCGTTTTAAGTCGTAGCCGGTGTGGGGGTCTACGCGGTAGAATTTTCCGGCAATGCCAATGGTTCGCAGAGTGGTGGCAGGTTCTATAGTGTAGCGACCTATGTTAATACCGAGGTGAAGCAAGGTGGGTGTGCGCGCGATTCCCATCGTCTTCGCGGTAGTTTGTAAAAATTCTGACACAACAATAAACTGACGCGCCTCATCGAATGCTGTAGCACCTGAACGATCATACAAATAGTGAAGGTCGTATACCGCGTGAGCGACCACAATAATTTGGTGCGCCGGAATGGCGTAATCGTGTCGGAGCGTGATGTATCCGTTTGGGTTCGTGACGAATACGTCTGTAACGGCGGCAAGTTCGGCCATCTCCTCCACCGAGTAGGGTTGTTGCCAGGGAAGCACTGAAGCGTCAATACCTTTAGCGTACAACACTTTCGCAAGCTCATAATGGATTTGTCCGAACGCCCACTCGTGGTCAATATAGAAGAGGGTGCGTTTCATAATTTCACTGCCACCATATCGTCGCCTTCATAAAAACATGTATAGCCATCACTTGCAAGTTGATGGTAAATATCTCGGACGTGGTGATACGGCATATAGTTGATTTCAAGCTTGATGATGTGCGGACGCAGTCCCGTTTGCCACAGTTGCTCGAAAATAACTTTATCGTAGCCTTCAGTGTCGCTGGCGTATAGATCGATGTGTGTAATGCCGTGCTTTTTTAGTAGGCTTGCCATAGTCATGGTTGTGATGGTTTCGGTCACCATATACTGGCTAAGAGCGGGGTCTTGTCCTAAGATGTGCTGGCTGGGTTTTAGTGTCGATATACCGTCTGCCCACGCTGGTGCCTCGCTGCCTACTTTTTCGGCTGGTATGCGTGCAATTTCGGCAGTGCCGTCTGCCTCGGTGATGGCCACATTTTCAAAAGCAAGATTTTCTCGCTTGGCATAATTTGCTTTGAGTTTTGCAAACATGTCGGGGAGCGGCTCTACTAGCAGTCCCGACCAGCCAGGATTGGCCATGATGTGCCGGTATATTGGGTCATGATTGACACCGTCCATAGCGCCAATTTCTACAAAATAAAGGCTGCCGCCTCGCTGCAAATGAAGTACCGCTACCCATTCGTCAAATGTTTTTCCAGAGGTGTTTGTTCCGGGGTAGTAGTTTAGTGATTCGTTCATCCCCCCATTGTAGCAGAGCGGTGTGGTATAATAGAGCATACGTACCCGGTGGACTATTCCCTTGGTGTGTTGATAGATATGGATCGGAATATAGCGAGCATTTCCCACCACTATCGATTTCTTTTTTCAGCGCTAGCTGCCCTGGTTTTTTTAGGAGTCGTTTTTGCCATGAGTCATCAGGCATTTGCGACGGGCCCATCACAAGCTTCGGAAAGTCATATTATTACTCTTCATGACGATGGCGTAGACAAAGGATTTATTACCAAAAAAGCCACGCTTCGCGAAGCGCTTAAAGAACAAAAAATTCGTCTTGATGGGCTTGACAGAACCGAACCGGGGCTCGATGAAGCGCTCGTGGCGGGCTCGTACCAGGTGAATGTCTATCGGGCTCGTCCGGTCGTCATTCGTGACGGTAGCGCCGAAACCAAGATCATTACCTCATATCGTACTCCGAAGCAGATTGCCAAGCAGGCACGTCTTGTGTTGCACGACGAAGATAAAACAGCACTTACGCCCTCGGCTGACCCGCTTGCAGATGGTGCTGCAGAAATTATGACAATCACCCGCGCAACAGCGTTCAATTTTGATTTTTACGGCAAGGCCCAGCAGGGCTATACAATGGCTCGCACGGTGGGCGATATGCTGAAGCAAAAGGGTATTAAAATGGCTGAAAGTGACGAGATTACGCCGAGTGTTTCCGCAGCGATTACCCCTGGTATGCAGATCCGTTTATGGCGTAATGGCATTCAAACCGTAACTCTTGAAGAAGAAGTTGCTTTTACGACTAAACAGGTGAGCGACGTTGACCAGCCAATTGGATACAAGAAAGTCCAAACTCCTGGCGAAAAAGGTAAGCGCACGGTAACGTATGAAATCGATATGCGAAATGGCGTCGAAGTATCGCGCAAAGAAATTAATAGCGTGGCGATTAAGCAATCTGTAGAGCAGGTCGAAATTGTTGGCGCAAAACCAGTATTTACCGGCGATTTTGCAGCGGCACTTGCGCAGTTACGTAAGTGTGAATCGGGTGGTAATTACGCAAATACGAAAAATCCAAAGTACCGTGGTGCCTATCAGTACGATTACTCTACATGGGCCAACTACCAAGGCTACTATGATCCAGCCGACGCCCCACCGGCCGTGCAAGACCAAAAGGCATGGGAAACGTACCAGCGACGCGGTTGGCAACCTTGGCCAAATTGTGGAGCTAATCTGCCGGACATCTATCGCTAATGCCTAAAAAAGAGCTGGGCCAGCACTGGCTAAAAGACCGTGATATACTAGCGGCGATTGCGGATGATGCTGATCTTGAACCAGATGACGCTGTGCTTGAAATCGGACCAGGACTCGGAACATTGACGAGCGAATTACTGCGCCGGGCGGGACAAGTGGTGGCGGTAGAATTTGACCCTGATTTAGCGCGCAAACTGCCTGGGCAATTCCCGGGTAAGAACTTGCAGGTGGTACACGAAGATATTTTACAATTTGACCTAGATAGCTTGCCGGCCGGCTATAAAGTAGTTGCCAATGTACCCTACTACATCACTAGTAAAATCATCGAAAAGCTGATGACGGCGAAAAACAAGCCAAGTACGGTAGTGATACTGGTACAAAAAGAAGTTGCCGAGCGGGTAGCGGCCGGTCCTGGCGATATGAGTATCCTTGCCGTAAGCGCCCAAGTGTTTGCGAATGCCCGCTTAGGTGTGCTCGTGCCGCGCGATTATTTTACGCCACCACCAAAAGTAGATAGTCAGGTCGTAGTGCTGGAAACGTTGGCTGCTCCGCTTGTCGCGCCCGAGGACGAAAAAGCATTCTTTAGGGTAGTGAAAGCCGGCTTTGCCGCTAAACGCAAAAAGTTACGTAGCTCTATATCGGCGGGGCTCGGTATTGGTAAGCCTGCCGCCGAAGAACTGCTACGCCACGCTAATATCAACCCTGAATTGCGTGCCGAAGATTTATCAATCAATGATTGGCTACGCCTTGCTAAAGACGCCGTAGGAAATTAAGCTAAGTATATGAAGACCGTTTTGTTTGTTCATGGTGGGAAGGTTGAGGGCCGGGCCCCAATTGCACATTTTTTGTTGCGCCTAAAGGCCGCAGTTGATTATTACCAGCAGCACTCTAGCGAGCAAGATGTCATCTTTTTCGTGTCGGGTAGATGGACGAATGTCACGGATGACTTTGACGTCACCGAGGCAGAGGTAGGTAAGCGCTGGATAAAAGAGCGGCTACCAAATACAACAGTAGTTACTGAGGATATTAGCGTTGAGCTGATTGGTAATTTTGCGTTTTCTAAGCCCCTACTCACGGCATTAAACCCTGACAATGTCATTATTTTTACCTCTGAGCTACTACTGCCGCGAACGCGTATGATAGCCGAGCGAATTATTGCGGGCGACTTTCCGTACAGCGTACAATCCATTACCAGCGAGCTGATGGATAATCCGCATCTTGTTGAACGTGAGATCTGTGCAACGAATTTATTTACAAAAGTATTTCAAACTGTGGCCAATGGCGATGATGCCGGCTTTAGGGATGCACTGCTTTACTCGACTCCTTATTATTTTAAAGGCTTCATTAACGATAAAGCCTTTTTTGATAAATACTGGGATGGTGGATTTGAACATTTTTCAAACAGTCGAACTGTACGCAAAACGCTCGCCTAGCTAGGCTAAGTGTTATTTCACCACCCCTTGTGCTACACTGGTAAGTAATGACAAAGAAAGCCTACATTACCACTGCCATTCCATATGTCAATGCCGCACCGCACATTGGCACCGGCCTTGATCAGCTCCTCGCTGACATATGGGCGCGTTATATGCGCCAAAATGGCTATGAGGTACGTTTTCAGGTAGGAACCGACGAGCACGGCAACAAAATTGCCGCCAAAGCCCAAGAAGCCGGACTAGAACCGCAGGCGTATGTTGATCAAATGAACGCAAGTTTTCGTACTTTTATGGACAAACTTGGTGCGTCATACACCGATTTTATTCGTACCACCGATGGCCATCATCGCGGTGCCGTACAATACATCTGGCAGCAACTCGCTGCGGCAGGTCTGATCTATAAAGGCAGTTATGAAGGGTGGTATTGCACTGGCTGCGAAAGTTTTGTCACCGATAAAGAAGCGGCAGCAAACAATGGCACTTGTCCAGACCATCAAAAGCCTTATGAGCGTCTCAGCGAAGAAAACTACTATTTCAAGGCAAGTCAGTTTAGCGATCAAATTCGCGAAGCTATAGAAAAAAACCGCCTTCGGATTGTGCCAGAGTTTCGTAAGAACGAGTTTCTCGAGCTCATTAAAGACGGCATCAAAGACGTGTCTATTAGTCGACCCCGTAAAAATCTTAGCTGGGGGATTAGTGTCCCTGGCGACGAAGAGCAAGTCATGTACGTCTGGATCGATGCGTTGAGCAATTACATTACTGTCTTGGGATATCCAGAAAATGAAGCTTGGCGTGAGTATTGGCCGGCAGATGTGCAGGTTGTCGGTAAAGATATTTTGCGTTTTCATGCGGGCATTTGGCCGGCTATGCTGCTTGGTATAGGCTTGCCGCTGCCAAAGGTGCTCCTTGTGCACGGATTTATCAATGTCGGCGGGGCAAAAATGAGCAAAACTGTGGGTAACGTGGTAGATCCAAACGAAATTATCGATCAGTACGGTCTCGATGCCTATCGTTACTACATGACACGTCACGTTCCCACTCAAGAAGACGGCGACTTTACCTGGGAAAAGTTTGAAAACGCCTATAACAACGAGCTGGGGAACGACCTAGGTAATCTCGTGCAGCGCGTTGCGGCTATGATTACGCGTTACCAGGCGGGTGTAATTGGTGATGCACCGCAGGCCGAGCACGACATGGGGCCATACCGCGATGCCATGAGTGCCTATGCGTTTAATCAAGCCATCGACACGGTATGGAATACGGTTCGTTCGCTGAATCAATATCTTGAAAATGTGAAACCATGGGAAATTGCTAAAAATAGAGAAAAAGACTCCGAAGCTACCGAACACCTTGCGGAGGTGTTGGCTCATGCCTCAAGTACGCTCATACAAATAGCCGATCTGCTGATGCCATTTATGCCAGGAAGCGCCGAGGCAATTCGCAAGATATTTGAAACCGGTGTCGTTCCAAGCGATACTGCACCTTTGTTCCCAAAGATATATTTGCACACGCCAGATCCGCACGCTCCTAAGGCCTAGCTAGTCGCGCCTTGCTGAATCACGTATGTACAGGTAGTAAAGCCGCTACTTGGAGTATTTGTTTGAGTCTCGCCGATGGTACAGGTTTTTGTAGCGGGAATGACATAGTTAATCCTTACATCGAATTTATTTACTGCCGTGTTTGCATAATCACACGAACTTATTAGGCAGCTAAACGAGTAGTAAATTCCTCGGCCATACTGCGCTGTTGGAGTAAACTGCATGGGCTTCATAAAGCTTAGATTGGGCACATTGCCAATATATGATGCAAGTTCGCTATTAAAGGTCGTATTAACATCCGCAGCCGCAGCTGTATTGCATTTTCCAGAGGTGAGTGAGCCATACGTGCTGCTGTAGCTAGCGGCTACGCCAAGACAGGCCTTAACAGCGGCGCTGGCTGGCGCGGGGGGCCAGTAACCTTTATTAGCCCTATATAACGTAACGGCATTGCCATACGATTTTACGGCTGAAGCGATGACGGCGTTCTGCGATCGCTCCTGCGCCCCTTTGTAGTACACCACGCCAATTGTCGTAAGAATGCCCATAATCACAAAAACCACCAGAATTTCCATAAGTGTAAATCCGCGACGTGTGTTTTGCATAAGCATGATACATCTATAGTAGCAGGTGTTGAGTCGATGCAAAAGCGCCCCAGTTCTTGAGAGAGAATTTGCTATACTAGTACCAATGAATGCTAGGTTGGTCGTGGACACTCATTGTCATATTCATGATAGTGAGTTTTACCCCGAAAATAGAGAAGAGGCGTATAGCCAGTCCCGTACGGCGGGCGTAGTGATGTTTTGTGTGGGTACAAGTGTGCAAAGCTCGCGCGAAGCGGTAGAGTTTTGCCAGACACATGAAGGCTGCTACCCAATTGTCGGTATACACCCGCATGATGCTAAGGACAATGCGGCTGCCAATATTCGCCTGTTAGTGGAAGAGGGTCTTCAAAGTCTACAATCCAAAGCCCCAAATGCTAACATTATCGGTATTGGCGAAATAGGCCTTGATTATTTTTATGATCACAGTCCACGCGAGGTGCAAATCGAGCGCTTACGCGAGCAACTACAAATTGCGAGCGACTATAATCTGCCGGTAAGTTTTCATGTACGTGAGGCATTTGATGATTTTTGGCCGATTCTTGATGACTTTCCTGGCATTCGTGGCGTTCTTCATAGCTTTACAGATACAGAGCAAAATTATCAAGAGGCAAAAAAGCGTGGTCTTGCCATTGGAGTGAACGGAATTAGTACGTTTACTAAGGATGCAAAGCAGCAACAGTTTTTTACAGAGGTGCCGCTTGAAGACATTGTACTCGAAACAGATGCGCCTTTCTTGACTCCTAAACCATTTCGTGGTAAAATGAATATACCAGCGTATGTGGGTAGAGTCGCGGAGCATCAGGCGATGCTTAAAAATGTCTCGCCCACCGATGTTATGCGCACTACTACCGCAAACGCCAAGAGTATTTTTGGGATATAACTATTATGCAACCAGGCAGTAAATCTAATTACGACACTATCTCCGTTCCTGCTTCTCCGGAAGTTATTAACTATGCGATGCAACAAGAGCGGCTACTGCAAGATGCGCGCGAATACGCTCAAGCTGCACAAGAAGCAAATCCAGACAATTTTGACCATAACAGAGTTGAGGCTGAGACGAATCGCTATGAGGTAACAGGAGCACGCGTTGTCACTGCAGCTGCTACGAGTGCTGAGCAAGTGCCGAACCCTGGCTTTTCATTAGAACTCACCTCAGCAGAACAGCTTCGCGCGGTTGGCTTGCATCTGGAAGCAATTCGTAAACTTTCTCAAGATGACTTTAATCTCGCGGCGTAAGGAAACTCAATGGCAAGTGTTCTAAAAAAAGCTCTGCAGCTCCTTGTCGGCGACGATGTGTCAACCGATTGGTTAAAAATGCCCACAAAGCAACGTCCATTAAAGGGGTTATCTGAGCGTGAGCTACTCACTCTAGAAAGCGAAGTTGGCGCAAAACTATTTGGCCCCATTCCTGCTGGTCGCCGCCGCGAATTCTTTTACCTTGAGAACCAGACTTGGATATGGCACGAAGAATGGCTTGATGCAAATAAGAAACTCGCTACCAGTACCATTCGGTACGAAGTTAATGAACACGGCGTGCTAAAGGTCCAAGAAGGCGCACGCTATAGTTATCTAGAAGGTGAAGAGCTGCGCAACTTTGGCGTTGCTATCCGCATGTATTACGAACAAGTGACGCGCCAAGTGTATAGGCGCGACCCAACCACCGGTCAGAGCCTGGTACAATAAATAACGTGAACCACGAGCAATATTATCTTGACCATGCGGCGGCAACGCCGCTTGACGAACGCGTCCTTGAAGCTATGCAGCCATATTTTTTGCATGACTTCTTTAATCCTTCTAGCCCGTACGCTCCCGCAGTAAAGGTGCGCCAAGCGTACGAAGAAGCAAAGCAGCGCATTGCGCAGGTGATTGGCGGTAAAGGCAACGATCTTGTTATTACGGCCGGAGCTACCGAGTCTATTAATCTTATGTTTGCAAGTATCACAGGCCATGTCGTCACGAGTAGCATCGAACATCACGCCGTGCTTGAGGCGGCGGCACAGCACGACCATACCTTTGTTGTGCCAAACGAAAAAGGCATGATTTCGTCCGAGAGTGTTAAGGCGGCGATTCGTCCAGATACGGAACTCGTGAGTATTCAACTTGCAAACAACGAACTCGGTACCATTCAGCCACTTCGCGATATTGCCGAGGTGGTACGCGTAGAGCGACGCCGTAGAGCTGATGCGGGCGAATCTCGACCGATTTATTTTCATAGTGACGCCTCGCAGGGCTTAGGTCAAATCGATGTACATGTGGCACGACTGGGTGTGGACGCCCTGACTATCAATGCTGGTAAAATGTACGGACCAAAGCAAGTTGCGGCACTATGGACGGATCGATTTGTACGCCTTGCCCCGATTGTATACGGCGGTGGCCAAGAACGTGGACTACGCAGTGGTACCGAAAATGTTGCGGGCACGATTGGATTTGCCGTAGCTGCCGAGTTTGCCGCGGGGCATGCCGGAGGAGAGGCAAAGCGCCTTGGCGCGCTTCGCGATAGCCTTGAGAAGCAACTCGTTACATCGTTTCCTACTGCGGTAATTTCAGGGGCACGCAAAAAACGCTTGCCGGGACACTTGCATATTTCATTTCCGGGGCTAGACGCTGAACGCCTTATTTTTCTGCTTGAAGCACAAAATGTGTATGTTGCGACGGGAAGTGCTTGCGCCGCGAATAAGGGTACTCGTAGCCATGTGCTTACAGCGATTGGTCTAGCTCCAGAAGTGGCTGACGGTAGTTTACGTTTAACCTTGGGGCGACTTTCAACAACCAAGAATATCTCGGCTGCAGCTGCTATACTAATAAGAGTTATTGGTGCAGAAATGGAGCGAGTGGGCAGATGAAAGCAGTAAAGATAATCGTTATTGTCATTCTGGCACTGCTTTTAGTCGCCTGGGGGGTTAGTAGCTACTTAACAGTTGACGATCTGGCTGCTTGTGACGCTACGCCGTCAGCTAAAAAGGGTTGTCATGCTGCTGATGTAATTGTGGCCGTAAGCGGTGGAGACACGTCTGCACGCGCCAAAGAAGCGATCAAGCTTTATAAAAATGGCTGGGCACCGATTATTATTTTCTCTGGTGCCGCTGCCGATAAATCCGGCCCTAGCAATGCCAGCGTTATGCAGCAGCTTGCAATCAACGAAGGGGTTGATCCAATCGATATTCTCATCGAAGAGAATAGCGAAACCACCCATGAAAATGCTAAAGAGACATCTACGATCTTTACAAAGCGTAGTATGGAGTCTGCTATTTTGGTAACGAGCGCGTATCATGAGCGCCGAGTAATGCTCGAATTCGAACGCAGTACGAAAGACGTTGAATTACGCGGCCATCCGGTTGCGAGCGATAATCAGTGGGGACCATTTTGGTGGCTTACTCCCACTGGTTGGATGCTTGCTATTCCAGAGGTCGTTCAATCGCTGCTATTTTCTATTAGCGTAAGAGGTGGTGCGTAGTTTCTTATGAGCAAAGTATATGTTGGTATGAGCGGCGGGGTCGACTCGAGCGTCGCTGCCGCCCTTTTGGTGGAGCAAGGCCATGAAGTGACGGGTGTATATATGAAAAACTGGAGCCAAGACTTGCCTGGCATGAAATGTCCATGGGCAGAAGATTTGGCAGACGCAAAGCGTGTTGCCGTGCAGCTAGGGATCGATTTTAAAGTCTTTGATTTTGAAAAAGCTTACAAGCATAAGGTTGTTGATTATATGATCGAAGAGTACAAGCTTGGCCGTACGCCAAACCCTGATGTTATGTGTAATCAGGAGGTAAAATTTAAACTATTTCTTGAAACTGCGCTAGAAGATGGTGCCGATATGATTGCGACCGGACATTATGCGCGGGTAGGTGATGGAAAATGGATTATAGATGATGGAGATGCTGTCCCAACACCCAACACCCAACACCCAACATCTACCGGCTATAAACTACTAAGAGCAAAAGATACTAACAAAGATCAAACCTATTTTCTGTACCGCATTACCGCCGAAGCGGCAGCTAAAACCTTATTCCCATTAGGTGACTATACCAAATCCGAGGTACGTGAGCTGGCCAAAGCTCGCGGCCTTTGGACAGCAAGCAAAAAAGAATCTATGGGCGTATGCTTCGTGGGAAGTGTCGGTATGCGCGAATTTTTGAGCGAATACGTTACGACCGAGCCCGGTGATATTATCGAAAAAGAAACTGGCAACGTTTTAGGGCGACACGACGGCGCGATATTCTTTACCCTTGGACAGCGTCACGGTCTTGAGGTTGGCGGTGGCCTGCCATATTATGTTGTTGGTAAAGATATGGCAAAGAACGAAGTGTATGTAAGCACCAATTTGAACGATGACGATATGTGGCGAAGTGCAATTACGCTGCGGGATATTCATTGGATTGACAATGAAATAAATGGCGACTGCCAGGTGCGGTTGCGTCACCGGGGCCCACTGATTCCTGCGACATTGACAGGTGCCGTATTGCACTTGCACGATTCGCAGCGAGCCGCGACACCCGGGCAATCGGCGGTGATATATGATGGTGAAGTTTGCCTTGGCGGCGGAATTATTACCTAATTCTTGGTTGGCTCAGGCGAGCATTTTGTTGAGATAAATTATGGCGTCGTTGGCGTTCACGAGCGTTATCCTGAGCGCGCCCAGTTTGAACGTAGGTGTATGTTTTTGCCCCCAGCGTCTCAACGACTTTACGAAAACGGTCGCCTAATCGATCAAATAGCCTCGGCGTCTCATTATTGTATGGTTGGATTTCTGTATAGTTGCTCATAGCTAGTGCAGTACTATAAATACTTTATGACGTTTCGTCAATACCTCTTTGATATGGTATAATTTATAGATATGAACGCTCAAGAAATTCGTAATGCCTACCTCAAATTCTTTGCCGACAAACAGCATGCGGTGATTCCCCGTGCACCGCTTGTCTTGAAAGACGACCCAACAACGTTATTTACCGGTGCTGGTATGCAGCCATTAATGCCGTACTTGCTTGGTGAGCCGCATCCTGACGGCACTCGCCTGGTAGATAGTCAGACGTGTCTGCGCTCGCAAGACATTGAAGAAGTTGGCGACAATCGCCATACCACATTCTTCGAGATGTTGGGGAATTGGAGCCTCGGAGATTACTTCAAGCAAGACCAAATCCGCTGGTTCTGGGAATTCTTGACCGATGTCGTCGGTCTTGACCCGAGTAAACTCTACGTCACTACCTTCATTGGTTATGAGGCGGGTGGAATTCCGCGTGACGAGGAATCGGTAGAGATATGGAAAAAGCTATTTGCCGAAAAAGGTATCGAGGCCGGCATTGCTGAAATCGGCTCAGAGGCTGATGGATACGAAAAAGGCGTACAGCCCGGGCAAAGGATTTTTCTCTACGATGGCGATAAGAACTGGTGGTGGCGCGGTAGCAAGATTGCCGAAATGACGCCTGGTGAACCTGGCGGCCCAGATACAGAAGTGTTTTATGAATTCGACTCTATTGAGCATGACAAAAGTTGGGGCGAGCATTGTCATCCTAACTGTGATTGTGGCCGCTTCATGGAAGTCGGGAATAGTGTCTTTATGGAATACCTCAAGACAGAGACTGGTTTTGAGAAGCTACCAAAACAGAACGTTGATTTCGGTGGCGGTCTCGAGCGTATCGCAGCAGCCAAGCTAGATAGCTCGGATGTTTTCAAAATCAGCCTCCTATGGCCCATCATCGAAAAGCTTGAAGCCCTCAGTGGTAAAAAGTACGATAGTCATACCGAAAGCATGCGTGTCATCGCCGACCATTTGCGTGCCGCCACCTTCCTAGCGGTCGATGGCTGCGTACCAAGCAACAAAGAGCAGGGCTACGTCATGCGCCGTTTGTTGCGCCGTGCTATTCGCTACAGCTTCGACCTTGGTATTGAGCAGAATTTCCTGCAAGAAGTCGTACCGGTTATCGCTGACCTCTACGTCGATGATTTCCCAGAGGTCAAAGAGCAGCGCGAGACTATCATTGCCGTGCTGGTGAAGGAAGAAAAGGCTTTCCGCCAAACAATTCGCAAAGGCCTGAAGGAATTTGAAAAAATCGCTGCTCGTCGAGCTGGCGATAAGCAAACGTATGAGGATGGAACCTCAGTCACGCCGCACTCTAAAGACGCGAACGCAACGCTCTTTGGCGAAGATATTTTCGTGCTTTATGATACGTATGGGTTTCCTGTCGAACTTTCAGTTGAAGAAGCTTTCAAACGAGACATTGAGGTGCCGGACAGTTGGCGAGCCGATTTTGACCTTATGATGCAGCAGCAGCGTGAGCGTTCGCAGACTGCTGCCAAAGGTACGTTTAAGGGCGGACTCGAAGGTCACGACCTTATTCACCTCAAATACCACACCGCCACACACTTGCTGCAGTCGGCCCTTCGCCAGATTTTCGGCCCCGAACTACGGCAGCACGGCAGCAATATCACCACCGAGCGCCTTCGCTTCGATTTCAATCTCGAGCGCAAAATGACTCCAGAGGAAAAAGCTCAGGCTGAAGAACTCGTCAACGGTTGGATTGCCGACGATTTGCCGGTCAGCTACACGATGTATCCGACCGAGGAAGCCCTTGATATGGGTGCTATCGGTCCATTCGGCGAACGCTATGGCGACGAAGTGAAAGTGTACCAAATGGGCGAAGGTGAACAATGCGCCAGCCTCGAAATCTGTGGTGGCCCGCACGTTGACCATACCGGCCAGCTCGCCGAAGGTGGCAAACGCTTCAAAATCACTAAAGAAGAAGCCTCCAGCGCCGGGATTCGACGTATTAAAGCCATTCTCACCTAGGCTTGATACACACCTTCACGCTCCAGTATAACTATAAAACCGGGTGGCGCTTGGAAACAATACGGCAAGCCTCGATAATCGCAGGATATCTACTAAAAGATACCCGAGCAAGACCATCTTACTTAGCGTTTCTTAGTGCGAATACGGCTTCAATGATATCTTCAATTTCGGTTTTAGATATTTGCTCAACCGGAAACGATGTTACACGATTCAATGCTTCAATTGAAATGGGCTCATACTGTTCTGTATCATTGCCCATCTTGCTGATGGCAACCCAAACTTTATGTTCTGGAGTTATCTGATCAACCCCAATTGAACTATGCTTTTTTAGTGATTCAATAACAGACAGTTGGGTACCTACCATGTCTCCATTGGGCTGTGGTCGTTCAATTCTAATTTCAAACGCAAATACCGTGTCATCCAATGTCTCGAGCTCAATTATTTTACCAACCACTCTCCCGTCCGATAGGTCGATCT
The DNA here is from genome assembly GCA_027492465.1 of Candidatus Saccharimonadota bacterium. Classification (GTDB taxonomy): domain Bacteria; phylum Patescibacteriota; class Saccharimonadia; order Saccharimonadales; family Saccharimonadaceae; genus Saccharimonas. Next base: position 89,227 of record JAPUET010000024.1, on the reverse strand, counting down.
CATAGTCGTAACCGATCGATGCTTGAATTGATCGGCTTTTAACTTTTGATAAATCAATTAGGCCGGATTTGCTATCGCGAAACTCCTTGAAAATACTATTAAAATTGGCTGGGCTCATTTCCGATACCACGCCGTATGGTTCGATAATGAGATAGTTTGATCCTGATATTTCCTCAATGGTAATATCAACAGCATCGAGTGAAGCGACTGCAACATCTCTGACTTTTTCGGTAGCATCATGTTGAGATATCGTGGCCGTGAGGCGCACAACTCCTTCATCAAAGTTTGCACCATGGAGGATGTCTTGCAAATCAAAATCTAATGGAATTTGTAATTCTTCTACCTTGAGTATTTTTAGCGTGGCGATTCGTTCGACTATATCTTTGTATCCGTCTTTATCATCCAAAATACCGTTCAGTAATTCCAGTAAATCACGATCATCAACAAAATCAATTCTATCTTGAGGATCGGGGAAGAGGTCAGGATCTGTACTCATAGTTCCATTATAACATATTTTATATAATTATGCAACTTTAGCGCGAAAAGCACGAGTGGTATATAATCTACAGTATGGTTTTAGAAAAATTTCTGCCAAAGTCAAAGGCACCCGATGCCGACTACTTGCTGGGGCTTGATATTGGTACCGAGTATGTAAAAGCGCTCATTGCGAAAGTCAACGATGAACAAATTGATATTATTGGTGCAGGGCGTGCTCATCAAGAGCTTGGCGATATGCACGAAGGCGCGATTGCGGATATTGCCGGTGTAGTGAAAAACTGCGAAGAGGCGCTCGCTGCAGCCGAAGAGCAGGCAGGTCTTCAGGCAAAGCGCTGCGTGATTGGAATTGCCGGTGAACTGGTAAAAGGGGTAACCAACACTATCCGCTACCGCAGACCTCAGCCCGACCGCCCGCTCGACGAAGCCGAAATGGAATTCATTATTGAGAAAGTGCAAGATAGGGCCGCCACGAAGGCGCAAAAGCAAATTGCACTCGAAACTGGCAACGAAGATGTTGAAGTGAAGCTTGTTAACTCTGCGCTTGTCAGCATTCATATCGATGGCTATAAAGTTTCTAATCCAATTGGGTTTCAGGGTAAAGATGTTGCGGTACAAATTTATACGGCCTTTGCGCCAATGGTGCATATTGGGGCGCTAGAACGCGTCGCGGACGAGTTGGATCTAGAACTTGTTGCGGTAGCCGCTGAACCATTTGCCGTGAGTCGAAGTGTGTTAGGTACCGATACCAACAGCTCGTTTACAGCAATTTTAGCCGATGTAGGCGGTGGTACTACCGATATTGCAGTAGTGAATGACGGTGGCGTTGAGGGAACGAAGATGTTCGGGATTGGCGGCCGTAGTTTTACTAATACAATTGCGAGCGAGCTTGACATTAGCTACGCGCAGGCAGAAAAATTAAAGGTGAATATAGACGACGATAAAGTAAAGGCATCGGTTAAAAAAGACGTGGCGAGTGCCGTTGATAAAACGCTGGATGTTTGGCTTGCGGGTGTTGAACTGGCGCTCAGTGAGTTTGACTCTGTTGATCATTTGCCATCAAAAATTCTTTTATGTGGCGGCGGCGCAAGCCTTAAACAGTTGGTGGAGGCCCTTGAAAAATCTGATTGGCATAAAGACCTGCCATTTACGAAGAAAGTCACCGTACAGCACATTCGTGCAAGTGATGTCGTCGGTATTACCGATACCACTAACGAAGCAAGCGACCATACCTTCATTACCGCTATGGGATTACTCAGGGTTGGCTATGATACAATGATAGGAACGAGCGATAACGATTCGCTAAAAGATAAATTAAACAGAATACTGCGTATATAACAGGGGTATAATGCAAAAAGACGTCATCTATATCGATACCGAAGATGATATAACCGCAATCATCGGTAAGGTTAAAGCTACCGATAACAAAATTGTGGCGCTTGTTCCGCCTAAGCGTATCGGTGCAATTCAAAGTGCAGTAAACTTGAAGCTTGTACACCGAGCGGCCGAGCAGGCCGACAAGCGTTTGGTGCTTATTAGTAATAATGCTGCTCTCGTGGCGCTCGCCGGGAGCGCTGGAATTCCGGTAGCAAAAAACTTGCAAAGTAAGCCAGAGCTTGCTGAAATTCCGGCACTTGAAATAGACGAGGGTGAAGATATTATTGATGGGGAAGTGGCGGAAGTTGTGAGCCCCGGCAATAGTGCAGCCGAAACGGTTGATATCTTACAAGATAAAGAACCCGATACGTCCACAAAGAAAGTCGCCTCATCACTTGGTTCGGCAGCCCTTGCTAAGAGCAAGGTAAAAATCCCGAACTTTGATAAATTTCGCAAAAAACTTTTCCTTATTATCGTGGCAGCTGTGCTGTTGGTTGGAGGGTTGGTCTGGGCGTTTGTATTTGCGCCAACGGCGAGTATTACAGTGCTTGCCCGCACTTCCGATGCGGCTCTTAACACCCAGGTTAAGCTGGGTGCAGACCTTACGACCAATCTAAAAGAAGGAACGGTTAAACTTTCGGTAAAAACAACGAAAAAAGATATTTCTGTACCCGTTACCGCAACCGGTAAAAAAGATGTAGGCGAAAAAGCGACCGGCACGGTGAAGTTTACTTCCGATTCTTTCTCGGCGCTTATGGCAGGTATTACTATTCCCGCTGGCACACAGCTTACTTCGAGTGGAGGTAAAACGTACACGACTGATACAGCTGTGACACTTTCGACCGCTGGAAATACCAAAACGAGCGCTATTACCGCAACCGCAAGCGGCAGTAACTTTAACGGTGCCACGGGCTCAATGAGTGGAGCGCCCTCAACTGTCAGTGCCACGATTACTGGTGGCGCTACGGCTGGCGGTACCGATAAAACGGTTACTGTACTTGAGCAAAATGATGTCGATACCGCAATGACAAGTCTTGTGTCGACCAACGACAACAATGAAGCACGTACGGCACTTAACAAACAATTTGGGAGCGATTACATTGTTCTTGATAGCTCATTCAAATCCGATCAGAGTGCTATCAAGCCGTCGCCAGCGGTTGGGCAGGAAGTGGCTGATGGCAAAGCAACACTTTCGGGCAGCGTTACGTTTACTCTTGCGGCAGTACCAAAATCAGAAATGGGCACATTCCTCACAGCATACTTTACGCAGTCGATTGATGGCAAAACGGATCAAAAAATCTACGATAACGGCTTGAAGAGCGTGTCGTTTACCAATGTCAATGCTGTCGAGGGTAACTTTAGTGCAAATGTAACGACAAATGGCAAAGTAGGTCCTAAGATTGACGAAAACGCTCTAAAAGAATTTGCTAAAGGCAAGCGTCTTGGAGAGATTCAAAGTTACGCCGAAAATACTAACGGTATTGATAGCGTAACGGTTAACTTTGCTCCTTTTTGGGTGAGTGCAGCACCGAATGATACGAAGCGAATCAGCGTAGAGTTTAAGGTAAATGACTAGCCAAACCCTCCTCGCGCTTGATGTGGGCGAGAAGCGTATTGGGGTTGCCATCGCGGATACGAGTGTTAAGATTGCGATTGCGTTTGAAACACTAGAGGTAGATGGCACCGAACTTGAGCAAATTGCCCGAATTATCGAGCAAGAGGAAGCGAAAACGGTGGTTATTGGCTATCCTCGTAATCAACAGGGCGAGGCGACCCAACAGACAGCATATGTTGAAGCATTTGCCGAAAAGCTCACCGATATTGCCTCAGAAATCGTCTTTCAGGACGAATCGCTCACAAGCGTAAAGGCGGAAGAATATCTTAAGCGTCAAAATAAGCCGTATGAAAAGGCTGATATTGATGCTCTTGCAGCCAGTCTTATTTTGCAGGACTATCTGGAGGCTCGTTAATGGATGGATTTAAACGGCCCACACCAAAGCAGCCAGTAGCAAAGTCCAGTGAGGAGCAGTTTACCAGTCCTTTAAGCTCAGGAGACGATCGTCCGGCAAGCGTAGCGCCAGCTTCTGTTATTGATCTTTCTCCTCAGTCTTCAGGCACATTAACTACCAAGCCTAGGCGTAAAAAGATTTTTCTTTGGGCAGTGCTTGTCCTGTTCGGAGTGATCATCGTGGGGGTGGTGAGCGGATATTTTTGGTATCAACATAACATTCAGCCGGCTAATGCCGAAGATCAAACGGTCCAAAAAATTGAAATTAAAGACGGTGCTTCACTGAGCAGTGTTGCACAGCTGCTTGAAGAGCGAGGGATTATCCGCAGTAGCACGGCATTTTCGCTTTTAGCAGGGTTTGAAGGCAAAAGAAACGCCATAAAAGCCGGCACATGCAATCTTAAGGCGTCGGAATCGGCGCATGAAGTACTCGCCAAAATTAGTAGTGGCTGCCACGACTTTAAGTCGATCACCTTCTACCCGGGCGCGACACTTGCAACATCGCTATACGCCAAAACAAAAGCCAAAGAGTCGAATAAGGACTTTAAAGACCCTTCAATTCGGGCAAGTTTGCTTGCTGCTGGGTTTAGCTCTGCCGATATCGACGCGGCGCTTCAGGCTTCTTATGATAGTCCGTTATTTGCCGATAAGCCAGCCAGTGCGGGGCTTGAAGGGTACGTTTTTGGCGAAACATATTATGTTGCGACCGATGCGAGCGCAAGAGACGTGCTTAAGGTGGCGTTTGCCCATATGTATGAAATCGTGCAAGAGAACGATTTAGCGGCGAAATTTAAAGCCCAAGGCCTTAATTTGTACGAAGGGATAACGCTTTCTTCGGTGGTCGAGAAAGAGCTTGATTGCGAAGGAAAGCCTACCGAGGAGCGTAAAGAGCGTTGCTATAGCTATCAACAACAGATCGCAAGAGTGTTTTTGAATCGTTTGAAGCTTAGTATGTCTCTCGGTTCGGATGTCACCTCGATTTACGCTTCAGATAAACTCGGCGTTGCCTCATCAATTGATGTAGATTCCCCTTATAACACTCGTAAATACGCTGGGTTGCCACCCGGTCCCATTGCCTCGCCCGGTAAACTGGCGTTGCTTTCTGTTGCTAACCCTGCCTCAAGTGATGCGCTTTATTTTTTGGCGGGAGACGATGGTTTGATCTATTTTGCTAATGATGAGGCAGGACACACGGCAAATATCAAAAATCATTGCCAAGTTTTGTGCGGTGACCTCTGATAGCCTAACGAAAGTGGCTACGCTATTTATTGACAAAGGGTGGTTGATTTGGTAAAATTAAACAAGCACATTGCCACGGATATCGGTAGGAAACTATATTTTATTGGATATTCGCGGGTGGAAAATACACATGAAATGCAATAGTGCCTACCTTGAAATGTCGTTACGAACGCTGAGATACCCTAACTATTTGATACTAATCTAAATATCGGTCGACAAGCGCGTTCTGCCATCTACGGATGGGAAAGACAGAGTGAAGGTAGCCGCGGTACTAGTAATAGTATTTCGCAAGGAGTGATTATTCGTAATCAATCAATTGACTTGGCAATTCGCCAAGCTCGCCAACTTGAATCCCCTGAAAGCTTCGTACAGCCGAATCTTCGTGCTCGAAAAGCTCGTGGCTCTATTTCCGGAACAACAGTCGCCACTTATTTTGGCGTTTTTCTGTTTGTAGTATCTGTTATTGCACTTGGATATCACCCCCCTGTCGCTAAAAAAGCGCTTGCGGATGCTTCAAGCCCCGTTGCGGCACCTACTGCCAACACTGTGAGTTCGGCTGCATCGGTCGACCAGCTTATGGCCACAAAATTTGCTTCTTCGCTTGCGGAGAGTACTGACATGCCAATTAGCAACAATATTGCAAACTTATCGCAGTCACTAGCGGTAGAAAGTGCTTTGGCACAAACCGACTCAAATGTCATCAGTAAGCCTCAGATTGTACAGCTTACGAGTGGTAGCCGTACGCCGCAGAGTTATACGACTGTCGCAGGCGACACTGTGCAGGCACTAGAGTCAAAATATGGTATCTCGGGCGATACGATCAAGTGGACCAATAATCTTACTTCTGACGCTCTCGATCCGGGAAAAACACTCACTATCCTTCCGATTAGCGGTATTCTTTATACTGTTAAAGCGGGTGATACTGCAGATAGTATCGCTAGTAAATACGGTACCGACAAGGCGAGTATTATAGCCTATAACGACCTCGAGCTTGCGAGCGCTCCGGCGGCTGGCACACAGCTCATTTTGCCTGGTGGCGTACTACCTGCGAATGAGCGACCTGGCTACGTTGCGCCTCGTACGACTACGTATAGCACCACAAGCTACTCAGGCGGTTCAAGCAGCGCGTATTACAGTAGCGCTTCGGCGGGCAACCGTTACGCCTGGGGTAACTGTACTTGGTACGCTTATGAGCGTCGTGTACAGCTTGGTCGTCCAGTTGGTAGTTTTTGGGGTAATGCAAACACCTGGGCTTATGCCGCCCAAGCATCTGGACTATTGGTTGACGGTAATCCAGAAGCGGGCGCTATTATGCAAAATGGTGGCGGCTATGGTCACGTAGCAATTGTTGAAGCAGTTAACCCCGGCGTTTCAATTACGATTAGCGAAATGAACGGCTATCGCTTTGGTGGCGGTTTCGCTCGCGTGGGCCGAGGCGACCTTTCGTGGACAGAGGCGACCAGCGGCTACTATAAGTACATCCACTAGGCGGCTTTAGTATTTGGCACATTTTGCCCGTTTCGAGTGCGACACTCGCTCACTTTATGTAAAATACAGTTTACTCCGTTTCTCCCGAAAACGAACAAACCGCACTCAAATCCTAAAGTCGTAGCTCGCTCCTCTGTTGTTATTCCGCACCTGCGAGCGGAATCCATGCGAGATTCGCAAACTGTGATATAATAAGAACATATGTTTGTTGATACTGCAACAGTAACGGTTCAGGCGGGAAAGGGCGGCGATGGAGCCGTTAGTTTTCGGCACGAAATTTACGTTGACAAAGGTGGGCCCGATGGCGGTGATGGTGGCCGAGGCGGTGACGTTATTTTTGTTGCGACCGAGCAATTAAACACGCTCCTTAGCTTTCGGTATCAGCCACGCCTTGCGGCCGAATCAGGGGTGAGCGGCAGTAAGCGCAAAAAGGCTGGACGTGCTGGTAAGCCGCTCTATGTAAAGGTGCCGGTGGGCACTATTGTAAAGCGCAACGGTGAAATCATCGCCGATCTTATACGCCACGAGCAAGAAGTGGTAGTGGCGCGCGGCGGCGATGGTGGGTTTGGCAATGCGCATTTTAAATCAAGTACGCGTCAAACGCCCCGTATGGCTGAACTTGGCGAACCGGGCGACGAATTTGAGGCCGAATTAGAACTAAAATTACTTGCCGATGTCGGTCTAGTCGGCTTTCCGAACGCTGGTAAATCGACCTTTTTGAGCGTTGTTAGTAATGCACGGCCAGAAATCGCCGATTACGCCTTTACGACTCTTACGCCAAATCTTGGCGTTGCAAGCGTAGATGATAGCCAGCTGCTGATCGCCGATATTCCGGGGCTTATTGAAGGCGCTAGCGAAGGCAAAGGTTTGGGTGATGCATTTTTGCGACATGTCGAACGTACCGCGGTGCTGCTGCATCTGATTGATGCATATAGCGACGATGTCGCTGCGAGTTACGGCGCCATCCGCACCGAGCTGCAAAAATATAATCCTGAACTTATGAAGCGACCAGAAGTGATTGCTCTTACGAAGTGTGACGGGCTTGATGACGAGATGATTGCGATGCAAGAAGCCGCTCTTCGTGCCGTCACACCAAAAAATGTAGCTATTCTTGCTATTTCGGCGACGGCACACAAGGGTCTTACAGAGGTGCTACGTGCCCTTCGTAAAGAAGTAGACGCCGCACGGCAAAGTAACGAAGAAGTCATCGAAGAGGAAGAAGGCATGCCCGTGATTCGCCTATCTGGTGAAGCCCTTTCGAAGCATTGGGAAGTCGCTTATGATGAAGCCGAAAACGTTTACCGTGTAAACGGAGAAAAGATCGAAAAGTTTGCTCGAAGAACGAATTACGATAACTTTGAGAGCGTTAATCGCCTGCGTGATATCATGAAAAAAATGGGCATTAGCCATGAATTAACGCGAGCCGGTGCAGAGGGGGCAAGTTGGGTCCAGATTGGAGACAGCCAGCCTTTTACAGTCATCGAACAGTAAGTAATTTAATAATATTATTGACATACTATCATTAGTATGCTATAATGATATTACGGTCGCAGGAAACATACCCTTCGAACCGTACCTTGACAGGTTGGATATGTATTATTTTACAGAGTTGTTTCGGTATTTACCGTAGGTGACAGGCTATCAGAGGTGGTAGATTGTCACCTACGGTAATGTGCCGTGGGGTTGGTATCCCCTGGATATCAACTGTCTCGACCTCGCGCCTGCGTGAGGCCCCGATAAAGGCCGAGACCATGTCGCGTAACCTTCCACGCGTGGAAGGAGAAAGGAGGCGCGGAATGATCCGCGCTCCGTCCGAGCCGCTGTTCCAGTAGCTCGAGGCCAACGTTAACAGCCGCTCGTCCCCACCATCGACGAGGGGAAGCGGCAATCGGCTCCCATATAGGGGAAAGGAGGAGTGGTGAACCGTTCACCGCCCACAGCCGGGTAACCGGCCACAGAACAGTCCACTCGGCGAACACAGAAGGGAGGTGTCTCATGCGTGACACCTAGCTACCGTAGGTAGCCGCCGCGAAGTACACATCCACTCGTGGTGGGACTGGGGACGGCGACGATGCTGCCCATCCGCGAGGCCACACGCCTCTCCAGTCCCACCACCCCAACTCTTCTCTCTGCCAGATATGTATCCACCTGTCATCATCCAATTGTTAGCGTAAGCACCCCAATAGGGTGTTTTTTTGTTATGCTAGAAGTATGGCTCTAAACTTTTTCTTTTACGACCTAGAAACCAGTGGCTTAAATGCCCGAGATGATCGAATTATGCAGTTTGCGGGTATTCGCACCAGTATAGATTTGCAACCGATTGGCGAGCCGTATAATTTACTTGTGGCACTGAATGACGATACGCTTCCGAGCCCAGAGGCGCTACTAGTCACGGGAATATCACCACAGAAAACAGTCGACGAAGGCTACACCGAGGCGCAATTTGCTAAAATTCTTACCGAAGAAATTTTTACACCCGATACAATTATTGTCGGGTTCAATAACGTGCGATTTGACGATGAATTCATTCGCCACTTGTTATGGCGAAATTTTTACGACCCTTACGAGTGGAGCTGGAAGGATGGTCGTTCACGCTGGGATTTACTTGACGTTGTGCGGATGACGCGGGCACTTCGCCCTGAAGGTATCGAGTGGCCGGTAAACGACGAAGGTGTGCCAGTAAACCGTCTCGAGCCGATAGCGGCTGCCAACGGCATTACCCATACACGTGCGCATGATGCGCTCAGTGATGTTGAGGCGCTCATTGACGTAACGAGGCTTATTAAAACCAAGCAGCCACAGTTATTCGAGTACCTATTAAAGATGCGTAATAAAAAAGAGGTGCAAGCGCTGGTTAATCTGGATAATAAGCAGCCATTTGTCTATGCGAGCGGGCGGTACGAAAACGAATGGAACAAATTGACGGTTGCTTTTCCGCTTGCGGCTGCGCCAAATAGCAATGTGCTTGTCTATGATTTACGGTACGATCCAGCACCGTTTATTACTCTCGGCGAGAAGGAGCTTGCCGACAAAGTATTTGCGACCTGGGAAGAGCGCAAAAAAGATGATTTTGTAAAAGTGCCAGTAAAAGTACTCCAATACAATCGTTGCCCAGCGGTGGCGCCTCTTGGAGTCTTGAGCCAGGGCGATGGCTGGGAAAAGGCTGGCGTTACTGAAGCAGAGATTAAGCGTCATATTGCCACTCTTCTAGATCACCCGGAATTTGCCGAGCGACTTCGTTCGCTGTACGAGAAAAAGCGTGAATTTGCTCCTTCCGTTGATCCGGAAGCGCAGCTGTATGATGGATTTTTGAATGATCGCGACAGGCTTCGCGTGGAAACGGTACGCAATGCCACCGAGCGCGAACTAGCAGACTTTCAGCCGGAGTTTGTTGATGAGCGACTGTCGCCACTACTACTCCACTATAAAGCACGAAATTATCCAAAAACTCTTAGTGAGAGCGAAATGAATGAGTGGGAAGCGTGGCGTTCGACGCGTCTTACGCGGCAATTGCCGGGCGTGATGAAATCGTTACAGCGCTTGAATACGACAGCAAACGATGAGCAGCAGTTTATATTACAAGAAATTCAGCTTTGGCTTGAGTCGGTGTTACCGGTACCAAATTAGATAGTGTGGTAGCGTCGTTTAGGGAGCCGCGCTTTGTGTGCTTGGGCGGTGCGATGCGTTTTGATAAAGAGAATAGTGCCTTCAATATAAAAGGTGACGATAACGGTAATAAGCAAGCAATAAAATGCCATCATGCCCCAAAATGGGACGATGAAATTGGTGCCAGGAACAAGCCCGGTCACCAAAAAGCTAAGAACTGGCAACATAAGATCACTTCTCGTCACAATGACGATAGCAACGAAGCTACTAATTGCTGCAAACACGGCTTTCTTCATATATTCTCACCACTTATTAAGTTATAAGTATATTACAACATTTGTGAATTATATTCAATATTATTTTAAAGTATAAGCATAATGAAGGGGTTATCTAGATGTAGATGCTAGAGGACTAGAAAAAAAGCGGTATTTCATGTATAATCTAAGGCCATGTCTGAGTCGATTCGAGTCAAAGGGGCGAGGGAGCATAACCTCAAAAATGTCGATGTGGAGATTCCACGCGATAAGTTAGTGGTTGTTACGGGTCTTTCCGGAAGTGGCAAGTCTAGCCTAGTGTTTGATACGATTTACGCTGAAGGTCAACGCCGCTACGTAGAAAGTCTTTCTAGCTATGCGAGGCAATTTTTGGGAATTATGGATAAGCCCGATGTCGATAGTATCGATGGTTTGAGTCCGGCAATTTCGATTGATCAAAAATCAACGAGCCGCAACCCGCGTAGTACGGTTGCAACAGTGACAGAAATTTATGATTACTTGCGACTTTTGTACGCACGCATTGGTGTGCCGCACTGTCCAGTTTGTGGTAAGCCAGTCTATCGACGCACTGCCCAGGCAATTATCGATGAAATTATGAAGCTACCTGAAGGCACTAAGGCGATGATTCTTGCGCCAATTGTGAGTCAGAAAAAAGGTGAGTTTGCGCACATTCCCGAACAGTATACACGTACCGGATTTGCCCGTGCACGAGTAGATGGCGTGGTGTATGCTCTCGATGAATTTCCAGAGCTACAAAAAAGCTACAAACATGACATTGAGATCGTGGTGGATCGTTTGGTATTGAAGCCCGACGCCGTAACCCGGATTACCCAGTCGGTCGAGCAATCGCTTGAGATTGCCGGTGGTGTGGTTCAGGTGCTCGATGCCGATACCAATGAAATTACTACCTATAGTCAGCGCTACGCCTGCCTCGACCATCCAGGCGAAGATATTCCCGAGTTAGAGCCGCGACTCTTTAGTTTTAACGCGCCGCAAGGTGCCTGCCCAGTGTGCACAGGGCTCGGTAATAGGCTCGAGGTTGATCCTGAGCTTGTGTTTAACCCTAACCTCACCATCGCCGAGGGTGCAATTCGGCCCTATAACCGAGTGAATAGCGACGCGTGGTATATGAAGCGTCTTGCGACAGTGGCAGAAGCCCATGGATTTAGTGTCCAAGTTCCCGTGAAAGATCTCAAACCAGAGGATTTGCAAAAAGTGCTCTATGGCACGGGTAGCCAAAAGTACCGTATCACCCTGAGCGGTGGTCGTCACTACGACTCTACGTATGAGGGAGTTATTCCTAATCTGGAGCGTCGCCATAAAGAAACCGACAGCGAATTTATGCGTAAAGATATTGAGCGTTTTATGCGGGAACGCAAGTGTCATGCATGCAAAGGCCAGCGTTTGAAGCCCGTTGTCCTTGCTGTAACGGTGCATGGTCTTTCTATTATGGATATTTGTAACCTTGGTGTCGACGATGCCATAGATTTGTTTAATAACCTCAAATTCAATGACGAAGAAATGACGATTGCTAAGCTGGTGCTGAAAGAGATTATGGCGCGCCTAGGGTTTATGAGTAATGTTGGGCTCACGTACCTTGAGCTTTCTCGGGCTGCTAATACGTTAAGTGGCGGCGAGGCGCAGCGTATTCGTCTGGCGACACAAATTGGTTCTGGCTTGCAAGGTGTTTTATATGTACTCGATGAGCCATCGATCGGCCTGCATCAACGCGATAACGATCGTTTGATTGGCACGTTGCAGCATTTACGAGATCTTGGTAACTCTGTTCTCGTGGTAGAGCACGACGAAGATACGATCGCACAGGCCGATTACTTGATTGATGTTGGGCCAGGTGCCGGAGTGCATGGAGGTAATATCGTTGCGGCCGGCACGCCAGCCGAAGTGGCAAAGAATCCCGATAGTATTACCGGGCGATATCTTTCAGGTAAAGAAAAAATTGTTGTACCCAAAAAGCGTCGTGAAGTGCAAAAAGATCGAAAGCTTATTATTCGCGGTGCACGCGAAAATAATTTAAAAAATATTGATGTTGCTTTCCCGCTTGGTGTCATGACGCTCGTGACAGGCGTCAGCGGGAGTGGTAAGTCTACTTTAGTAAACGATATTCTCGCCAAAGAACTCTCTGCTCGGCTGCATCGTGCGCAGGAGGTGCCGGGAGCGCACGAAAACATAGAGGGAATCGACCAACTTGATAAAGCAATAATTATCGATCAGTCTGCAATTGGCCGTACGCCACGCTCTAACCCGGCAACCTACACGGGTGTGTTTACGCCAATTCGTGAGCTCTTTGCTGGAACGCCCGAGGCCAATATTCGTGGCTACAAGGCAGGGCGCTTTAGCTTTAATGTGAAGGGTGGACGCTGCGAAAACTGTCAGGGCGACGGCGTGATCAAAATTGAAATGCACTTTTTGCCTGATGTATATGTGCAATGCCCGGAATGCAAAGGGAGGCGCTACAACCGTGAAGCGCTGGAAATTAAATACAAGGGCAAAACGATTAGTGACGTGCTCGAAATGACGGTCGAGCAGGCGGTAGAATTCTTTGAAAACGTGCCCGCAATTCACCGTAAACTGGCTACTATTCACGAAGTTGGCCTTGGCTACATTAAGCTCGGCCAACCAGCTACGACATTCAGTGGCGGCGAGGCGCAGCGTATTAAACTTGCGAGCGAGCTGAGTAGACGGAGCACTGGCAAGACACTGTATATTTTGGATGAGCCAACAACCGGCTTGCATACTGCAGATGTTAAAAAACTGCTTGAGATTTTGCAAAAACTTGTCGAGGGCGGCAACAGTATGATCATTATCGAGCACAATCTCGAGGTCATTAAATGCGCCGATCATATTATTGATATGGGTCCAGAGGGCGGTCAGGGTGGCGGTAGTGTGATTGGTGAAGGTACCCCTGAGGCTATCACAAAACTACCAGATAGTTTTACAGGCAAGTATCTAAAGGCGTTGCTTTAATTCTTTTTTCGACGGAGTTTTTCGACGTGCTTTTTAGCGTGGTGCTTTATTTTAGCGCGGTTTTCCGGTTCGCTGAGTACATGTGCGACGCCAGGTAGTAGTGACAAGAAAATAATAATGAGTGCAGCAACTTCAATGTTTATTCCCATTTCCTCGATAATGTTGCCGGCAAAATAACCAAGTAAAGTGAAAATACCAGTCCATAACGCCGCACCCAAAACGTTGAAAGTTATGAATGTTCGATACGGCATGTGGGCAATACCGGCCACGACTGGCGAAAACGCGCGAACAATCGGTACAAACATCGCAAGTACAATGGCCTTAGAGCCGTTCTTTTCATAGAATTTTTCGGCCTGTTGCAGAAACTCTTGGCGGAAGAATCGACTGTCTGGTTTTTGGAACATTCGGCGACCGAATTTTCTTCCAATATAATAGCCGCAGCTATTCCCAACTACAGCGGCGAGAAATAACATAGCTACGAATAGGTAAATATTAATGTGAAAAATTTGCTGTTGTACGAGCGTACCGGCAATAAATAAAAGACTATCGCCAGGCAGAAAAAAGCCAACCATCAGCCCCGATTCGGCAAAAATGACTATAAGAACTGCGAGCCAGCCGTAGCCGGTAATAAAATGAAGTAAGCCTTCCATTAGCCCTTATTGTAGCATATGTGGTATACTAATAAGTACAATATCAACCTCCGAAAAGGTATCTAACGAAAGGAAGAGAGAAATGGGAGAAAAGATAACACTTAAATTAGACGAACGTACCGTTCATGGCAAGAAAGTAAAATCATTGCGCCAGCAAGGTATTACACCCGGTGTCGTGTATGGTCATGGTTTGGAGGCGACTCCAGTTCAGGCAGAGGCGGGTGAAATGCGCCGCGTCGTTTTAGCCGCCGGTAAGCACACGCCTATAAGTTTAACAGGCATTAAGCGTCGTATTGCAATGATTAAAGACATTGAATTTCATCCTACAAAAGCGGGCGTGGTTCGCCATGTATCGTTTCATGCAGTAAAGGCGGACGAGCCGGTTGTTGCAGAAGTACCGGTTCACCTTGTAGGTGTAGGTGAGAGTGCCGCTGAAAAGGCTGGCCTTGTTGTTCTCCAGGCAATCGATAAAGTTGAAGTTAAGGCGCTTCCGATGGAGTTGCCTGAAGCAATCGAAATTGACATCACCACCCTTACTGAGGCGGGCGAAAAAGTGACTCTTGGCGATGCAAAGCTCGCAGAAGGTGTTGAATTTGTCGAACACGACACCGGCCATCATGAAGACGAAGACGAAGAAAAGCCATCGATTACTGATCTTGTTGTAGCAAGTGTGTACGAGCCAGCTGCGCTTGAAGCTGCTAACGAAGCGGCTGCCGGCGATGCTGCAGATGAATCAGAGGTGGAAGCTGAACATGGAAGTGATTCAGAAGAAACATCTGCTGAAGAAACTCGTCCAGGCGGTAAATTGCAAGACGAGCCAAAGCAGTCAAACGTCGACGCTAATAAATAGTCAGTTCGCATAAAAAGAGCGGCTCATCAAGAATCGCTCTTTTTATTACCCTCACTAACTACTCTTCAATAAACCCGCCACTTTGGTGGTTCCATAATTTCGCGTAGGTGCCGTTTTTTGCGAGAAGATTTGCGTGGGTCCCGTCTTCAATAATCTTGCCATCGTGTAAAACGATAATGCGATCAAGTCGTGCTATAGTGGAGAGTCGATGAGCGATGACGATGGCTGTTTTATTATGCCATAAGTTTTCGATAGCTTTCTGAATAAGAAGTTCACTTTTAGAATCGAGGGCCGATGTAGCTTCGTCCAGAATAAGGATGGGGGCATCTTTTAAAATTGCGCGAGCAATGGCTATACGCTGACGCTGACCACCTGATAGTTTCACGCCACGCTCACCAATCATTGTTTCGTAGCCGTCAGGAAGCTCTTCAATAAAGCCGTCAGCATGAGCTTGTTTCGCGGCACTGCGTATGTCATCTTGTGAGGCGTTTGTACGACTATAGCCGATATTTTCCCCAATACTTCTATGAAAGAGTATAGGTTCCTGCGGTACATAACTAATTGTTCTATGCAAACTCTGCTGCGAAACTTTTGCAATGTCTTGGTGATCAATACGTATTGCGCCATCTTCAATATCCATGAATCGCAGAAGTAATTTTGTAAGCGTTGTCTTGCCAGAGCCACTAATACCAACAACACCCACTTTTTGACCATTTGGAATCTTGAGGCTAAAGTGTTCAAACAGTGAACCATCAGTTCCCGTATGCTTAAACGTAACATTGTCAAATGTTAAACTAGCATTTGACACACTGAGATCCTTATTTGAATTATCTTTTACCTCAGGGTTCATATGCATGATAGTATACATCTCGGTTGAATCGGAGATGATTTGATGATGATCTCGTATGATATCGCTGATATTCCATATTTCCTCAATAAGGTTAAAACTATAGGTAAGGCTTATGTAGACTAGTCCCGCATTGGCAAATCCGTACTGTACTGCGAGTACCGATGCGACAAGCGCGCCTATACGTATGAGAGCCATGATGAGCGAATAAATAGAAGATACTACTACAAAACTATTTCGAGCATCTAGCTCTGCGCGCGTAACGGCTTGACTATGTTTTTGTATTTCTGTGAATTCTCGACGTTCCATTCCGTCCATTTTGATAGCTTGTATATTTGAAAACGAGTCGGATAAAGCTCCTGAAATTTTTGAATATGCTTCGGAGCGAGCCTGGAATTTCGGCCTAATGAATTTCATGCCGTATCCAGCTGCGATGCTAAATAGGGCCACTAGAACCAAAGTAACTAATGCGAACTGCCACATAATAAATGAGAGACCAACAATTGTCGCAATGACTGATGTTACGACGAACAGCACTTTATATGTAATAAGATTCCAGAAATTTATGTAAGCAGTAACAATCTTACTGGACTGCGAGACGAGCGAGCCGACAAATTGATTATTAAAGAAATTAAGTGAATGTGCAGTCACTTTTTTATATAGTTCGTTATACATGTTTCTGGCGCCCTGAACCTGAGCCCCCCACATACAGAACAGAATCAGGCGATATCCCACTACTTGCACAAAAATCTGGATGGCAGCATAGATAATGATGAGCCAGAGTGCTGAAGTTAACGTAATACTGCTGTGCTGTATGTCATTCAAGATAACTGCAATAATAAGCGGCGAGATATAGCGTTCTAGAATAACGGTACTGGGAACAAGCAGAAAAATAATCCATTTCATGAATGGTCTAGGTATAGGAACTTTAATAAAATATCGATAAATGTCAAAAGATTTTACGGTATGATTGATTTTATTCATCTATAAATCCGCCACTTTGGTGGTTCCATAATTTTGCATAGATGCCGCCTTTTTTGAGTAATTGTGTGTGCGATCCATCTTCAACAATCTTACCATTATCGAGTACGATAATGCGATCAAGTTTGGCAATGGTAGATAGGCGGTGGGCAATAACAAGACTGGTACGACCTTTCATAAGATTATCGAGACTTGCCTGGATGATCTTTTCACTTTCAGAATCGAGTGCGCTTGTTGCTTCGTCTAGAATAAGGATTGGAGCGTCTTTTAGGATGGCACGTGCAATAGCCACGCGTTGTCGTTGTCCGCCGCTGAGCTTAATACCACGTTCGCCAACTAGCGTATCTAATCCGTGGGGAAGTTGTTCTATGAATTCGAGAGCGTTTGCCTGTCTGGCTGCTTTACGGATTTCCGTATCGCTAGCATCTGGCTTGCCGTATGCAATATTTTCACGTAAAGTCCGGTGGAATAACATCGCTTCTTGGGGGACATAAGCAATATTCTGGCGTAAGCTCTCCTGTGTAACAGTACTGATATCTTGACCGTCAATCAAAATAGCGCCGCTTGTGACATCGTCGAACCTCAGAAGCAGGTGTGTAATGGTGGTTTTGCCGGCACCAGAATGGCCAACAAGTCCTATTTTTTGACCGGCCGGAATGGTTAAAGATATATTGTTGATAACGTTTTCACTCGAGTCCTCGTAGCTATATGAAACATTCGATAGCTCGATTGACGGGGTTGAGACGATAAGCGTTGCAGCCTTAGGTGAGTCGGTAACATGAACTTTACGCATGAGTATATCGCTCATTGGTGCAGCGTCAAGAAGCGCCTGGTCGTATCCGTTCAGTATGTCGCCTAATACAAATAGTTGCGAACCAATACGCTGCAGGTAGGCTAGAACAAATATCGCAGTAGCAACTACTATCTGACCGGTAAACATTAGATAAGCTGCTACTGCTATGGCAATAATTTGCACCAATACCATAAGTGCAACGCGCGTCGAGCCTTCATAGGTAATAAAGCCGATATCTTTTCGGTATACCGTACGAAATCGATCGTTTAATACATCTATGGTCGCGACCTCTCGCTTTTCATTGGCAAAAGTTTTCACTATAAGATTATTAGTTACCGTATCTGCTACATGTCCGTGGATACTGCCAACAAGCTCTTTGCGTTCGTGCCGAAAAGGTGTGCGTTTTTTGATACTCCAGCGAATTTGTACTATCAATACAAGAATCAGCGCCGCAATAATGAGTCCAACAACTGCCGAAGAGCTGAAAAGAATTACCAAGCCCACGCCAACCGATAATACAAAGCCAAGCGTACGAATAATAAGTAAGTCCTGTAAAACAGTTTGGCTGCGATTGAAATCGATATAGCGTGATGTGAGTGCGCCAACTTTGGTGTCGACAAAAAAGCGCAGGTCTTTATGAATAATCCGGGCAAATACTGAGCTGCCTAATTCTGCTTTAACATTTGACTCATGACGCACCATTGCCTGAAAGCCCAGCATGTTCAGTGCCGCTCCAGTGATACCGACAATTGCGGCCAGCCATAGCTTACTGGTGACAAATGTTTGGTCTCCGTTTGCTAGACCGCCGATTGCTTGGGCAAGAAAATATGGGAGCAAAGTATCAATGAAAAGTGCCCCAGCTGGGATTGCAAGAAGCATAGTAAAAAAGCTTGGCTTATATTTTCGGACCTGCTCCCAGTATAGTTTGATTGTGTTACGATTTGTGCTCAACGTGAAAAAACCTTTCTTTGAACTAGTTTAGTAGACGCAGTGAATAATCGCCAGCGGCTGGTCACGTCCCAGCATGCACGAATAGAGGATTCTAATGAATCATAGTCGTTTTAGTATATAACAGTTTGCCAATAACGCAAAAGGTAAATAACCTAGTCGCGTTGATCGTGACCAACAAGTTGAGCGCGTAGCTCTTGAAAATGTGCCGGTTCTTTGATGGCGTGTTTTGTCTGTAATGACTTGTCGCTAACTATATTAACTACAGGAATAATGATGGGGCTTCGACCCGTGTGTTCATACATAAAGTGGGTGATGTAATCGCGCAGCTCTTGCTTAAAGCGCTCGATATGGGTTCGTTTGTAACGCCTTGCAATAATAGTGCGTAGTTCGTTTCGAAATGTGCCAAGGAGTTGGCCGTTATCTTTAAGGGCAATAAACCCGCGGCTAATAATGTCTGGGTGTACCAGCAGCTGGCCAGAACTAGCGTGAAGCGTTATAACCACAGTCAAAATTCCCTGATCGCTCAGCATGAGCCTGTCTTTTACGACGATACCGTCAACGACGGTATCGTTTTGATCTACAAGTAGACTACCGTGCGGAACTTTTCCGGCCGACTCCATTGACGTTGCGGTGAAGTAAAGACTGTCGCCGTTGCTAGGCAGGGCAACATGCTTTCTGGGAATACCTTCTTCTATACCAAGTTCGGCGTGATACTTTCGACGCAGGGCACCGCCATGTACGGGTATAAAAAACTTTGGTCTCGTTAACTGGATCATCTCGCGCAGTTCTCCGCGGCGGGCGTGGCCCGAAACATGAAGTGGTCCACAGCCATCCAATTCGTGCGTTGGGTGGCGAAATAAATGCACGCCAAGCTTGCTTAACTGGTTGCCCAGCATATCGTAACTCACTTCGTTACCAGGAATTGGCGACGAGCTGATAACAACGGTGTCGCCTTGGTGTAACTTTACGTGTTTGTGGTTGCCTTCGCTCATGCGTTGCAAGGCGGCATTTGGCTCGCCCTGGCCACCGGTGCACATGACTAAAATTTTATCGTTTGGGATAGACGAGGCTTCGGCAACGGGCACGATAACCCCTTTTGGTATTCGCAATACTCCTTGGCGAACGGCAATTTCGGCGTAGTTCATCATACCGCGGCCATCCAGTGCAATTTTGCGACCGGCCGCGACTGCCGCGTTGATAATCATTTGGGCACGGTTCATGTTACTAGAAAATGCCGCGACAAATATACGTCCTTCGGCATTACCGATAATATCGTGAAAACTTTGCTGCAAGGTGCTTTCGGTAGGTACGCGCCCTTCGACATCGGCGTAACTGCTATCGCTCAGTAGTAACAATACGCCTTTGTCGCCCAACTCTTTCAGCCGCGTAACGTCACTCGGCTTGTGGTCGAGTGGTTCAGGGTCGAGCCGAAAATCACCGGTTGCGATAATGCGACCCACTGGAGTAGTAATGCATAGTGCGGCTGCATCGGGTAGGGAATGGGTAATCCGAATAAATTCTAAAGCAAACTGGCCCACCCTCAAACTAGCGTGGCTTTCAAGATCGGCTGTAACAAAATCGGGCACAAAGTTACCGCCACTAAGCAGACTATCTTCTGCAAAAGTCTTTTCTATTACGCTTACAGTGTAGCGCGAACCGTATATGGGTGCTGGGAATTTCGGTACCGTATGGCGCAGCCCACCGATATGATCAAGGTGGCCGTGTGTAATGACGTAGGCTTTAATCTTGTGCTTAATTGTTTCCAGGTACGCTGTGTCGTTGATCTCGTAATTAATGCCCGGTAAGTCTACGCCAAGGTTGTTTCCGCAGTCTAGAATAATCGCCTCGTTTTGGTATTCTATAACGGCCATATTTTTTTCACCGACGTCTTCGAGGCCGCCTAGAAAAGTAAGTTTGAGTTTAGTTTTAGTAGACGCTGCGAGCGGGAAGGGTTTTACTTGCATCGTCTGGGCACTTCCGTGTTTACTTACCGCACGCACGGCGTTATCTTGGTTACGTTTTTGGGCGCGAATAGCCGCGCCACGTAGCTTTTTAGCTTGTTGGTTCATGTTTTTCCTTAATTTGTTGTTAAATCATTTATTTTTACAGAGGTAAAAAAATATTGCTCTTCCGTGAAGTTAACGGAAAGAAAGTTGCTACAAGAAATATTAGCTATTCTCATTATAGCAAACTTTTAATGCTTTGTCAAGTATTTCAGAAGATCTACTTATGCTATACTAAAATTTATGATGTTACTTACACATATTGTTATCGCAATTATTAGCCTAATCATCGCCATTGTCTTATTGGCGCGACCAAACAAATCCCTCGTAAAAGTGGAACTCGGCCTCATTGCAGGCACACTCATTAGCGGGACGGCACTTCTGTTTCAGGGCGCAAGTTTACTACACCTATGTGTTAGCGGCCTGCTATTTACCTCGTTTTCTGTAGTTGCAGTTGTATTTGCCGTGCGACGCATGAAGCTCGCTGCAGTAGTAGACTAATATAGTAACAGGGGTCATTTTTTGCTATACTAATAGGTAATGCAGAAAATATTGTTGTACTACAAATTCACACCCCTCGCTGATCCTGAGGTAGTGAAGTTATGGCAAAAAACACTTTGCGATTCGCTTAATTTACGTGGGCGCATTCTAATCACCCGCCAAGGCCTTAATGGTACCGTTGGTGGCGAGATGGATGATCTAAAAAAGTACATCAAAGAGACCAAGAAGCTCGAAGGATTTAAAGACATTGTTTTTAAATGGAGCGACGGCACGCGCGAAGATTTTCCTCGCATGAGTGTAAAACACCGCCGCGAACTGGTTGGGTTTCAAAATAGTGACGATGAATTTGAAGTCGATGAAAAGGGTGTAGTCGATGGTGGCCAACACCTAAAACCGAAACAAGTTCATGAACTGGTAGAACAATTTGGCGATGACGTGGTGTTTTTTGACGGCCGTAACGAGCACGAAGCAAAAATTGGTAAATTCAAAAATGCCATTGTTCCGAATACTAACACTAGCCGAGATTTTATTGCCGAGCTAGAGAGCAATAAATATGACGACATTAAAAATAAAAAGGTCATAACATATTGCACGGGCGGCATTCGCTGCGAAGTGATTAGCGCCATGATGAAAAAACGTGGCTTTAAAGATGTCTATCAAATTGATGGTGGCATTGTGAAATATGGTGAAGCGTATGGTGACGATGGACTGTGGGAGGGGAGTTTACGCGTATTCGATAACCGCATGACGGTAAATTTCAGCGACCATACTAAAACGATTGGTGAATGCACACACTGCGCTGGTAAAACAAGCAACTTTGAAAATTGTGCACTCGCAGAATGTAACGACTTAGTGTTAATTTGTGAAACGTGTAAAGAAGATGCTGACTTACTATTTCATACCAATGCATGCAAAGTACGGCATGACGCTAAAGTTGGAATCGTCGCTTAAATTAGAGGTATATATGAATAAACTTTCGCCCTTATACCGCAACGATACAGATGAAGGCATTGATCCAGAACTGCGTGACTATCTAGATGGTGAGTTTTTTCAAAAACTTGAGCATATCAACGAGATGAATCCTAAAGTGCTTGTTGTATTTGCAGGGGGTAATGCCGTTGGTAAGTCTACATTATCGGCTAAGATAGCCGAAGAGCTGCACGGTATTCGATTGGAAAACGATGGAGTGAAGCGGGCAGTTTTAAGGTTGAAACCTGAACTTGCTATGACGGATGAACTACATAACATTACCTGGCGTTATACGATGAACTTATATAAGCGACTCAGTAGTTTAACAAATAATGGGCTCGTGATTCGGGATGGGATTATCACCTGGTATTATGATAGAATTTTACCCATTTTTGAGGCTCAAGGGTACACGCTGTTTATTATCGGGTACAACCTATCTGAAGAAAAAATGCGTGAACTTATAGCCGCACGAGGTGATACTCCCACGTCCACTGCGGAGCGATTTTATCAGTTGATTCCTGATCAAAAAATTCATTTAAAACGATTTTTTAATGTATACACTGCCGATGTAATGCTTGATGATGCATCTGTATTTGATCACAAAAAAGTTCTAGCCGCCTTAAAACTAACAATA
This sequence comes from Candidatus Saccharimonadota bacterium, assembly GCA_027492465.1. Taxonomy (GTDB): domain Bacteria; phylum Patescibacteriota; class Saccharimonadia; order Saccharimonadales; family Saccharimonadaceae; genus Saccharimonas. Next base: position 66,575 of record JAPUET010000024.1, on the reverse strand, counting down.
GCAAGACTTAAGTCTTAGAAGAGAGAGAATGATACGGATAGAAGGCGAAGCCGTAGCGAGCATCAGACCTTTTTTTGAGGAGGCCGCGCAGGTGGCCACGGAAGCGACGTGTCTTCGGGCCAAGTGTGGGTCGGCGATTGTTGCCCTTGATGGCCGAGTAATCGGAAGAGGCTATAATGCTCCACCGCTCGGTGATGAGTCGCAGCGTGCCTGTACTATAAACTTTGACCTAACGCGCAGGCCAAAATATGACAAAACATGCTGTGTGCACGCTGAATGGAATGCGGTCTTAGATGGATGCGGGTCGGCGCCAGACCGTATGGCTGGCGCGACCCTTTACTTTATGCGGATTGATGAAGCTGGTAATTTTACGGATGCCGGCGATCCTTATTGTACGACGTGCAGTCGCTTGGTTATGCAGGCTCGGGTAGCTCATTTCGCCCTATGGAATAATAATGGCGCAGATATATACCCGCTAGACGAGTATAATCGTCTCAGTTACGACTACCATCAATAAGGTATACGATCGCTTTAAGGTTTAATCAGGTGTAATATGGTTATATGGCTTTATATACAATTACAACAAAGCAGGAGTTTGAAGAAAAGGTACTAAAAAGCGATAAGGTAGTACTGGTAGACTTTTGGGCCGAATGGTGCCCACCGTGCCGTGCAATGGCGCCATTGTTGCACGATGTCGCAGAAGAGCAAGATGCTATAGCTGATATTGTTAAAGTTGACATTGAAGATACCCAAGATAACGCCGAGCTTGCGGGCGAATACAAAGTACAAAGTATCCCGAACATGCCGATATTTAAAGGTGGCAAAGAAGTTGAACGATTGGTTGGTATGGCACCGAAAGCTCATTTAGCAGATATGTTGCAGCAGCTTGCTAAAGGCTAAAGTATGACAGACGCGAGCGACATGTCGCACTACCAGGCGCTTGGACAGCACATCGACACCGCTTCATCGATATGGAATGCGTGGGCGCCGATATGGCATATTGTAAATACAAGTGTCGGAGTGCTAGCGGTTTGTATCCTTGTGTTTATGATAATTTGCTATACCAGATGGTCGGCGCGTAAAGCTGAGCTTGGAGTGATTGCGCCTACGCCAGAATCACTACAAGACGTTTCGTTACCAGTAGTTGAAATGATAGCTGCGCTTTCGGTAGGCTCTACATTAGCCGCAGAGTTAATTGACTTTGCAATACGTGGCTATATAAAAATATATGAGATACGGCAAAGCAGCTTTTTGTCACCGTGGGCAGTGGAGTACGAGCTGGAAATTGTGCGGCCAGTTGACGATTTGCGGGAAGAAGAAAAAGAAGTGCTGCAAGATGTATTCCAAGAGCTATCTGTTGGCGCAAAGGTGAGTACTACGGCACTTCGGAAAGATATACTGTTCCCAACACGACTGGCCGATAATCCTGAAAAAGTGAAGAAAATTACCGATGGTCCGGATGGCCTGCGTGGGAGGGATGAGGCAAAGACGAGGGTATTTAAGCGGGTGGCGGTAGGGTTGTTTATTCTCGCAGCTGTGACGCTTAGTCTGTTTGCGTTAGTGGCGGGAATCTTTGTGTTATTGCTTGGACTTACCTTGCGGCCGCTTACCGATAAAGGCCTCGCGGTGTATCGACGCGTCAAAGGGCTGCGTATGTATATCAGTACGGCGCAGCAGTCAGACGGTCAAACCGAGAGATTGCTGCCGTATGCCATTATGTTTGGCGAGGGAGAGCGTTGGCTAACGCAACTCGGGCAGTATTATGTGGCTACCAACACTCGCCCTGATTGGTATAGTAGCGCTAATCCGGCTGATTTTACTGCGGAGAAATTTGCAAATGCAATGTATAGTTTTGTGAGACTAATAAGTTTGATGAACCGCACGGGTGGACCGGGTTCATAAGGAGTAGCTATGAAGAAAGCTTTCATCATCATTGGGCTCCTTGCACTCATCTTGCTACCACCCTACGTACGGTTACGGGCCGTTCAAAGTGGTATCATTCCTTCGACTGTGGATTTTGTTTCGTATGGTGAGTGCAAGAAAGTGCCTAGCCCTTCATTACATCCTGGCAGCAGCGAACTATGCTCAGACGGCGTACGCAAACAGACTAATCCTACAGGAGTAATGTATTTTAACGTCATGATTGCTACATCTCTTGGTGGGGTTGGAATTACTATTTGGGTCGTAGCGCGATGGATTGTTCAGGCAAGGCGTAAACGTATATAATAGGCTTTATAAGCTTAAGTAAGGGGGTTGGCCTATGGATGTGGAGGCGTATATCAACCAATTCGAGGGCGAAGTGAAAAACCGCTTACTTACCATGCGCGAGCTGGTACGAGCTGTAGCACCTGATGCCGTGGAGTCGGTATCGTATGGGATGCCGGCCTATAAACAGAATGGCAAGCCTCTCGTGTATTTTGCCGGATATGAAAAACATATTGGGTTTTATGCAACGCCAAATGGCCACGAGGCCTTTGCGAAGGAATTTTCGAAATATAAGCAAGGCAAAGGTTCGGTGCAGTTTCCGAATAACCAACCATTACCGATTGATGTCATTAAACGAGTAATCGTATACCGAAAAGAGCAAGTAAACGAAAGGAGCTAATGCAATGCAAAAGATAACCCCAAACTTATGGTGCCGGGGTAACGCGCGAGAAATGGCCGACTTCTATACATCGATCTTCCCGGGGAGCAAAATAACGGGTGGTAGCAAATATCCAGAGAGCGAAGAAGATGGCTTGGCTGATTTTCAGCGTGAGCTCGCCGGCAAAGACCTTACGATTGACATGATGCTTGCGGGGCATGATTTTACGCTGATTAATGCTGGACCTGAGTTTACGCCAACCCCAGCGAACTCTACGTTTGTGAATTTTAATACCAAAGAGGATCCTGAGGCGCGAGAGCATCTTGACCAAGTATGGGCGAAATTAGCCGAAGGCGGCGAAGTACTGATGGAGCTTGGTAAGTATCCATTTAGTGAGTACTACGGCTGGGTGCAAGATAAATACGGCTATAGCTGGCAATTGATGGTACTGGAGCCACAAGGTGAATTTACCTGCATAGTTCCAAGTCTGTTGTTTTCGGGTAGGGTACAAAATAAGGCGCAAGAAGCGATTAACTTTTACGTATCGGTATTTAAAGATGCGCGCGTCGGCTACGTTATGAAGTATGAGGAGGATACTGGCCCGGCAAAAGCTGGTGAATCGGTGGCCTATGGGGATATGGAGCTTGCGCCGGGGGAATGGATGTCAGCGATGGATAATGGCACCGATCAAGAACAGCACTTTAGCGAAGCAGTTTCATACAGTGTTGTGTGTAAAGACCAAGATGAAATAGATTACTTCTGGGGCAAATTATCGAGTGTTCCAGAATTTGAGCAGTGTGGTTGGTGCAAAGATAAATACGGCGTAAGTTGGCAGATCGTACCAGAAAATATGGGCGAATTAATGAAAAAGCCTGATGCATACAAAATAATGATGGAGCAGCACAAAATCATTATCGCAGAGTATTAGAACCATGAAATATGTTGTATTGCTACGTGGGGTGAATGTTGGCGGGAACCACCGCGTGCCGAAGGCAGACTTTAAGGCAGTGCTTGAGGGGTTGGGCTGTAGTGATGTGGTGATTTACCTTAATTCCGGCAACGCAGTATTTACCAGTGAGCATAAGCTAAAGTGCGAAGACGTACAGGCGGCGCTTGAAAAGCGGTTTGGATTTAGTATCCCAACGCTCCTCTTGCCCGGCGAAAAAATAAAAGCGATTGCGGCGAAGATTCCGGCCGACTGGACGAATGACGCGCCCAAGCCTGACAAATCAGGCCAAAAGTCCGACGTGCTGTATCTATTTGACGAAATTAATACGTCTGATGTTTTGAAGAAAATCGGTCACAAACCAGAAATAGAAACCATGATATACCTCGATGGTGCTGTGCTTGCCAATATCACTCGGGCTAACCAGTTGAAAGGCAGTTTACAAAAGCTCGTCGGCAGTAAACTCTATAGCCAAATGACCGTGCGTAATGTGAATACGGCGCGGAAGTTGGCAGAACTGGTACAATAGCAGTGTGCAAAAAGTAGACCTCAAAAAGGAAATATCTGACTACAGCGCCGCACACCACGAGCTGGCAATCGTCGATATTCCACCCCGCCAGTACCTGATGATAGACGGACATGGCGACCCAAATACAAGCCCGGAGTTTGCCGAGGCTATTCGTGCGCTCTACCCGGTGGCGTATAAGCTAAAGTTTGCCAGCAAGTTGAACCTTGGTAAAGACTATGTGGTCATGCCACTGGAGGGCCTGTGGTGGGCAGATGATATGTCGAGCTTTACCACCGCGCGCGATAAGTCGCAGTGGGATTTCACGCTGATGATTTTGCAACCCGAGTGGATTACCGAAGCTATGTTCCAGGAGGCATTGCAAAAAGTCAGCGAAAAAGACCCACCGGCAAACCTTGATAAAGTGCGCCTGGAAACGCTACATGAAGGCGCCTGCATACAAACGCTCCATGTTGGCTCGTTTGATACCGAGGCGAAAGTCCTCGCCCAAATGCACCACGAATTCGCACCAGAGCATAACTTGACACTCACCGGTAGGCACCATGAAATCTACTTGAGCGACTTCCGCAAAGTCGCACCCGAAAAGCTGCGGACGATTTTGCGCCAGCCAGTCGTTCGATGAACTTATAGCGCCTAACCTATTGATTTTTGTTGCTATAGGCACTTGAAAGCCAGGGCCATATTATTGACTTTGCTACGCTACATCTGGCGTACGCACGCTAGATGTAGTAGAATAGGCGTGAGTAAATCCGTCGTAGCATAAGATAGAGCGGTTGCTACCGATCATAACTATCTTGCGGTTTCACCGATACCCAAGCATCTATAGTAACTTTGATACAAGGAGCTAGAAATGGCAGATGCAAAAAAGGCGCATGACGAGCAAATCGAAATGTGGCGAGAACTCCGTAAGGAGAACTATCAGCACTGGCGTGCCTGGGGCTCATGGTTTAGCTGGGGTTCACCAGTTGGCCTAGGGCTAATCTTCATCGAGCTGGCGATTGCCTTCGCGATAGTCAAGTGGGCGCTCAGCCTGTAGACTATAGAGACGCAGTAAAATACCACCTACGTCGGGTGGTATTTTATATTGCAAGTAGCCCCGCAATTGCTACTTGGTATAATTAAGCTATGACAAAACGCTGTGCTTGGGCAAAAAATGAGCTGGCGGTTCGCTATCACGATGAAGAGTGGGGCGTGCCGCTTCATGATGACCGGAAGTTATTTGAGCTGCTCATTTTGGAAGGGGCGCAGGCTGGGCTGAGTTGGGATACGGTGCTTGCCAAGCGCGAAAATTATCGCAAAGCTTTTGACAACTTCGACCCGCAGACAGTTGTGTGCTACGACAATGAAAAACATGTAGAGCTTCTGCGAAACGCTGGCATTATCCGTAACCGCCTGAAGATTGCTTCGGCCACCAAAAACGCGAAAAGCTTTCTTGCGGTTCAAAAAGAATTTGGTAGTTTTGATAGGTATCTATGGAGCTTTGTAGACGGCAAGCCGATTCTCAATCGCAGAGAATCCATCGCTGATATTCCAGCCACGACCGCGCTATCAGACACAATCTCAAAAGATTTAAAGAAACGTGGCTTCACCTTCGTTGGCTCAACGATCATCTACGCCTATATGCAATCAGCTGGGCTGGTAAACGATCATCTTGTGAACTGTTTTCGTTATAATTCTTAGCCGAATATTATAGTAGCCAGTCCGAGCCCCGCGAGGGTAGCAGCGAGAATTTTGCGCCGCAGATAGTCGCGTTCGCCTAGCAAGAGGGCGCCAAAAGCCACAATCAACACGACGCTGATAGCGGAAACGAACGTAGCGACACTAACGAGTGCGCCGGCGGCGAGCGCGAAGATGAACGCCCAGTTAGACAGTGAGCGGAGGGCCATAAGGCCGATGATTTGTTTGGTGAAGATATATTTGCGCGGTAGTTCGTAGCGGCGGGCGAGTAGTACGGCCCACATAACTATACCAACTGTAACGGTGATGATCGGTGCACCGGTAAATACGCCTACGTCATGGATGAGCTGCTTTTCGATGACGTTCATGATGCTGATACTGACGGCCGCGAGCACTGCCCATATAATGCCTTGCTTGGCAACCGCACTACTGCCGCGCTGGCGGATGATGACGATAGCAGCGAGCACAAGTGCGCCACCAGCAATTTGCCATACAGACGGCACTTCGCTAAGCAGTAATGCGGCAAGCACTGTGGCGATGACAATGCGTAAGTTGTATACGACCGAATACGTGCTGGCTTCCAGGTAATGCAGTGCTTTAGTGATAGAAAAAAGGATGATAACGCTCAGCGCCACAGCCGCACAGGAAAGTGCTATGCTGCCGAAAGTAAACCGGCTGATATCTATTGGCAAGAATGGTGCGGCGATAATCATCGGCAACATAATGCCGGTTTGCAGCAGTGTGGCCAGCACCCATGGGTGTAACTGGCGAGCTACAGCCTGTTTGCGTAAGAGTAGGCTGTAGCCGACCAGGCCGACGAGGTGGAGAAGTAGGAGGATTGTCCAGGTCATGTGCGCCTATTGTATCAATTATCGCTTCGAAACGGCGAGCGGTCGCTTAATGGAGAGGAGTGTACCAACGCCAATTAGTGCAAGCAGACTTGCGGCAATGGCAATAATTTGTTGCGACTCGCCAGTGTTGGCTAGGTTACTATCCAGCGCTCCAAGACCTACTGGGTCGGTAATCACGCCCGGAGTCTTATCGATATCAAGCTCCTGGTCGTCGGTGATGGCATAACTTACAAGGGTGCCTTCACTGACCTTGGTCATGGTTGCGCCGCTAATCGTAAAGTACGAGTTGCCGGTCGGGTTGTATTTACGTACTGTTAGGCCGTCGGGCGATACACCGTGATAGAGCAGCTGTACATGGGCGACGCCGTCATCGCAGCCGCTTGCGGTGAACTTCACGAAGCCGGTTGCGTAGTGATAGGCGGTATCTTTGGTGCTCGTAGCAGCTGCATTGATGGCCGATACGTCAGATAGTGTACAGCTTTCGTCGACAGTTACCGTAATGGTTTTGCTACCCGTGGCACTCGTGATAGTCGCAGTGTTTGCCGGCTCGCTTTCGTGGCTAGTGCCATCGCCTACCAGGTGGAAGTCAAATGCTTGTCCGCCAAAGTGGTCGGCAATCCACTCTTCCCACTCGTCGTCGGTCCTATCGTATGCCGACCATTCCATATCGCCCGAGTCATAGCCGTCTGCCGAGGCGTACATATCGAGGCCCATTGCAAAGGCGCAGCTGCTGTCGATAGCGTCGTAGAGTTGGCCCATGGTGAAGCTATAGGCGCCGGAGCTGTTGGCCTGGATAACGACGTCGCCACCCTCGCCGCATGATAGATTGATTTTGGCGTGCGGCACTGGCTGGTCGGTCGTTTTGTCGATGATATAGCCGTGCATGGCGACGGCGTTTGCAGTGTAGCCGCTCGGCGTATCGCACTGCGTACTGAAGCGCCACGCGTAGGATGAATTCATGCCTTCATAGTAGGCAGTTGTGTCGCCGTCGCTGTAGTAAAACAGGTTGTTTGGAATTTCCATGGAGTAGGTTTTGCATGGTTGCAGTAAGTTGTGGGCGGTTACGGTGACGATGTTGCCCGAAAAGTCGAGATGGCTCCAACCTTCTTGGTTGAGGATATCCTGCGAGGTACCGTCGGTGACATTGTGAATCTTTAGGTTGCCCTCGCTGCCGTAGGTGAGTTTGTCAAAGGTCATAGATAGCGTGGTGTTGGTAGCGACGCCAGCTGCACCGTTTGCTGGGGTAGTGCTGGCCAGGACTGGCGCGCTGGTGGGTGTGAGGGCAGTGACATCGACATCAAACGTGGTTTGGAGGGGTTCGATTGGCTGCCCGGCGTCGCCGAATTCCACGACGAATGGTCGAGCTGTTTCGCATTTGAGATCATTCCATTTACCGGCAGTATAGAATTGGGCGCAATCTTCGCCGCCATCAGAGTTGTTTGGTTCGCCGGTATTCCAGTTGGTATAGTTGCCACCTACAGCTGAGCCGCTGCCATTGCCGCTCCAAAATTGCGTGCCAGCCTCGGGCCCGGTCTCCCAGTGCCATGCACCTTCAGTCGCGATATCGTTGGCACCCATCCAACCGGTTGCTTGCAGATGGTCCCATACGAATTGGTTCTCATCTGAGCCGGTGATAGTGGCAAGGTAGCCGGTTTTGCCGCCAAAGGTGTAGGTTTCGGCTGCATTCTTGGCGTTTTGCCATGACATGAGTGTCGGTACGATGATGTAGGCGTGACCATTGCCACCAGGGCCGTTATTGAAAATGACGTTGCCGGCATTGTTGCCTAGGTCGGCCGTGATAGTGTAGGTTCCGACGGTCGTATTAAGGTAGCGCATGCTTGCCAGTGTCTGATTGACGTCGTTGCGACTGCCCGTCAAGACGACCGACTTGGTATTGAGCCCTGTAACAGTAGCGGTCTGGGCGTCGAACCCAAATTTACCACTTGGTGCGTGTACAGCGATACTTACCTGGTCGTTGCCTGTGCCGTTGACCTGCAGGTCAGTGATGCTGACCCACTGATTTCTACTAGTGGTTTTATTGGCAACTGCGGATAGGTCTTCGCCCGCTGCATGTGCCAGGCTCGCTGTGATAATCGGTGTAATTACACCAAATCCGAGCACCAGCATACCTGCCGCCGCGAGTAATCTGTCGGCTATCCTTTTTGACTTTTGTATCTGTATCATATCCCTCCTTTTACAAATCACTCGCAGCACCACTGCGGCTTTACAAGTGACTACACTCCCTTTGCTTCGTAGTATAAAAGTCCTTACGCTTGAAAAGTAGGGGCTGAACAGTATTTATTTTTGTGAAGTATTTCACAAAATTTATTTGTAGGATATAATCAGCAGCACATGAGGACATTTATCACGACACCTGAAACAATTAAAGCCTTTTTTGTGAAGCATGGCCAACGCATGCATTACGAAAAAAAGCAGACGTTCGTACGTGCCGACGACCCGCAACCGTGGGTGTATTTTCTTGATGAAGGGGCCGTGGAAGCGAGCTATGTATTCGACTATAGCGAAAGCAAAATTCTCGGATACTTTATCCCAAACACGATATTTTCGCAGAACAAGCTGTTTTACGAAAGCGACGGCGATCTAACGTATACGACTATCGAGCCGACCGTCATTTACCGCATGCACCGCGACGTGTTTTTACGCGAGGTCGATGCCAACATCCAGTTTATGAAGGAATATTTGCAAAACACGCTCATTTTACGCATATTTACGACCGACATGGTGATATATCAGGGCGAACCAACTGCTACGCGTAGGGCTATCCGCTGGCTACTTCTCATGGCAAAGTATTACGGCGAAGAGCGGGGCAAAGCAGTGCAAATCCAAGTGCCGCTAACGCATGATACAATCGCAAACTTCCTGCACATCAGCCGAGAAAGTGTCAGTAAGACTTTGCGCGAATTCATCCGCGGCGGATATATTTCTGTCGATAAAAAGCTGATCACTATTCAGAACATAGGTAACCTGAAGCAGCTTCTTATTACGTAGCCTTAAATATGCTCTGGTCGTATCCAGGTTCTGTTTATGGGATGTGTAAGTAAATCCGGATAATATAATGTTAACTCGTCGCCTAGAGCAACTGGCTGATTTGTCCAAAGCTTGTTGCCGTGAAAAGTGAGGTTAGGATGTTTAGAGTGGTTGGCATACCACAGCATGTTCATGCGCAAGAAATCTTCTGGTGCTAAGAATAGATCTGAACCTAAGTAGACGCAGAATTTTAAGTAGGCTGGATGAATGGCTGCCTGGGCAAGCTTGCGCAGTCGCTCGCTACTACCTAGCACAGGTTCGTTGGTAGGGATAGGCTCAGCGGCAAAGCAACCCACACCGGCATTCTCTATTCGCGAGGGCTGAAGTAGTAAAGCTCGTTCCATGGTAGTGAAATTATAGGACTAGTGAGAATAACCGACAAGCATAAGTAGACTACGGCACTACGATCTCTTGGTTTTTCTACTGAGTACCCACTGTACTGATGGGCTAATGGCTTTATCTTTGCGGTGAATGCAGCCAATCCAGCAGCAGGGACGGCGCTTGCCTTCAGCGAGCTCTATAGGAGCACGAACAATACGGCGTGCACGAGTTTCGGCCTGCTTGGCCTCCTGCATCCAGCATAGCCATTCGTTACGGGCAAGTGGAGTGATGTTTTGCCAAGTTGCCAGGGCTTTTTTATTGGCAAGCAACACCTTTTTAAAAGCCAGGGGCAGAGTAGTGTGAACGGTACCGGCGGGGAGCTTGTTAACCATGTTTATATTTTACTACGTGAGCTTGCAATATAGTACAATGAGGACATAAGCATAATTGTTATAAAAGGAGTGGGCGATGTCCAAAAATACAGAACGCAAAGCTATCGATAAGGTATTCGTCTTACTGGGATCGGCCGCAGCGCTAGTGTTATTAGTAGCGGGTGCCATGTTGTGGTACGGCTATAGTTTTGCGACAGGCATGGTAACTGAACAACTTTCGGCGCAAAAGATTTACTTCCCAGAAAAAGGTAGCGAAGAGCTTGCGTCACTTGACGCTACCGATAGAGCCGAGATGGAACGTTTTGCTGGCCAGCAACTGACAACTGGTGAGCAGGCCAAGGTATACGCAAACAACTATATTGGTGCGCATTTAAGGCACATTGCTGACGGCAAAACTTACTCGGAAGTAAGTGCCGAAGCTCAAAAAGACCCAACTAACCAAAAACTGGCTGGCCAAAAAGCGGCGTTATTCCAGGGCGAAACATTACGCGGCATGCTACTTGGCAGCGGCTATGCCTTTTGGACATTTGGTGTAATTGCCAAGATTGCTAGCGTGGCTGCAATCGCCGGTGCAGTTATCATGTCCATATTAGTGCTATTAGGAATCGGTCACTTAAAGAGACTAAAATAGTTGTAATCTTACAGCAACTTACAGGCTGCCGTAGCACCGCAGCCTGTATTTTTATTGCAGCCGCGATATGATAAAGGTATGAGCGATTACTTTACGGCAACCTATCAGTCGATTATTGACGACCCAATGAATGCTGATATGAAGCTTAAAGGCTATGTGCCAGTGTATACTGCCTCGGCTAAAGCACGCATTATGATTGTTGGCCAGGCGCCAGGGCGTAAGGCGCAAACTACCCTTAAGCCATGGAACGATGCGAGTGGCATGTTGCTGCGAGAGTGGCTGGGCGTGACCGACGAACAATTTTACAACCCGGATATTTTTGCATTGGTACCAATGGATTTTTACTACCCCGGTAAAGGTGTGCATGGCGATTTGCCGCCGCGTAAGAGCTTTGCCGATAAATGGCACCCCGAGCTACTGGCGCACATGCCAAATATTGAGCTGATTATTCTAGTAGGTGCCTATGCGCAAAAATACTATCTCGGTAAATTAGCCAAGCGCAATCTTACCGAAACGGTGCATGCCTACCAAGAGTACTTGCCAACATATTTTCCGCTTGTGCATCCCAGCCCGCTGAACTTTCGATGGAGGGCGGTAAATACCTGGTTTAATATGGCAGTTGTGCCTGCGCTCCATGAACATGTTCACCAAATTATCGAGTAGTTGTGCGCTACAATGAGTAGTGTGAATACTGCGCTTGAAACGAAGCTAAAAATCTTGCCTGCTAGCCCTGGTGTCTATTTTCATAAAGCTGAAAGCGGCGAGATTATATACGTTGGTAAGGCGGCCGTGCTGAAAAATCGGGTGCGTCAGTATTTTCAAAGTAAGAAAGATTTTGATGTAAAAACTCTGGCATTGGTGAACGAAATTCACGATACCGATTGGGTGGAAACCGAAAGCGAAATCGATGCACTATTTTTAGAAAGCGAAATGGTAAAGCGCTACAAGCCGCGCTATAACATTTTGCTGCGTGATGATAAATCACAGACTTTTGTGCGGATAGATATAAAGGCGGAGTGGCCAACCGTCAGTTTTACGCGCAATCCGGCGGACGATGGAGCAAAGTACATCGGGCCATTTTATAACGGCTATGCCGTGAAAAAGGCGCTGAAATATTTGCGTAAAGTGTTTCCTTACTACACACGCGAACCACACCGCGATCGCGTTAGCCTGGAGATGCAAATTGGTTTGGAACCCGGGCTTGACGTAATAAGTATGGAATACAGAGCCAGCTTAAAAAAACTCATTCGCTATATTGAGGGTGGTCGCGTAAAAATTACCAATGAGCTAGAGCGCGATATGCGCCGCGCCGCTAAAAACCAAGAATTTGAGGTGGCAGCCGGCTTACGCAATAAGCTAAGCCACTTAAAAGAGTTGCAGCGGCGCATAATGTTTGGCGACAAAGAGTTTATGGATATTTCTAAAGATAAGGCATTGGCGCAACTAGGCGAATTATTAGGTATGGAACACGTGCCAGGGCGAATTGAAGGCTATGATATATCTCATCACGGCGGCCAAAATGTCGTAGCCAGTATGGTAGTGTTCACGAATGGCGTAAGCGATCGCACCAGCTACCGTAAGTTTAAAATGAATCGCCAACGCAACGACGATACGGCAAATATGGCGGAAACGATTACCCGGCGGTTTGCCGAGCGCAATGTAAAAGCATGGGGGTTGCCCGACCTAATATTGATAGACGGCGGCAAGGGTCAGCTAAACGCAGCGATTGAAGCGATGGACTTGGCGGGTATCAATGTGCCGGTAGTCAGTATCGCTAAACGTGATGAAGAGCTAATGGTGGCGAAAAATCGTTCGCATGTAAACGAGGTACATCTACAACGCCTGATGGCCGAACCCGTGCCAGGCGTAAGTGTGCTAGAATCTAGCGGATACTATCACGTAAACTTGCATGTGGGACGACTGAACGCGGGCGGCCACTCGCGCAATTTGCGTGGTGGCGATAGTATTAGCCCGTATGATGAATTAACTAAATTGTTCCAGCGTATTCGCGACGAGTCACACCGTTTTGCTGTCAGCTACCATACTACCTTGCAGCGGAGCGGTGCGACTAAAAGTCAATTAGATGATGTGCCGGGTATTGGCCCAGCTACGCGCAAAAAGTTATTGCGTAAATTCGGTAGTGTACGTGGCGTGGCAAATGCGAGCGAGGCCGAGCTTCGCGAGGTAGTGAGTGCTGGCTTGGCCGCGAAAATCCGAGCTTATCTTGCTACGTCAGAATGATACAATATACATAATGTTACACCAACAAAATAGGGAAAGACTGTATAAAAAAGCTAACGGCCAACTCTTGATACTAACGGCATATGACATGGTCCAGTTGTCTGGCGACATGGAAGTGCCATTCCAGCAAGAGTCGTCTTTTTGGTGGCTAACAGGTATTACTGAGTCAGGATGGAAAGTAATTATTGATGGTGCGCGCCGACACACAACTCTAGTTCGTCCAATGAGAAGCGAGGTCGATATAATATTTAACGGCGAAGCTGACGACTTAACAGTAAAAACTATCAGCGGTGCCGATGAGATTATTAGTGCTAAGGATTTTGAAGTATATCTGAGACAACTTCACCGCAAGCATGCTGTTGTGAGTACTATCAAAGAGCCGAGTGGTTATGAATTTGTCGTTAATCCTGCACAGCGTACACTCTGGGGGCAGCTTAGTAGGGTTTTTGATGCAGTGCAAGATTGCACAAAGCTACTCGCAGAGTTACGAGCTATCAAACAACCTGAAGAAATTGCACGGTTAGAGCGGGCGTTTGCCGTTACCACTCAAGCATTTTCAAAGGTGAGAGACAAATTGGATACATTGAACACTGAATATGAGATCGAAGCTGAATTCTCATATCATATTCGCCGGCAAAATGCCCATTATGCCTATACTCCTATAGTTGCCGCAGGTAGCAATGCTTGCACGCTACATTACGCGGACAACACTTCAAAAGTACATGCTCGTGATATGATCTTGATTGATGTAGGCGCACGAGTAGATGGTTACTCGGCTGACTTAACGCGAACCTATTGTCGCAGGCCAACTAAGCGTCAAAAAGAGGTGCATAGTGCCGTAGAGGAAGCGCATCGGCAAATCATTGAGCTGTTAAAACCGGGTACCTCTGTGGGGGACTACATAAAGGCAAGTGATGACATTATGAAGACAGCGCTTGAGAAGCTAGGCTTGTTAGAAGATAGAGATGACCAGGCTGCATACCGTAACTTTTTCCCACACGCTATTAGTCATGGTCTTGGTGTGGATCCTCACGACAGCCTAGGCGGAGCGCGGTATTTTGAGCCGGGCATGGTAATCATGGTTGAACCAGGTATTTATATTATCGATGAAGGCATAGGTATGCGGTTAGAAGACGCAATACTCATCACGGAAGAGGGCAATCGCAATCTAAGCGCATCGCTACCGACAAGCCTGTAGCACTAGTGCTTTACTCTGCAATTTGGTATACTGCTACTAATAATGAAACGTCAATTTTTTACTTTTGTCGTACGATGGATCCTTAATTCGTTTGGCTTATGGATTGCAGTTCGTATTTTTGGTACGGGCTATAGCGACCAACAGCTTAGTGAAGGAATTGCTGTTTTTCTTTTTGCAGGACTGATATTTTCGGTCATGAATGCTGTTCTTCGACCAATCGTTATTATCCTTTCTCTGCCGGCTATACTCGTGACGCTTGGCCTCTTTACCATTATTGTGAATGGACTCATGGTGTATATTTCACTCAAGCTCGCTCCAGGCCTGTCGATGACATTCTGGCACTCGGTTCTTACCGGATTAGTCTTAAGTTTGGTAAACTATATAGTAAGTAGTGCGCTCGAGTTGGAGTATAGGCGCACGCGAGAGGAGAAAATGTGAATATTTTACAGTGGCTACAAGTTGTTACGGTGGCATCGGCAATCTTAATGATTCTTGCGATTCTATTACAGCAACGCGGTGCAAGTCTTGGTGCGGGATTTGGTGGCTCGAGTGAGCTATACACTACTAGGCGTGGGCTGGATAAAAACCTATTTGAAGTGACAATTATACTAGCGGTAATCTTTATTTTGTCGATTCTTGTTGGCCTTGTAGTGCCAAATCTTTAGAAGGAAATGCCCTAGTGGAAGAAGAGCAAAAAGGGTGGAAGCGCCTACGAAGAGTGCGGCTTGATCACAAGCAGCTCGCTCGTAGTATGCGCAGAGTAGAGACGGCGACGCAGCGACATGCTCACCGTTTTATTACCCGTCGCATTGAGAATGCTCGTTTGGCTGCGCGCGAGATTACCACTTGGCTTGTGATCGTGGGGGTGGTGATTGCAGGAATAGGTCTGCAGCTTATTTGGAGCCAGTCTGGCTATACGCTTAATGCATCCAAGCCGGGTGGTGTATATGTTGAGGGCGCTCAGGGCGAAATAAAATCTATTAACCCGCTTTTTGTGTCTACCAATGCTGAAGCGTCGGTTGCTCGGTTATTATTTTCATCGCTCTATAGTTACGATGCAACGGGTGCATTAAAACAAGATCTTGCGACCGCAATGGCGATTGACGCTACGCAGCGCGTGTACACCGTAACTATTAGAGAAGGGGCGTTATGGCACGACGGTCAGCCAATTACTGCGCAAGATGTGGTGTTTACTATTAATCTAATTAAGAATCCTGCCGTACATTCGCCGCTACGCGTCAACTGGCTTGATGTTTCGGTAGCCGCAATTGATCAGAAGACCGTACAATTTACACTTCCTGCCGTATATGCCGCTTTTCCGCACGCCCTAGTTTTTCCAATTGTTCCCGAGCATCTACTTAAAAATACTGCTCCGGCGGCTGTTCGTGAAAGCAGTTACAGTTCGTCGCCAGTTGGGAGTGGCCCGTTTACATTTCGTCGTCTGCAAGAAATTGATCCCGCAAGTAAACAACGAGTCGTGCATTTACAGGCAAATGCTCGATATTATGCAGGCGAACCAAAGATTAATCGTTTTGAGCTGCATTCATACCCCGACGAGGTGGCACTGGTAAAGGCATTTAACGCCGGCGAACTAACGGGTGCGTCAGATATCTCCGTGACTGCGGCAAAGAGCGTAAATGTTCGCGGGGCGAAAATTACGCCGCTCCATGTCAACAGTGGCGTGTACCTACTACTCAATACGCAAAGCCCAATTCTTAGCGATAAGTCTGTTCGTCGTGCCTTACAGCTTGCAACCAATGTCTCGGCAATTCAGGCAAATATAGGTAACGGGGTCCGTTCGCTCGCCGGGCCGCTTCTTGAAGGTCAGGTTACGGGTGATGATACGCCGAAAGTACCAGACGCAAATATTCAGCAGGCTGCTACAATGCTCGACTCGGCTGGCTGGAAGATGCAGGGCAGTTATCGTGTAAAAGATGGCAAGAAATTAGAACTTACTATTACGACGACCAGTAAAAAAGAGTATGAGATAGTTCTTTCAGTGATTAAATCTCAGTGGGCTAAGGTAGGGGTGGACGTTCATACTAATCTTGTCGATACTTCATCAAATGCGTCAACTTCGTTTGACCAAAATGTTCTACAAGGAAAAAACTTCGACGTTTTGCTGTATGAGCTTGCGATTGGCGCCGATCCGGACGTGTATGCGTATTGGTACTCTTCGTCGCGTTATAATTTTTCTGGCTATGCAAACACTTTGGCTGATACGAGCTTAGTGAGCGCGCGCTCACGGCTTGAGCCAGACCTTCGCAATGCAAAATATAAACAATTTATACGTCAATGGATAGAGGACGCGCCAGCGATTGCGCTGTATCAGCCCGCCATTGACTATGCATCGGTCGAAGAAGCAAATACAGTGAAACCAAGTACTCCACTAGTTTCAAATGCCGATCGCTATGCTGAAGTACAGTATTGGACAATTGCAACTGGTCCAGCATATAAAACGCCATAGTGTAGCCTTCAAAATGAAAGTAAAAATTGTTACTTTTGTGCCACCTGAAAATGCAAATGCAGTCCGCGAAGCAATAGGTAAGGCGGGTGCCGGAAAAATCGGAGAGTATAACTTTTGTAGCTATTCGATGCTTGGTAAGGGTCGCTTTGTGTCGTCTAAGAATGCCAATCCTCATATCGGCCAGCCGGGTGCTGGAACGGTGGTTGAAGAAGAGCGTATTGAGGTTGAGTGTGAAAAATCAAATGCTAAGGCCGTAGTTGAGGCCATGAAGTCAGCTCATCCTTACGATCAACCCGTCTTTGATGTGTATCCTTTACTTGAGCTCGAGTGAACGGTTATTAAACTGAAGAGGACTTGCCCCGCGTTCCGCGGTCACATCCTGCGACCCCCAGGATTTCACGATTAAGCTCCAAATTTAATACCGGCCACAAGGGCCGGCATTAAATTTGGTGCACTGAAGAGGACTTGAACCTCCACGATCGCAATGATCACTAGCCCCTCAAGCTAGCGCGTCTACCAATTCCGCCACCAGTGCATATAATTTTAAAGTTACGTAGTAGTTTGATGTCATCCCGGACCTTTAGCTGACGCGCGCGTCTACGATTATTTGCGTTTCACGCAGCCGCCACCAGTGCTAATAAATAAAGGTACCTACAAAATATAACAGAGTTCACCTCTGTTTGCAAGCATGGTATACTGGTAGAGTTGGCGCGTTGGCGGAGCAGTTACGCAGCGGTCTGCAAAACCGCGTAGACGGGTGCGACTCCCGTACGTGCCTCCATAAAATAATCTCGATATACCCGAGATTATTTTTGTTTTAAAACTTCCACAATCTCTGGAAATGTTTCGTCTATAAAATGTCCTCTGTCGCTAAATATATGTGAAATTGCATTTGGTAAATCTGCCTGAAATTTTGCTAGTTCGGTAAATGGCACTACAGGGTCGTCGGTGCTGTGGAATAAATGAACTTCTAACGCGTTATTCACAATATTTTTTGCTGACGTGACTTTAAAGCTGCCCAGATCTTCGTTACTTTCGTCATCATACCCGGCTGCAACTAATAGCAATCGTTTAATTGGGTGTGGTAGGGTGTTTTCGCCCAAGTACTTTGCAAGGAACATTGCGCCGAGGCTGTGCCCGATGATTTGAGCATCCTCCTCCAGTAGGTCAAGTAATTTTTCAAAATAAATAACCCATTCAGTGTAAACAGCGTTGGAACTATTAGGCATAGTAGGGTAGAGTATATCGCAATTTGGCAATTCATCAGTTAAGCGCTCTTTCCAGCGTAGGGGGTGAGTGAGCTTATCGTAATTAAGCGTTTTTTCGTTCAGGTATGATAGATAGCTCTCGTATGACGAGAAACTGGTGCCGCCATGGATTAGTAGTACTTGCTTCATGTTTTTAGTATAATACATTACAGATGCGCGGATGGCGGAATAGGTAGACGCGAGGGACTTAAAATCCCTTGACCAAAAGTCGTGCGGGTTCGATTCCCGCTCTGCGCACCAAGATTTATTTTTTATATAGGGGAGCCTTTGTGGCGCAGGCAAAAAAACCAATAAAAAAGACGAAGGCGACAACTCGTTCACGTACGTCAGCTAAAGCTCCAAAAGCTAAGTTGATTTCTGCGTTGTCACATCTTAATAATCGTCGGAAAGACTTTTTAGCAAGAAGGCCGCATCGTAGCTTTATGCTTACGAAGCGTCGCGACTATGCTCGTAGTCTGGCCATGCCTGGGTATCACGCCTTCTCGGTGCATGTTAGTAAAATATTACTTAGCCGGTGGCGTCTCTTTGCACTATTGATTGCCGTCTACGCCTTGATAATGGTACTACTGGGCGCAATGACGAGCCAAGAAACCTACTCAAGTATTAGTGAATTATTTAATGATTCAGGTAAGAATTTACTAAATGGAGGATTAGGGAGCGTAGCTCAAGCTGGCCTCGTGAGCTTATCGACATTTGCGGGCGGCGGTAGCGAACTTTCAGCAGATCAAGGGGTATATGTAGGGCTCAGCCTGCTTTTGGTGTGGCTTTGTACCGTGTGGCTTTTACGGGAAACGATAGCTGGTCGTAAGCCAAAGTTGCGGGATGGGCTGTATAATTCGGGAGCACCGATTGTTTCTACTATCGGGGTGCTGCTGGTGTTATTGGGTCAGATGTTACCCCTTGGTGCGGTAATGTTGATATATACCGGGCTCAATACAGCTGGGCTTGTGAGTGAGGGGTTTGGAGCGATGCTGTTTTGGCTACTCGCCGTTGCGGTAGCGCTTCTCGTGCTATATTGGGCAACAAGTACCTTGATTGCTCTTATTATCGTGACAATTCCTGGCATGTATCCTATTAGGGCAATACGCCTATCTTCTGACCTTGTTGTGGGGCGTCGATTGCGTATTTTCTTTCGGATAGTGTGGGGGATTGTAGCGGCTGTTGGCTTTTGGGCGCTCATACTTGCCCTTTCGGTAATCATCGATACAGTCATTAGGAACACATGGACTAATCTTGCAGGTTTTTCAATCGTTCCTTATATAGTGGTACTTATGACGTCGGGTATTACCGTCTGGTTTGCTGCTTATATTTACCTACTATACAGAAAGGTGGTCGACGACGATGCCAAGCCAGCCTAATGTCACAAAAGCGCGTGAAAGAGTAGCTAAATTACGTGAGTTGATTAATGACTACAGGTACCATTATCACGTGCTTGACGAATCAATAATGAGTGAAGCGGCGGCTGACAGCTTAAAGCATGAGTTAAGCGAGCTCGAGCTCACGTATCCAGACCTTATTACTGCAGACAGCCCTACGCAGCGTGTTGCGGGCAAGGCGCTCGATAAATTTGTAAAGGTAACTCATCGCACGCCTATGATCAGTTTGGCGGATGTCTTTAATGAGCAAGAAATTGTTGCCTGGATTGACCGAATGCGTCGCACCTTACCGGCAGTGAATGATGAATATCTCTGCGATATAAAAATGGATGGTCTTGCGTGCTCGCTTATTTACGAAAATGGCATACTTATGCAGGCGGTAACGCGCGGTGATAGCAAGGTGGGCGAAGACGTTACAATGAATGTGCGCACCATTGAGAATGTGCCGCTTACATTGCGTCCTAACCAAAAGTTTACTCATTTTTTACGTGGTCGCACTGAAATTCGCGGTGAAATTGTTATGTATAAAGCTGAGTTTGCGAAGCTCAATGAGCTTCGTGAAAAGCAGGGTCTATCACTTTTCAAAAACCCACGTAATTTGGCTGCAGGGACAATCCGCCAGCTAAATCCGCAACTTGTGGCAGAACGGCCGCTGCATTTTGTAGGCTATGACATTATTCGCGATACTCTTGAAGATACGCCAACGATCGCGTTTGGTTACAGTGTGCTAAGCGAACTTGGCATTACCACCAGCCGCCAAACGCGTGTTGTAAAAGGACTTGGTGAAATTATGGAGTACGTGAAGCGCCTTGGCGAGATTCGTGAAGATTTACCATTTAATACCGACGGCGCGGTAATCAAACTGAACGACCGCGCACAGTTTGCGCAGCTAGGTACGGTCGGCAAGACACCACGCGCGGCTGTCGCTTTTAAGTTTGCGGCGGAAGAAGCAACCACGATTGTAAAAGATATCGTTATTTCTATTGGCCGTACCGGTGCGGCGACTCCCGTTGCCGTATTTGATCCGGTGCAAGTTGCCGGTACAACGGTGCAGCATGCGAGCCTTCATAATGCCGATGAAATAGCAAGGCTTGATGTTCGCCGCGGCGACACGGTAATTATTTTTAAGGCAGGCGACATTATTCCACAGGTGCAAAGTGTGCTCAGAGAGCTACGACCAAAAGAAACAAAGCCGATTAACTACCTCGAAGAATTGGCGCGTCAATATCCTGAGCTTGAGTTTGTTCGTCCAGAGGGCGAAGTCGTGTACCGCGTTAAAGGCTTGACTGGTGACATTATTTTAAAGCGCTCGTTGCAGCATTTCGCATCGAAGGGTGCGTTAGACATTGATACATTAGGCGAGAAGAATGTAGTAGCACTTATCGATGCTGGGTTGGTGAAGGACCTGGCCGACGTATACCGTCTCACTAAAGAGCAATTATTGGCGCTTGACCGATTCGCAGACATCTCGGCCAACAAACTATTTACCGCAATAGCTAGTAAAAAGCGGCCGCCGCTTGAGCGGTTTGTATTCGGGCTTGGTATTCGCCATGTGGGCACACAGACCGCAATCGATTTAGTGAATGCGTTTGAAAGCATTGATCAATTGGCCCATGCCACGATCGATGATCTCAAAGCGGTCGATGGTGTAGGTGAAGTTGTTGCCGAAAGTGTTGCTGCTTGGTTTGCTGATGAAGATAATATGGCGTTACTTGAAAAGTTTGCTAAGCTTGGTGTGGTTCCGCACTACGAAAAGAAAACAGGCCGGCTTGCTCGAAAGAGTTTTGTGGTTACCGGATCTTTAGAGAGTATGAGTCGCGACCAGGCGGCCGATAAAATCCGCGCGCTTGGAGGCACGTTTCAATCCGCTGTTGCTAAAGACACCGATTATCTGGTTGCTGGTGGTAAGGTGGGCGTAAGCAAGCTAAAGAAAGCCGAACAATATGGTACAAAAATCATTAACGAAAAAGAGTTTTTAGAACTGCTGTAAGGCGTAATTTGCACCAATGAGCAACGTCCTAAAATCAATTAGCATAAGCCCAGATAGCCAAGCTATTACCGTATGGCTGTTTTTAGGTGTAGCTCAAACTCCCCAGCTGTCTGGGCTAGTGGCCAAGCGTTGCCCAAGCGGCGTAGCTGTGGTACCCGGTGCTCCATACTGGAAGACGGCTACAGACGGCAGCGAAATACAAAGTTTTTCGTACGAATACACGCATGAGACGATTGCTCGTTTATATGCAAAATTTGGCGCACCCGCATGTATTATGGCAGAGTCGCAAGCTGCGCCTGGCGTATTGATATGTCTTGCGCGCGACCAGTTAGATTTTTCGCGTAGCGCCGTACTATTGTTGCAGCCGTTGGGGCTAAACGCCTATAGTTACGCGAGCGCGCCTGATGTATTTGCGGAATTTAAGCGGCGTGTAGTGCAAAATAGCAAGTACCAGATTATGTCATTTTTGTCAGATCCATTCTTGCTGTATAATCATGCGACGCTAGCAAAGTACACCCCACTACATGCGTTAAAAACAAAGCAGCAGTTTTCCAATGGACTAACATACGATGCAAGACCAGAGCTAGAAGTCGCAAAGCAAAGGTGCCGTCAAATATCTATAGTGATGGGCGAGCAAGACAAGCTATTTCCTCCTGACGAAATAACACGCGGACTTACTAAGAGTGTGCAAACAGTAATTATTTCTGGCATACCACACATGCCGCTTACTACTCGTAAGGGCAGAGTCTTGCTTCGTCATGCATTTTCAATAGCAAAGGAGAAATAAATGAACGATCCAGAACCGAAAGTAATAGAAAAGGGCATTTACAGACATACGAAATCAGGCAAGACGTATGAAGTATTGGGCGTGGCACTACACACCGAAACAAACGAGCAGTTAGTAATATATTGTCCGGAGTATGAGTCTGCCTGGGAATTATTTGCTCGTCCTTACGGTATGTTCAGTGAAGAAGTGACTATTGACGGCAAAGTAGTGCCGAGATTTGAGAAAGTAAATGACTAACCTACCAATATATATTACCGGCAATGAACATAAGGCAGCGTTTTTAGCTAAATTGCTGGGCCTAGACTTGGAGTATCACAAACTGAGCCTTGATGAGATTCAGTCGCCCGACCCGCGTGCGGTTATAGAGCATAAAGTACGACAAGCATATAATATATTGCAGAAGCCGGTACTTGTTGAAGATACTTGCATGGGTCTTGACGCTCTTGGAGGCTTGCCGGGCACGTTTATTAAATTTTTTATCGAGCAAGAGAATGGGGCCGAAAAGATTTGTCGAATGGCCGATGGGTTTGAGAACCGTCGCGCTACCGCAACGGTGACATTTGGGTATTATGATGGCGTTACATTGAAGTTTTTTCAAAACAGTATTTATGGAGAAATTGCAGCACACCCTGGAAAGCAGATAAATGGATTTGGCTGGGATACTGTATTTATCCCTGATGGTTATGGCGGGAAGATTCGCTCCGAGCTTAATGAGCGGCAGTATGATGAACTGTATATCACCGTTAAGCCAATCGGCGCTGTAAAAGAGTTTCTTCAGAGCTTGTAGTGCATGACCTTTTAGAGAGTGCTATACTAAACGGTGATCATGAAACGCTACGTTACTCGAGCTAAAGACTATGTCCTTACGAATCCAAGGAGGGTAAAGATCGCCCTTATCTCTTTTGGCGTTCTGTTCGCATGCGGTGTGTTGAGCGCTCTATATATTTATAATAATCAAAGTAAAGTAATTGAACTTGATTATAATCCGGTCGTTGCCTGCACACTACTTACTAACAGTGAGGCAAAAGAGATTCTTGGCCCGAATATTATTGATAGTAATAAAAATGATGTAACGGTTACGCAAACAAGAGCAACGAGTAAGTGCAGCTATTCAGATAAAAATATTGATAATATGGCCGTTATTGGACTTGCGGTACGGTCGGCTATTACAAAAGAGGGTATTGAGGAAAATAAACACGATTTTGCAGCAAGCAGAGCGGCTAATAAAGTTGAGCCAGTTGCTGGTATTGGCGATGAGGCATTTTACATTCCGGCTAACGGCCAGCTAAATATCTTAAAAGGACGAGCGTGGATTTTGATCACGTATGGGTTTGGCGACGATACTGCTACCTATACGCTTGAGAATGCTAAAAAAGTGGCCGCTAAAGTAATTGATAAGTAAGAATATCGTATAGGCATGAGGATAGTGTGAAAGATTTACTGAACAAACTACCGGCTAAAACGCGTCGTGCGCTTATTGGGTTTGTTGGGTGGGCGGTATTGCTACTTGGAGTGGTAATGATTCCGTATCCTGGCCCTGGCTGGGTTGTGGTTTTTATTGGTCTTTCAATATTGGCAACCGAATTCGATTGGGCAAAGCGATTTAATGATATATTACGCGCAAAATATGATGCCTGGAGCGACTGGCTGAAGGGGCAGCCCTTGTATATTAAAGCAGTGTTTTGGGTGCTCACTGCGGTAACGGTTATCGTTACCGTGTGGGTACTTAATGGTTACGGACTTATAAATAGCTGGTTTCACCTGAATCAACATTGGCTTAATTCTCCGTTTGTACGGTAATATCTATGCCGCGCAAGAAGCCTACGAAACAAGAGCGCAAACTGACCACGCGTGAATATGCAGTGGCGATGCTGCGTGTTGCACAAACAACGTATAAGGCAGCCCCGCTCGCAATCGTCGTACAGGTGGCGGGATCTATTATCACGGCGGTACTACCGATTATCACGACCTATTTTGCCGCACTCACCACTACAGCGCTTGCTGAGGCATACGCCGGCAATGAGCGGGCTGGCGAACAAGTATTGTTGTATGTGGGCATTACCGCACTGCTTGGAGTGCTTATGACAGCTTGGCAAAGTCTGGAAAATTATGTGACACAACTTATGCGGTATAGGGTAGAGGCGGCCATGACCGATCGTATGTATGAGCATTTTCATGAGATTGACTTTTGGCGATACGACGATAAAAAAACTGCTGATATGTACGACAAGGCGCAACAGTTTGCACGATTTTTTCCATACGTGTTTGATCGTCTCGCCAATATCTTAACGCAGTTTATTTCAATGATGGCCGGACTTGTTGCGCTTATATTAGTGAGTTGGTGGCTGGGGTTAATTGTGTTAGCGGCGGTGATCCCAGGAATTATTATTCAATTTAAGCTCTCACGTGCGAGCACGAAACATTGGAAATCGAATGTCGAAACTCGCCGTGCCCAGGGAATGATAGAATGGCAGATTTTGCAGCCTCGCTTTATGGCGGAGCTCCGGCTATACGGCATTGTGCGTTATTTGCTCGATATGCGTATTCGGCTCCGCGACAAAGACGAGAAGACGCGTATCGAATTTGAACGTAAATATATTGGCAAAAAACTTGGCGCCGATGTTCTGGAGGCTGCAGCCGAAGTAACTGCGCTATTTTGGACAGCAATTCAGGTTATTCACCATTTACAGCCGATTGGACAGTTTTTATATGTGCAGCAAATTGTTTCACGTACAATGACGGGGGTATCGGGGCTTGTTAATACAATTAGTGCTATTGATGAAGATATTGCGAACCTGTTTGAATACAATGAGTTTATGGCCCTCCCCGCACAATCTCAGGGTAAGCGGGCACTTGCGCATGTGCCGGATGTAATAGAGGTCAATAATGTCTCGTTTCATTATCCGGCAAGTAAGCGGCTCGTTCTTGACAAAGTTTCTTTTGCGATTCGACGGGGGCAGCATGTAGCAATTGTTGGCGAGAATGGTGCCGGCAAGTCTACGCTTATTAAGTTGCTCACTGGTTTATACGAACCAACGAGTGGCAGTATTTTGCTTGATGGTACACCCCTTGCAGATACCGAGATAAGCTCGTGGCATCGTTATTTGGGCGTATTGCAGCAAGATTTTATTTCGTATAGCTTTGCAACTGCGAAAGACAATGTGTATTTTGGTGACACGTCTACAAAGTTTGACCAAAAGCGATTTGAGAACGCATTACATCGGGCTGAAGCTGCCAATTTTTTGAAGAAATTACCGAAAGGTGCGGATTCGTATGTGAGTCCGTGGATGGAAAGCGATGACGGCGAAGCGGGCACGGATTTATCTGGCGGCCAATGGCAACGCCTGGCGCTTGCTCGCAATTTTTACCGCGATAGCCCGGTGATTATTCTTGATGAACCAACAAGTGCAATTGACGCGTTGGCTGAATCGCGCATCTTTAAACATCTGCTGGGAGAGAAAAGTAAAACGATCATCACCATTAGCCATCGTTTAACGACAATTGAAAAAGCGGACGTAGTATTTATGTTAAAAGAAGGTAGGCTTGTAGAACAAGGCACGGCTAAAGAGTTAATTGCGAAGAGGGGCGAATTCTACACTATGTTTGAGAGTCAGTTATAGAGTGATATACTAAGCACACTACACTAACAGATGACGGAGATGACGACATGGCCAATTCGTGGGAGACCGTTCAAAAGTATACTGAAAGATACCCCGATTCTCGGCTGCTTCAAGTTCTAAAGACTGCCGCAACATCAAGGTCCGATTGGAGCATTCCCAAGGAATGGTGGGATACTTTGGCTGAGCATGAGTCACCCGAAACTGTAGCTGCGCGTGCGGCGGCTTTTATGCTGGCGATAGATACCAAGCCAGAGCGCATAGACCCTACGTTAGAAACACTAGACGAACTGCAGCCAGGAACGAATGTACTGACGCCCTATTGGCAATATCCTCGACAGTGGGGAGATATCGGTGATAGGCAATTTGTAGTGCCTTATCTGAGCGGCGTACTAGAATTAGGACCGCAATTAATGCCTGCAGAGCACGTTTCGCGCCTTGGTGTCGGTATGTTGTTTAAGAGTGAGGATACGTGGGGCATTGCCTCACTCCCGCTGCATCCACATGTCAAAACGAACCCTGACGAAATAGAAGCATTTTACGCCGGTGCTGCAAGTAGCGAAGCCGCTGAGGCCATGCTTTGGCCAGGTAGGAACTATAGAGTGGGTAAAGGCTTACTCGACCTTATAGATACCATGGCAAGGTTTGACATCGAATTTGACGATCCGCGAATTACAGCGCTTCATAAAGCAGTCAGAGATAAACTCAGTGGGTATATCGTACCATCATGCACTATCTTGACCCGTAATGGCAGGATATATGATGCTGCCGCGCTTGAGGACCTGCCCGTACTGCATAGACTAGACCCTCAGCTGAGTGAGGAGAGAGTTCGTGAGTACGCAATGCTTGGGATAGGAGAAAATGCTGGTGAGAAGCCCGACTATTGGGTATTTGAAAAGCAATTGGTACGCGCCCTCGCGCGCATTCGCAGCCAAGAAGATGGAAAGCGGTATGATGGTATGCAAGGGCTAAGGCAGGAATACTACATGGCTAGTGCAGCCTTTGAGTTAAGTAAGCTACGTCTTGAGGCTAGTGAGTAGTCTGAACGGTGTCGTGATAATAAAATAACCCCCTCTGATGAGGGGATTATTTATGAGCGAGTCGGTAGCGATTACCAGCTGCGCTGACGGAAGCTACCGCCATCATTGCCACCGCGACCACCATCACGTGGTTTGTCTTCGCGTGGGCGAGCAACGGTAACGTTGATGGCGCGGCCATCAAGCTCTTTACCGTTAAGTTCGTCGATAGCCTTTTGGTTGTTTGCTTCGTCTTCAAACTCAACAAACCCAAAGCCCTTAGAACGGTTAGTATCACGATCGGTGATAACACGTGCGCTCTTTACTGGGCCAACGGTAGCAAAAAATGCTTCCAGGCTTTCGTCGGTAGTAGCGTAAGCTAGGCTACCAATAAATAGATTTGCCATAAGGTATTCTATTCTTCCTTTTCGTTACTGATATTCGTCAGATCGACCATGGGCCACGAATTTCTGAGGAAAGAATAGGTGAACTCTTTTTCATTTCTCGGGGGCACTTGTTCTGAACGTTCTCAGTTAACCATATAAATCACTAAATTACCAGAGGAACTTGCAAATTGAACGAAATCGGCGCATAATACGCTTATGCTGGTACGCATTGGGGTACTCTCCAGTGCGGCAAAAATAAACACACACCAGTGCCCCGGGTGGGCGCGTAACAGCAGATAGAACACTTCTCAATTGAGAAGTGTTCTGCTATTATGGATAAATTCGGGGCATTAGCTCATTTGGTAGAGCGCTTCCATGGCATGGAAGAGGTGAGGAGTTCGAATCTCCTATGCTCCACCAATATATTTTTTATTTTTTAACTAGAACATATACTTGTAATAAGCAGTACCTTAGATTCGGCTACCCCTAGTCCATTGACATGAGCGCAATAGTGTGCTATACTGAAAAGATAGAGGTGCTCCGGCCATAATCCGCGGAGCTTATTTTTATGAAGGATAATTCTACAATTCGCAATATTGCTATCATTGCGCACGTTGACCACGGTAAAACAACGCTTGTTGACGGGCTATTGAAACAATCAAAAACATTTCGTGATAACCAGGCCGAAATGGATCAGCACCTAATTATGGATAGCGGCGACCAAGAGCACGAGCGTGGGATCACCATTACCGCCAAGCAAACCAGTATTTATCATGGTGATTACAAAATTAATATCATTGACACTCCAGGACATGCCGACTTTAGCGGCGAGGTAGAGCGTACGCTTAATATGGCTGACGGTGTGCTGCTCATTGTTGATGCTCAGGAGGGCCCAATGCCACAGACGAAGTTTGTGCTTGGCAAGGCGCTTGAAGTTGGGCTAAAACCGGTCGTTATTATCAATAAAATCGATAAGCCAGCTCGGCGCATTGCGGAAGTAGAAGACGAACTAGGCGACTTGTTCCTAGAGCTCGCTACCGATGATTCGCAGCTTCACTACCCGGTGTATTACGCTATTGGCCGCGAAGGAAAAGCCTGGACACATGTGCCCGATAACACAACAGCGCATGCCGATTTAACGCCAATCTTTGATGCGATTGTTAACGATATTCCCGCACCAACAGTATCAGGTAGTGGCGGTTTGCAGCTACTTGTGACGGCATTGCAGTACGATTCGTTTTTGGGCAAGTACGCGATTGGCCGTATTGCACGAGGCCAAGCTAAGCGTGGGCCCGTGGCGCTCATTAAACGTGATGGCAGTACTGTAAGCGGTAAGATTGAAAAAGTTTTTGGCTACCGTGGCTTATCGCGTGAAGAGATCGAAGTCGGCCAGGCTGGCGATATCGTGGCGCTAGTTGGCGTGAGCGATGCGCATATTGGCGATACCATTGCCGATAAAGATGCTCCCGAAGCGCTACCTACCATCGAGATTGAAGCCCCAACGCTGAGTATGTACCTAGGCCCAAACACCAGCCCGATGAAGGGTAAAGAGGGTGAGTTTAACACGAGCCGCCAAATTGGTGACCGCTTAAAAAAGGAACTTGAAACGAATGTGAGCTTGCGAGTTGAAGATAACGGCATTGGCTTTACCGTCTCTGGCCGTGGCGAGCTGCATTTAAGTGTATTGATTGAGGCGATGCGCCGTGAAGGCTATGAATTTGAAGTTGGTCGTCCTCAGGTTGTTACTATTACTGAAGATGGCGTAACCAAAGAGCCGGTAGAAGAACTCTATATTGAAGTTGGTCCAGAGTTTGTAGGTGCTGTGAGTCAAGAACTTGGAACGCGTCGAGCAGAAATGCGCGGTCAAGAGTCAACCGGAAGCGGTACGACGCGCCTCGACTACCTTTTGCCAACGCGCGCATTGATCGGCCTTCGTAATACATTGCTTACCGCGACAAAAGGTACCGTTATTATGAACAGTCTGCCACACGGCTACCAGCCAGTAGGACAAAAACTGAACCAAACCCGTAATGGCGTACTTATCGCATTTGAAGCTGGTACCACTACACCTTATGCATTGCAAACAGCCGAGGCTCGTGGCGAACTGTATGTTGGCGCCGGTACTACTGTATACGCTGGCATGATTATTGGCCTAAACCGCCGCGGGGAAGACATGGAAATCAATGTTTGTAAGGCAAAACACCTTACGAATATGCGCTCAAGCAGCAGTGATGGTGTCGTTCAGCTGACACCATTTACCGATCTTTCGCTCGAACAATGCATTGATTTTATTGAGGATGATGAACTACTTGAGGTAACCCCAAAATCGCTTCGTCTGCGCAAAAAATATCTCGATGCCAATGAGCGCAAACGCCACCAAAAAGATATCGTTTAAATGATGTCTCGTGCGCCTTCTTGTTCTGCTAGGCGCAACATGATATCCGGATGTTCTGTCGCAAGCATTGCCCCTAAGTCTCGCTGACCTACAGGCCCAATCCCTTTCATTCCGGTTGTTTCAATTTCTTCATATAAAGATCTAAGAGCAACATCCGATATAAGAGAATGCGTAATTGCTCTGCGTCGCCGGGTTTGGAGAGTTAAATTATAGACTGTGGTAAAGGAGATCGTTGACGAGTGGTAAAACCATTCTGGGTGCGTCAGGATATCTGGATGTAATCGCGCAACTAACTGGCGCCATACGGGTTGAGCTAGTCCGCTGCAATAACGTCGCTCACGTTCCTCTGCGCTGTTGTACCAAAAACGTGTGAAGTCTTCGGTGATTGTCTTACCCTCCGACAAACGACGTGTCTGAATAACATTAGCCAACTGTTTCTTGCCCCAATAGAGCTCAGGGAAAAGCTCCATACCAAAATCGATCCTATTTCTATTTAAGTCCACCACCACATCGGGGAGCTCTCCCCAAATAATTCTTTGAGTTTCGGGACGGGCGTTGTCTGGATCGTCGGCATTATTAATAGCGTCTCGGAATAGTGCGACAGAGAGAGGGAATTTCCGACCATCAGGACTTATAGGATCCGGCTGATATTCGCCTACAGTAAGAAGTCGGAATAAAATATCTGGTGGTAGTTTGCCTTGGGAGATAAGGGATTCAAGGTCAGGATGCGTCAGCTGAGGGTTTCCCCACGAACGCTCAAATGGCAATAACTTCGGTAGATCGGACATGGAATTATTATAGGGTTATGTGAGAGATACGCAAGCATTACCTCGTTGAGCCTGGCTACTGGGCAATGATTAGTAATTTCGATGACTCGTATAGTTAGGAGTTGGAATTATAAGAATGGGACTACCGTAGTCTAACAGAGAAAACTATGCTACAATTTAGCTTATGTTAAAGCGTATTTTACGCAAACCAAAAATTGTTGAAAAAAGCAGCGATAAAATAAAAACTGCCGTTGTTCATGCTACTAGTCCGCTAAAGCGCGCTGCTAAAAGTCCCGATGAGGCGCTGGGTGAGCTATTCACGATTGTGCAAAGGCAGCAAATATTTCCCGACGGTATGACATTTATCGACATGATACCACGCAATCGAGCGCGCGTGCTTGCGAAAAAGTATTTGCTTGCAAAGCAAGATCCTCAATTTAATTTAGAGCGATTTGTTAATGAACACTTCTATGAGTTTGTGCCAGATAATGTGCCTCACTATACGCCGCCCGAAAATAGTTCCGTACGAGAGCATGTGACAAATTTATGGCCTGTTTTAACACGTCGTAATCGCCTAGATAGAGGATCACTGATGGCGTTGCCGTATGAATATATTGTGCCTGGCGGTAGGTTTTCTGCTCAATTTTATTGGGATGTATATTTCATTATGCTCGGTATGGCGGCGGATGGTCGATGGAAGGAAATTCGCGGCATGGTACGGAATTACGCCTATTTATTACGTAAATTTGGTTTGATACCAACAGCTAATCGTACCTATTACCTAAGCCGCTCGCAGCCCCCATTCTTTATACATATGGTAAGATTGCTCGCTCGTCATCAGGGCCGTACGCGTACGTACGCAGAATATTTACCAAGCATGCTACTAGAATATCGTTTCTGGATGAAAGGCCGACGTCAAGTGACTGATCGCGCCGATCATCGGGCATATGCTCGAGTAGTACAAATGCCAAACGGCACACTACTAAATCGTTATTTCGATAATAAAACTACGCCGCGACCAGAATCGCAGCGAGAAGATATAGAAACGGCGGATCTGGCAAAAAGTCACGATAAGAGCAAAATTTTTTTGGATTTGCGTGCTGGGGCGGAGAGCGGTTGGGATTTTAGTAGCCGCTGGTTCCGCGACGCGCAAGATATTCAAAGCATTCACACCACCGATATTGTTGCGGTTGATTTAAATTGCCTGCTGTATCAGCTTGAAACAACCATCGCCGAGTCGTACAGTTTATTACGCCAGCCACTCCTTGCGCAGCGATATCTTGCAGCAGCAAAGCGGCGGGCGGATGCAATACGCCGATTTTGCTGGAATGAACAATCTCAATTTTTTGAAGACTATAATTTTCGTGAAGGTCGCACAACCGGCCGCATAACGTTAGCTGGCGTATTTCCTTTATTCGCAAAAATTGCCACTAGCGAACAAGCGGCAGCAGTTGCAAAATGTATCGAGCAAGATTTTTTGAAACCCGGCGGTCTGCTTACGACACTGGAATACAACGGTCAGCAATGGGATGCGCCAAACGGCTGGGCACCGCTGCAGTGGGTGGCAATTATGGGTCTACGAGAGTACGGTTACCATGGGCTAGCAAACGAAATTCGCGATCGTTGGCTTGCGCTTAACGAGAGAGTCTTCAAAGAAAAACGTAAAATGGTTGAAAAATATGATGTCGTTGCCAATGGCATCGGTGGCGGCGGGGAGTATCCTTTGCAGGATGGGTTCGGCTGGACTAATGGTGTCTACGCAGCACTCTACGATGAAAAAAAGGCCAGCGATGAGTAAACGTTGGCGTGATGTAAATGCAATTTATCAAATTTATCCACGCAGTTTCATGGATAGCAATGGCGATGGTGTGGGCGATCTGCGGGGAGTGATAGAAAAACTCGATTATTTGCGCGGCAACAAAGATTCGTTGGGTATTGATGCAATTTGGTTTAGCCCGATTTTCCCCTCACCAATGGCCGATATGGGCTACGACGTAAGTGATTACTGTGATATTGACCCGCTATTTGGTACACTCGAAGATTTTAAAGAATTACTAGAAAAAGCACATCAACTTGAATTGAAAGTCATGGTTGATTTTGTTCCAAATCATACGAGTATCGAGCATCCGTGGTTTATTGAGTCACGCTCATCACGGACAAACAATAAGAAGGATTACTATTTATGGCGCGACGCAAAACCAGATGGCAGCGAACCAAATAACTGGCAAAGCATTTTTGGCGGCTCTGCGTGGGAGTGGGATGAAGGACGAGGACAATATTATCTACACACGTTCTTAAAAGAGCAGCCAGACCTTAACTGGGACAACCCTATGGTGCGCGATGAAATGAAGCAGGCGGTACGGTTTTGGATGGATTTGGGTGTTGATGGCATTCGGGCCGATGCGGTGCGCTGGATTAGCAAAGATCCCGAGTTGCGCGACGATCCAAAGAATCCACTATGGCGTGGTAATGGCACGCTAAATAAGTTTGATTCTCTGATTCATAAATATAGCCGGTTTGGCAAAAAGCTCTTTCCATACCTTCGTGAAATTACTGATGTTATGGCAGAATATGATGAGCGAATCATCATATTTGAAGATTACCCGGACGGTAATTATTCAACAAAAGAGCAATATTTAGGCTTTTACAATATTAACCCGAGCATTGGTATGCCGTTTAATTTCCAAGGGCTATGGACAGAATTCTATGCGGATGCATTTCGGAGTTTTGTCACCGAATTTCAAGGTATGCTCGACCCAGGAGTCCATCGACCGGTGTATTGCTTTAGTAATCATGATCAACACCGTATCGTGACGCGTATGGGCGGGGAAGAGCAGGCGCGTTTGGTTGCGTTACTGCAGCTGACATTGCCTGGTTTGCCGACCGTATATTATGGCGATGAGCTAGGTATGCCAAATACTCCAGTGAAGCCAGAAGATATGAGAGATCTGAGCGCGGATAGTTCTGGCGATCCGAGTGTGAGCCGCGACCCGGAGCGTACGCCTATGCAGTGGCATAAAGGCCGCTATGCAGGCTTTAGCGACGTAAAGCCGTGGCTACCTGTTGGCGAGCATGTCGTAAGACAGAACGTTGAGACGCAGCTGCACGAGCCAGATTCGTTTTTATCTCTTTATCGTCGGCTTCTTAAATTGCGAGCACGGCACGAAATTTTGCGTAATGGAACGTATGAGGCATTCGGTGAGCTCGAGGCCGATGTGTTTTTGTATTCTCGCTGGCTTAATGACGAGCATGTATTCGTGGCGCTTAATTTTAGCAATACAGAGCAAGTGATTAAACTGCCCCATAAGGGCCGCGTACTGTGCTGTACGCATCCGGTTGACTACCCTGAAATTAATCACGAAGGTCAAATTACGCTTCGTCCCTTTGAGGGTGCGATTATAGAGTGTCGTGAGCATCCGCTCATCAGTGAAAGCTAGTCCTGAATATTGCCGGTAATAAGTTTTGAAAGACCACTTACGCCGCGGGTAAACTTACTTGCAAGGCGTAAACGTCGCTTCGTTGGCTTGCCACCGGGCCTGCGCCAATTCGTGACGATATCTTCGAGTACGCGCTCATAATTATTTACCATAATTTCTTCAGAAAAATGCTTCCGGGCATGAGCGGCACAGTCTTTGAAGCTTAGTTTATGAAGTTTTTCTATTGCCATTATCATTTCTGCCGAATTGTCGACAACATACCCAGACTTACCGTCAGCGACTACTTCAGGCACCGCACCACGCCTGAATGCCACAACTGGCGTACCGCATGAGTTAGCCTCAGCCATAGATAGGCCAAATGGTTCGTCCCATTGAATTGGGGCGAGTACGGCCGCAGCTTTTTGGTAATATTTCACTAGCTGGTCACGGTCGAGCATGCCAAGGAAAAGAATTTTATCATCAAGAAATGGTTTGATATGTTCATCAAAATACCAATAGTTTTGTGGCGATAGGTTTCCTGCAATTAGCAGGCGTCGCTTTGTTTGCTGGGCAATCTGCACCGCTTCCTTGACGCCCTTTTCTGGTACAATACGGCCCGCCATAAATAGGTAATCCTCGTGTTCTTCGCTAAAAGCAAAGTGGGTTGTATCGACACCGTTATATACCGTAGCGGCATAATTCAGATCGGGAATATTACGGCGCTGACTACTAGAAATAGAAATGAAAAACTGATTCGAGGATGCGTGAGCTTCAATTACTTCTCGTCGTGCTTCATCCATATTGTCATGAAGTATGTACACGATTGGTACGGTAGGAAAAAGAGGCGCGAGTGGCAGTACAGCTTCAAAATGATTAAATACTACGCAGTCAAATTCACCATTTTTCGCGCGTTCCAGCATGGCGCGGGCCATAACTGCGTCCGATAGCCCAAAACGATAGTCGCTGAATAGATCACCAGTCGCAACTTGCTTCTCCAAGTCGGCAGATGTGGTAGCCATAGGCCGTACATTGCATGTTTCAACCACTACGCCATTGTTTAAAGCCGTACCCTCCGGGCCAAAAAAAGTAACTTGGTGACCTTTGCCAGCAAGCCCCTCGGCGATGGCTTTGGCCACGCCTGCCGGGGAGTAAGCGATATCATTTTGTGGTGGAGTGGCGATAAACCCGCGCACCATCATAGCTATACGCATATATTCTAATCATAACAAATATTTGTCAATTAGGCAAATTATAAGCTAATAAGAGAGGTTCATACCTGCAGTGCTAATGCTAAAAGTGCAATATCAAAAAATGCTATCATGGTAACTTCACTCATCAGCATCAGCTTTTTGTATTTACTTAATCCCGCAATAACTCCTATGTAACTGATTGATCCGATGACGGCTGTAGTTATCGCAATAATGTAGCTAATGGGCGGGATACTACGCCCACAAAGTACAACAATCCATATGCAGGCAATCATGGCGGTGCCGACTAAAACACCGCCGAGTGTGTGCAGTGAGCTAGCGAGAGAACGCTTGGTGGGTAAACCAGCAGGAAACCAGGCAACAAGTAGCTGAGCAAAGAAAGCGCCGATAATAATAAAGTAAGTAATTTGGGGTAGTTCATAAGTGGGGAGTAGCCAAAAAAGTAAAAAGCCATAAAATGCGCCACCAGCAATTGTGAGCAATAGCGCCGCGGTAATAAAATAATGGGGTTTTGCGGCAATATGGAGGCTGATAGTATCGATGCTTTTGGCAGGATTACGGAGCAATATTGCCACGCCAAATAATACTATAAGCGAGAGCGAAGCAATCCCGATGAGTTGCCATGGACTCATAGGTTAAGTTCCTTCGGTAAAAAACCTTTGGCGTGCTTAAAATCAGCTTCCCACTTATAGTCTTTGCTGTAGCCTAGATCTTGCATTAATTTAGTAGGGGCATTGCGGATATGTAGCGGCACGGGCGAATCCGGATATTTTTTGGCAAGGTCTTTTGCCGCGTACATGAGGTCGGGTATCTCACGTGACTTTTCACTGCGGGCAAGGGCAACTGCGCAGTGGTATAAATTATAGTTTGCTTCTGGAAGGCCCACACGTTCGACCGCTTGAAAGGTGGCGATGGCAAGGGCAAGCGCGCCATTACCCGCTAGGCCAATATCTTCGCTGGCAAAAATCACCATGCGCCGAGCAATGAATTTTGGATCCTCACCAGCATCAATCATACGGCTAAGGTAGTATAGCGTCGCTTGTACGTCGCTACCG
Organism: Candidatus Saccharimonadota bacterium; assembly: GCA_027492465.1. Taxonomy (GTDB): domain Bacteria; phylum Patescibacteriota; class Saccharimonadia; order Saccharimonadales; family Saccharimonadaceae; genus Saccharimonas. Next base: position 30,412 of record JAPUET010000024.1, on the reverse strand, counting down.
CGCATGCTTTTTATAAACGCACTAATCACGTCGTAATGCATATCACCCTTTTTGTCGTACCCAGGGACTTTCTTTTGGGCCGCAGCTTTTACTACTTCAGGGGTGACTTTTTCGTCAAAACTCAGTGCAAGCTCTAGATTGCCGAGCGCTACGCGCGCGTCGCCGCCCGATAATTCAGCTAAATAATCAAGTGCTTTTGGGGTGACGTTCTTACTTTGTTTTAGTTCCTTGAGTGCTCGCTTTAAAATATCGATGATCTCTGGCTTGCTTAACGGTTGCAATACCAACACTCGCGTTCGGCTAAGGAGTGGGTTTATAACTTCAAAGCTTGGGTTTTCTGTTGTCGCGCCGATGAGGGTAATGAGTCCAGACTCAACGTGTGGCAAAAAGGCATCTTGCTGGGCTTTATTAAAGCGGTGTATTTCGTCAACAAAAAGGATGGTTCGTAAATTCAAATTCCAATTTTGCCTGGCGTGCTCAATCACTTTCTCGACATCTTTTTTGCCGCTGGTCACAGCCGAAAGCTCTATAAACTCGGCATTGACTTCTTTTGCGATGATCCTTGCTAATGTGGTTTTACCTGTGCCAGGCGGCCCCCATAAAATGAGACTTACGGGTTCCTTTTGCTTGACAATTCTACGCAAAATTTCGGCATCACCCAAAAGGTGCGTCTGCCCAATAACTTCATCAAGCGACGTCGGGCGCATTTGCTCTGCTAATGGTACACGTGTCATATTCATAGTATAAACTACTCACCGTTAAGGAGCTTTTGACGCCACTCTAGACTGAATAGACCAATAGAATCGTTCCATTCTACCTCGCCGCCATCATCCAGAGCCGATACGTTCACAGGATCGTTACTGGCATTTAAATTAAGCGGTTTTAATATTTCGAGTTCTGGAAATTTAAATAATTTTATACCAGATCGGTCACCTGATGTGTGGAATCTACTTAAACTTGCAAGACTATATGCCTCAATTGTACGTAGGTTAGGCAATGCGCTCACTATTAAGGTATGTTCGTTATGGATGCCAACGTGATTGGCCATAACCTCTCTGCATAATCCGCAAGGATGAAGGGTTGGTGTTTCTTGGCCGCTCTGCTGATCGTTTTGCGTTTCACCAACGACGGCCACAATACTCACGGCGCTATACTCTCGGTCATGAAATTTTTGTAACGCAACCTGTTCCGCATGAACATTCATCGCACTTTCTGCATCGGGCTTAACATTCACACCACTCAATACTTGAAAGCGTGGCGATCCGATAGAAAGTGCAATAAGCGCCGCACCAACATTAAAATTTCTATATGAAACCGCAAGCGCCCGTGCCTCACGCGCCCTATGAAGAGCAAATAGAATGTTTGCTGGAGTGATCGAAAGACCTACGTGGGTTTGATCGTAGACGGGGTGTAGCTGCGAGTTAAACTCGCGAGTATCTATTCGAGGTAAACGACTTAACAACTCCATCGTTTGTTGTGTCAGATCTGCAACCATTATTCAAAAAATTATATAATGAAAGTATATAATTTACAACAAAATATCATAGTATAGCCTCAAAGGTGTATACTAGCTATATGACACGACTAACCGTCCTACTACTATTCGGCGGGGAATCGTCTGAGCACGATGTATCTATTATGAGTGCTCGTAACGTATATGCCGCAATGGACGGTGAGAAATACGATATACGACTTTGCTATATTGACCAAATGGGCAAGTGGTGGCTTATTGATGAGTGGAAAGAAAACCTGGAACGCCATGGCGGCGTCCAGCTTTTGGCCGCACCGGGTACAAGTAGTTTTATGACCTTACCAGGTAATAATGTAGTGAAGATAGATGTTATGTTGCCAATTTTGCACGGTAAGCATGGTGAAGACGGTACGGTGCAAGGGCTAGCATCGCTTATGCACATTCCCATTGTAGGATGCGATGTGACTGCGAGTGCGGTATGTATGGATAAGGTGCTCACGAAGCAGATATTAGTAGCAAATGATATTAAAACTGCTAGGTACCGTATTTATCGCAGAGGCATGCAACCGTATAGTTTTAATGAACTTACAGAACACCTTGGCGAAGTATTATTTGTCAAACCTTCAAGGTCGGGAAGTTCGGTTGGAGTTTCTAAGGTAGCAAATGCCGATGAGTTTTCGCGGGCAATTAAACTTGCGCTCGAGCACGATGACACCGTACTTATTGAAGAAGCCATTATGGGCAGGGAACTCGAAACGGCCGTACTCGGCAACTTTCCTCGTCACAAAGTAAGTGGCGTCGGAGAAGTTATTAGTGGCGCTGAATTTTATGATTACGACGACAAATACGCCGAGAATAGTAAGGCGCAGGTACTAACAAACGTTGATTTACCAGAAGCGGTTGAACAAATAATTCGCGAAACCTCACTAAAAGTATACGAGGCATTGGGCTGCAAGGGGCTTGCTCGTGTGGATTATTTACTCAAGGGTACAACGCCGTATGTATTAGAAATTAACACATTGCCGGGGTTTACAAATATTAGCATGTATCCCAAGCTGTGGCGAGCGACCGGTATGCATTACCCTGAACTTATCGACACATTGCTGCAAAATGCGTTAAAATAGAAGGAAAGAAGAGGAGGAGCAATGGTAGGATTTACAGGGTTCATAGTAACAGTAATTATTATTTTTATTCTGAGTGGTATTAAAGTAGTAAACCAGTATGAGCGTGGTGTTATTTTGACCCTGGGACGTTTTACGGGAATTAGACAACCGGGTCTACGTATAGTTGTGCCGATTTTCCAAAAACTGATTCGTGTCGATGTACGCTCTACACCGATTGATGTTCCAAAGCAAGAAATCATTACCAAAGACAATGTGACCGTTGGGGTTGATGCCGTTGTTTACCTGCGCGTCATCGAAGCAAGTAAGGCGGTGCTTGAAACTACAAATTACATTTATGCAACCAGTCAGTTTGCTCAGGCTGCGCTCCGTGATGTAGCCGGCAATGCCGACCTTGACGAGTTACTTAGCAAGCGCGAAGAAATAAGCCAAAAAATCAAAGAAATTGTTGATGCAGAAACAGACCGATGGGGCATTGACGTTGAAAATGTAAAAATCCAGAATATTGAGCTACCGCAAGATATGAAGCGGGCCATGGCAAAGCAGGCTGAAGCGGAGCGTGAACGTCGTGGTGTCGTGATTGCTGCTGAAGGCGAAAAGCAGGCTGCACAAGCTGTGGCCGATGCCGCTGCAATGCTTAGTAAAATTCCTGGCGGTATTAATATTCGTACCCTCCAGACATTAGAAAAAATCTCAGTCGAGCCAAGTCAAAAAACATTGGTTGTACTGCCTACAGAAATGTCTAACTCGGGTATTGCTCAGGCGATTGCTATGAGTGAAGCTGCAAAAAAGTAAGCGTCTCTGTCGTACGTAGGCTATACAAGGAATGAGCAAATCTGCTAAAGCAGGACCAAGTATACTCTCATCCTTTCAATTTAGAGGTGAAACAATTGGGGTTGAGTGGTACGATATTGCCAATAGTGATGAGCTGCCCGATATAAACTGGGAGCAAGTATATGTAGTTGGGAATGTAAACGGTAAAGTGCCGGTCGTTCACTATGCAGATAGCGAGGCACGTAATCTACCCGGTGGCAAATTTGATGAACCGGGCGACAATATTGAGCGCGTATTGCAACGTGAAATGAAAGAAGAACTAAACATGCGGGCACTTTCGTGGCGTCCGCTTGGCTATCAATTTTTGACAAACGAAAAATATGGAAATGTATACCAGTTACGGGTGTACGCAGAGCTCGAACCGATAGGCCCATTTATTAGTGATCCGGGCGGTAAGGTAATCGGCCACTCGCTCGTACCTCTAGCAGAACTTAATTCATATATTCGATACGGTAAGGTGGGTGAACGAATGATTGAAGCGGTGAAAAATAATTTCAGTGAGCAGATGAATAACTGATTCTGTGCGGGATAATGCATGAAGTTAGAACTCAACCACTAAATTGAGTGAGCTAGGTCAACTGCATTTTTAGCCATTTCTTCTAGCGAATCAGCTATTTTTACATCCGAAACATCTTGAGAGAAGCGACGACGAATATAGCGAGCATTTCCAAATCCTTCTTCAATACCAATAGTCAGTTTGACACCTTCATACTCGTGTCTCATTTTCCACTCTGCTAATTCAAATCGAGTTGTTTGTGCATATGCACGCCCCGGAGTTTCTTCGACTTGAGCTGCAAGCCAAAATGCCACAACACCGGTACGGCCTGCTGTGCGCAAAAAATGAGTTTCCCAGTCAACTTGTTGCTCGTATACGAACGTCCCCTCGGGATAATCTTTTCGTGGTGATGCAACAATTAAGTTAGGGTCTATATCATGGATAAGTTTAGAAGCGTTACTTTGCCAGTCGGGTGCACCCTGTATGGGGCCTGCCAAAAAAATAACTGGCTTGTCCGTTTTAACAATTTCAGGTGGCTGGAGTAAGACTCGTTCAGTCATAATTTAATTGTAACAAAAAAGACGGTTCTAACCGTCTACTTTGGTTCGTCTGTGGTGCGGGTAGAGAGAGTCGAACTCTCGTTTCTACCTTGGGAAGGTAGCATAATAGCCGTTATACGATACCCGCAAGCTTTGTATTATTATACCAAATATTTTAGGCGCTCATCCCAAAGAACTCGCGAAATTCCGCGTAGCTGCTGGCAATATAGTCTGGCTTTGCTTCGATCGATGCTAGAAAGTCTGCCGAGTAACGAGTGGTAATGGCGCAGATATACAGTCCAGCTTTGCGGGCAGACAGCATCCCCCGTGGGTCGTCTTCAAACGCGATAGTACTGCGGCGTGCATGTTCTGGGAGACTAAGCGATTGGAAAGCTTTGTCAAATGCTTCGGGGTGGGGCTTGGGGTGAGTCACTCGTGACGCATCAATAATACGCTCGTCAGGAAAGAGAGGGGCAAGGTCATGCATCCTAAGGAATGTTTTGATATCACGCAGGATTGCCGTACTAGCGATGGCATTTTTATCATCTAAACCAAACGTATGGGAAAAGTCGCGTACAAAGCTGTCCGCACCAAGCACTGGACGGCCGTGGACGGTAAGCAATTTGCCATAAGCATCGTCTTTTAGCTCGACGAGGCGCTTAATGATGGGATTATGAGGGTCAATATCACCGGTCATGAGCCCACGATTTTTCAACAGTGTGAAGAATGCGCCAGATACCGTGTGTACGGGTGACGCTGCAAAGCTATCAAAGTTTTCTTGTGCCTGTACTTGTAGCAGGCTTAGATAATCGCCGCCAAGCTCCTCGGCTACTTTGTAGAGTGCTTCGAGGCGCGATACCTGGTGGAGGTTGCTAAGCGGGTTTCCTGGATCAGGTTGACTGTTTAATAGGGTATCATCTACGTCGTACACTACACCTGCGATATTCTCTGGCTTTCTCATGATTACATCATGGCAGGCTATGGGTAGACGTGCAAGTATAACCGACTTCACTGGCCTAACGTAAAATACCCTCGCTTATAGGAGGGTATTTTACGTTGGTGGCGCCACCTAGATTTGAACTAGGGACACAAGGCTCTTCAGGCCTCTGCTCTACCGGGCTGAGCTATAGCGCCAAGCTAATCCCTAATATTTTACTAAACTTACCTCAATTAGACAAGGTGTGGGTGGGGCTGGTACTATGATGTAAATGACAATGCGTGAAGTTACTGACGAAGAATTTGACTTGTTGATTCAGCGGGCCCTTGCTGAGCTGCCTGATGAATACATAAAAAACCTCGATAATGTGGCTATTACGTACGCCGACGATCCAAGCGAGGAGCAACTGGTGCGTAATCATGTACGCCACGACCAACTACTGCTCGGCTTATACGAAGGTCTGCCACAAACATCCCGGTTTTCGTCTGGTTATAGCGGAGTTTTGCCCGATAAAATCACTATTTTTAAAAATCCTATTCGTTACGTTACCCATGATGACGAATCATTTTTCGAACAGATTAAGCGCACCGCGTGGCATGAAATTGCTCATCATTATGGTCTTGGGCACGATCGCATTCATGTCATTGAGCGGCATAAAGCTCGTTAGCCTAAAATCCCTACCGATCGCGCAACTACAAGCGCCAACGTTAGCATGCTAATAATTGCCTGAGTTGCCATTAACATCTTCGCGTGGCCAGTGAGAGGGTTTGCACCTATCGTGGCACCATTAAGCGAATTAACGATAGAAATGTATAAATAATCAACGAATTTAGGTTTCCAAGAAGGGAATTCGTCTGGCAGATTTTGTTGTACGAACTGAAAGTCTTTGTCGGACTTTGTCCACCGGCGATTGGTTAAAGCCGGACTGTCGATTTCCCAATACCATAGCGCATATACGATAACATTTGTAAAAAAGATGGCGATTGCCGAACCCAGAAGTGCCGTACCGTTTGCAATGGTGCCATGAATGAGCGCGTACACGACAACGGCAAGCGAGGCAAAATTCGCAATCGTGACGAAGGCAATGAGCACGGTAGCTGAGGCATGATGCAGTGCGCGGCCGCGGGATTTGCGAAAGTTTGCTGTTAAGCCTAATACAATAGCAAGTGCAACCTCGACTGCAACAATCACATACTGAAAATCGGAAAATACTTGGTGATTAATGCGCCATACTACTACTTGGAGCACGATGGCGACGAATAGGGCAATTTGCGCCTCGGCGAGTTCGGATTTGGAAAGCTTCATTTTTATAGAGTAGCATAGGTGGTTGGTTCTAGGAATAAGCGCTTTTCATGGCATCGCCAGTTCTCTCTGGATGTATATTTGTGTGGGCGTAAATAAGAGAATATAATGGGCTACATGGCCAATCAGAACAAGACATCCGCAACTGAACAAAGTCCATTTGAATTTATTGATACTACGGTAGATAGTGCTGAAAAACGTAAAGACAGTCTTGTTTTAATTGACATGATGAAAAAGATTACCAATCATGAACCGAAAATGTGGGGGCCAACCATGATTGGGTTTGGCGACTGGCATTATGTTTCACCGAGTGGGCGCGAAGGCGATTGGTTTAGTATGGGATTCTCCCCGCGAAAAGCGGCATTTTCGCTATACATTACCATGGATGCCCAAGGCTATCCTGATATTATGAATCGCCTCGGTAAGTTTAAAACTGGTAAAGGATGCATTTACGTAAAACGTCTCAGCGATATAGACCTAGCAGTGCTTGAAGAGCTTGCTGGTGTTGCCTACGAAGATTTGAAAAAGGCATATGTTGTGAAGTAAAGGCTGGCAATCGCCGGTATAGTAACAAGGAGATAAGGTATGACAAAAACGACAACTCACCGCCCTATAAAGCGTGGCGTAATAATAGCAATATTTATAGTTATACTCTTAGGCATAACGGCGATGGTGCTGGTTAACATTACTCCCGGTAAAAAGGTAGAAACTTATGAGCAATGTAAAGATGCCGGAGGAACAATTGCCGAAAGCTATCCTGAACAGTGCATCATTAATGGAAAAACCTACATCAACAATAGTATTACAAGCGGTAATAAAACTGACACCGGTGAGGCGACTGGCTATGTGGGGCTGTCCGAACAAGACGCTCTTCAGAAGGCGGCAAATGAAAAGAAAGCTGCTCGTGTTGTCATGCGTAACGGTGAGGGGCTTCCCGTAACGATGGACTTTTCGCCTGGCCGACTTAATTTAACTGTTAATAACGGCGTTGTTGAGAAAGTCGAAGTAGAGAAATAGTCTAATCTTTTACCGAATAGCGAGCACGTTCAAGACAAAAAGTTTTTCATTTGATCATTTTGTATTTAATTGAAAAATGAGATTATCGCATTCAATCTGTCCCGTAGAAATTGCAGCTATCATGCGTTCAGGTTCGACTACGTGCATGCCCGGTTTTTTGAACGGGTCTGCTACTAAGAAGTTTCCATTTTCGTCGTTGCCATAAATAACCACGCTATGATTCCATGCTCTACCGTTAATATCGTTGTCGCTAGAATCGTGCTCGCCAAGATTTTCTGTACGGCCTGCACCGTAGAGAGTGCTAAAACTCAGGCAGGGAAGGATTGGCCCGTTCCGGAGTAGGCTGTAGAGTAATTTAGTAGTGACTGCTGGTTGAATAGTCAACTTGCCGCCCGCCTTGATGAAATCACTATACGACTGTGCGTAAGCTCTTGTCCACACGACACCCAGAGAGGGGACAGTCCACCCATTTTTTCTTGCATCAAGTCGCTCGAGTAACTTTTTTTCGGGTAGCTCAGCCCATGACTGGTCAATAACCTGGCAGTCAAACGTGTAGAGCGAAACATCGAATCCCAGCGATATGCACCATGTTGCCATCTGTTGGTTTATGGTTCCGAACGGCTCATTATCTTCGTTATAAACCTGAGGAACCTTGCTGGATATTTCATCGACGGTAAAGTGCTTGCCGTAAGAGCCAAGCAGCATACTGAGTGCCGTCGGACTACAGGTCGTGTTAGTAGGCTGATATTGATGAACTATTTTGTGTTCGATTTTTTTCATTTGGCGGCTACCACGCTAATTTCTATACTTGCGCCGAGTGGCAGAGCCTTTACGCATACCGCCTCACGCACAGGGAAGGGTTCTTTGAAATAGGTGAGGTAGGCTTCATTAAGCTCTGGCATCTGTGATAGATTCGTTACATAAATCACCACTTTAACAATGTCATTCACTGTTGCGTCTGCGGCTTTTAGTATCTCGATGATATTTTGCACGATCTGGTCTAATTTTTCTGCCACAGAGCCCTCAGCCAGAGAGCCGTCTGGCCTATTATGTATCTGCCCGGAGACATAGATAACACCATTACTGATGATTGCCTGTGATAGAAATGGCGCGTCTGGCGCATTGTGAGTTGCTACTGGCTGTTTCATGTGCTTACATCCTTTCGTTCAGTTGCTTCATTTCGTGTTCTGATAATACTATGTTCACCGCACTTACGTTCTCATCAATGTGACGCTTGTTAATAGACTTAGGGATTGGTAGCGTATTTTGTGTCAGTAGCCAGGCTAAGGCAATTTGTGCTGGCGCGGCACCATGAGCTTCTGCAATACTCCGGATAGTTTTATCGTTCAAAACCTCTTGTCTCTTGAATGGTTGATAAGCGATAACTTGTATATCATTTTTTCGGCAGTAATCTTGAAATTCTTGAGTAACCTCACTCTTATAAAGCGCATTGTAGTTCATCTGGTTCGCCACAATAGGATGCTTGGCGATTTGACGCGTTTGTTCCATATCTCCAACCGTGAAGTTACTAACTCCGAAATCGCGAACAACTCCTTCATTAATCAATTCATCTATTTGCGGGATGGCCTCTTGCCAGCTCACTTCATCCCAAGGTGCGTGAATATAGAGCATATCTAGGTATTCAGTGCCCAGCTTCTCTAGCATTTGCTCAACTGTTGCTCGTACCAATCCTTTACCAACGCTCGTCTTCCAGAGTTTATCTGCTATATATAAATCTTCTCGGCTCAGACCAGCTATAGCTTTACCCACCACTTCATCGGTATGAAACGCTCCATATAGCTCGGCGCAATCGATATGGTTCTGCCCTTTGGAAATTGAGTAGCGTATAGCCTCAATCTCGGCTGCCTCATTGTCATAGTCTGGCTCGGCGCCTTTATATTTGGCGCTTGGGTTAGCAGCGAATGTCCCACCGATATTCCAGGTACCTATGCCGATTGGGAAAAGTGACTTACCTGATTTTGTCTTCATACTAAACGAACCTTCTTTCTTCTAATATTTCTAGCAGTTTAGGAAATTGTTTGTACTTCGCGCTTCGCTCTAAGTTGAAGTGACCTTCGCCTGGAATAACGATCATCTCGCCATCAGTGTTAGTAGCTACGTATTCTGCTTGATTAAGCGGTACATACGGGTCGTTGTCTGAGTGAATGAACAATAACTCATTCACGCCTTGATGTATGGCGGTCCAGTTAAATTGAACATCAAAAAGCCTATCATTTGGCTGCCATCGAAGTGAGTTATGATGAAAAACCGATACGTCAATAATCGCACCAATCTTTTCCATATTGTTCTCTGCTACTACTAGCGCCAGTATAGCACCGCTTGAGTGCCCAACAATTAGCGTTTCCTCATTTATAGGAAACGGACACTGCTCTTTTACGAATTGCAACCACTCTCTAAGGCTTGGCTGCTCGGCGTGCGGTAATTGTGGCAACCATACATCCACACTTCTCTTTTCAAGCTCCTTCTTTAGCCATTGAAACCAGTTGCCATCTGGCGAACCAAGCGTGCCGTGAAGAATAATCGCTGTTCTCATGTATCTCATCATACCAAAATATATCCAAAGGAACTGGGGCTCAGCCCTAAACCACGAAGAATCCCATCATAGGGTCGGATTTCTCGTGGTTTAGTCAGTTGGCTATAAGAGTAAAGGCTCTAGTGGCTAACCACTAATCAATTCGCCCTTCTGAATAATAATTGGTTCGCTTCCGATCGTAAAAATCCTTTCACCATCCACTACTACTGCACTATCATCACGGAGGCCATACACTTTACCCTGAAAACTTCCCGCAATGTCTAGTAGGCTTTCTTTACGATTCGGAAAATGGGGCGAGTCGAGGTGTGGCATAATTGATAGGTCAACAAGGCCAACGTATTCTTCTATACCATATCTACCGTCTTCACCGTAAATGAGTTTATAGGCGGCTTCTGAAATGCGCTTACCGATAACCATTGAGCCAGCGCTACTGCCAACATATACTTTTGTGGCCAGAAGCTTTGGGAGTAATTTATCGAAGCCTGTTTTCTGGTAAACGGCCATAAGATAATCGGTGTTGCCGCCTACTACAAAAATTACATCCTTATCAGCTAATCGTTTTTCTACTTCTTCTAGTGAAAGTGCTAGTAGATTAATGATATCTATTTCACCACTAAAGTTATTAGCCACGGCGTTTAAGTTATCCAATACCCAGCGTTTGTCACCTTCTTCAACAGCATAGGCTTCGTTGATAATGCCGATAGATATTTGGTCTTGCGGCTTGCCAACTAACTTAACGCATGCATCTACGGTATCTGGCGTATGGAATCCCTCGGAGCACAGGACAAATTTCATAATTATATAATAACAAATTTGATGCTCTATTTTTTATTTGATGAGGTCAGGGTCTAGAGAAGCTGCATTGCACCACGAAAAAATCCCTAGATAAACTAGGACTGTTTTCGTGGTGCAACTTTACAGAATTTACTTAAACTTTTTGAGTATATAGTTGAACACCCGCTTGAACTGACAGTTCCAAATCTAGCTGACTTTCTTAGTAAGCCAGAAAAGATGGTTAAGATAATTTACTAACAATTAGTTTTGCCAGGATTGGAGCTGCGGTTTGATGCGCTTTCGCATTTGGATGGTTATCCCAAGGCAATAGTCGGCGATATTCTTGCTTGAGCATACCCGCATACTTTCCTGCTGCTTCTGAATAAAGATGGTGCAGGTCGAAGACCATAACATTATCTTGAAACAATCCAACAAGCCATTTGGCTAAATCGCTCGCCAGTTTCGCCTCCGTAGAGTTTGTTGATAAAGGTCGTAGTGGCGGAGTTGTAATAATAACCAGGTCTTTGTCATGTTCCTTGAAAGACTGGAGGATGTTATTGTAGCTGTTCTTTATCTCGTCGAGCTGTGCTTCGTTTTTAATGTGACTATTCGGGTAGCACGACTTGAAGATAATAAGGTCGTAATCATCAAGTATAGTCGCCCACGAAGCAAAAAAATCAGCCAGATTATCGGGATTAGTATTGTTACCTGGCATTTGAATGACGTTCTTTTCGACCTTGCCATTACTACGAGTTAAGAGACCATTGTTGTTATCGTAGTCGTCAAGCTCAACAGCGCCTGAGTTCAATAAATCCCTCAATTTGCCGTACTGCAGTAAATGATGACCTACCGAACGATGAATAAATAAGACCTTCTTCACTTGCTCAGTACTTCAATTCTACTTGAATCGTCTCGACGGTCGTATCGCCAGTATTCTTAACGGCATGAAAACTATCGCTCGTTGCAGAAGTAACTTGGTCTTTAGATAGTTCGACAGTAACAATGCTACCGTCTGGCTTGCTGAACTCTAGTGTCCCCGCGGAAAGAACGAAATTAATGTTATGAGGATGCCAGTGCATGTCGGCAGTCGCGCCCGCAGGAACAGCAACCTTCAAAACACACATCTTGTCATCTTCGTAAATGACAGTGTGTAAGTCGGGGGCGATGTTAATTGCGTCATCAGTTCGGTCTTCGTGTAAACTCATACGCTCCTACCGCCATTCCATTCAAGTCGGTGCTTCTGACCACCATTATCATCCAACTTGCCAAACACATACCAATTCTTAACAGTAATCTTATAGAACTTGTGTCCGTCATCTTTAGCAGCATCTTCAATAGCTGTATCAGAAGCATGGACTCTATCACGAAGAAGCCCGAACGCCTTATTCTGCTCCTCTCCTGCTTCAAGCAACTCTGCCGTGCCTTCAAAGTAAACACCAAGTGGATATTCATCGAGTGCGTGTTGCTTCACAATGTTACCAGCTACATTCGGATTTATAGCAATATCTTCACTGTGTCGCCGAGATTTCAATGAGCGCCAGTAGATATTAAGACTGTCGTCATACGCAAAATGAACTTCACATACCCAGGGCATGTTATCGCGGCTTGTTCCAAGTGACATATGGATTGTGTTGTCGAGATTCTGCCTTACTACGTCTTCGATATTCATACACTTATGATAACAAATAAGACGGCATCCATTGAGTCCATTGACTTACATCGGGGCTTAAAAATGACTACCAGAAAGCCTGAAGCAAAGAGACGGCCTAAAAGACCGCTATCCCGACCTACGAACAATATCTTAAACTCTTCGAGTGTACCCCTGTTATTCTAGGCAAAATACGCGATATGAAGGCTATGGATAGTTTGATGCGTATTTTCTTCTCTAACTTCACTATTACAGCTACTGGAAAAGACTTTCGAAAGGGGTCAGAAGTGTCTTATAAACTAAACGAACCCTATAATGGGTTCGTAAAAAACGGAGATTTCGTTTGTGGTGCTCAATGGGGTAAAACCTGTACACTCATTTAACACTTCCGACTATACTATACTGAGGTTAGAAGTGCAACGGTGGCGTGATATTTTAGCCGTTCCGTATGCCAACTATAAGAGTATGACACTGCCAAGCTAGACTTACACAGCTCTCCGTGAGCAGGCAATGCTTTACTTGCCCAATGTAAAATCTTCGACTTCATTGAAGTAATAGCCGTTCCTCTGCACTAGAGGTCTTGTTATGTGCCATCTACCACTAAGAAAGTCTTTTGGATATTCACTTTCAAACAACATCATTTCGCCAAGTGATGAAAAATCAAAATCTGGCACGTTGAGCTCTTTTGCCTTTTTATAGTACTTCCTTGACCTAAGCGCATCCCTTATTAGTCGTGCATGCTTACAAAAATCAGTGTTTGCATTAGTGGTGCCGTTTTTGGTGTGAGTAGCTAGAGTTTTTACGAGTAGGTCATGTAGTCTATTAAATAGAAGTTTTAGGCTTTCATCTCCCGACACAGATGCCTCGTAGAAGGCTATTAAGTATATTGACGTGAATATACCTAGTACGTTAAATCTCCGTATTCCAGACCGCTGGCTAACTTTAGATGATAGAAATTCAGCAATGCGTATAATAGCAGCCTCCACCTCTTCTCTTAGCTCCTCGTTTAGAGTTAGCTGACCTTGATAGGACAGAATATGAGAAACTGCCATTGTCTCATTTAAGGATGAGGCGAGTACTAGATAAATTCTGTAGACATTCTCGTATGCCTGCTCAATAAAATAGCTGTCATCAAGTTCTTCAAGCCTATTAATCGTGTACTCTAGATGCGATATTATGTTGGATACATCACCAATATTTCTTTTCAAAGACTGTTCTGTTAACCCAGGGGTGAAAAGAGCGAATTCAACAACTCTTGAAAAATTTAATCCGTTTATAGGGTCTTCAAGCCATCCAATCAAGCTATTTAGAAAACCTTGGTTTGAGATTACATCAGGCTTTTTGGTCAAAAGCTCTTTTAGTAAGCCTTTAATGTCATCATTAATTTCAGTATAAACATGGTCATACATATCCTGCTCTGCATCATTACGATATATTAAGCCTGCTGCATATATACGAACAAGTGCAGTATTTGAAGTGCTTGAGAATATATTTATATCTAATCTGTTCGCAACCTTACTCAAAGTTGCCAGTTTACTAATTACTTGTTGAGCTTGATGCTCGTAGCCTTTTGACATCAGATTTACCCCTATGTCACCTAAAGCCTTGCTAGCCACTCCAGGCGTTGTTGAGTCCTCGTCCTTTATGTTCAGTAAAAACAAATCGCCCAATGCCTTGACGGGGTAATACGCAAGATGATTTGTATTATTATTCATCCTCGCAAGCCCTTTGACGTTCACCTTAGTGACAGAAACTCCTATTCTTTGCCAGCATTCTACAATGAATGGATGAATTTTTATCTTTAGTTCATGGCTTGACGATGTTTGAGTTAGCAGCTTAAACTCGGTGTATAAAAAGTACATAATGGGGTCATCGTCACTTGAGTATTTACTTCTTTCATGAAGATATACTAAAACTACGTTCGTCATTGAGCCAATTGCACCTTTCGATTGCTCAATTTCCCCATTCTTCAGTGCTTTCATAGCTACTTCTCGAAACGATAGCAGCCTATTCATGATGTAGTCAGTAACGGCTTCGTCTATATTGAAATAGCTGAGCTGAATAGCCCTTGAGCGAGTAGCGGTTGAGTTGGCTGTCATTAACCTAACTCGCCTCCTGGTGGTAATTCTAATTTGCCGTTTGATAGTTCCACTTATCTCTCTGACTTCAGGGTATAAGACGCCTCTAGCGGGATTTGATAGAGCGATTGCGTGTAGCCATAGTGAGTACAGGACTATGAAGAGGAACGCAATTTGCAACATTGCTGATATCGCTATGAACTCATTTGCTCCCTTGTAAAGAAAGAAGGCTGAGTACGAAATTGATAAGAAGGCATAGGCAAATGTCAGAAAAAATAGTAAATCGTTCTTCAGATGCTTCAAGAACCTAGGGGCATACCTTCCTGTCATCTGGTTAATCGGTATCAAGACAAGTGAAAAAAATATTGCTATGACAGTTCCTGTTGTCCCTAAGGATACCGATAACAACTCTTTATAGCTATCCGTTTCCAAATGTTCGCTCAGACCAAATGCAGTCAAGGTAGATACTGCACCCAGAAAACACCCGACAAACAAAACCTTTAGAGACCTCCAAATCAAAGGCACCACTCTCACTTTTATTAATAGTCCAGTTCGCTCAAGCTTCATAATAAACTTTGCGAACTCCCTATGCCAAAGCATTATAACTTTATTAGGTTGCTCATCCATGAAGCCAATTATCCTATCATATTGAAACCAAAGCAAACTTAAGCTTTTAAGGCTTAGTGGTCACGATACCCCCCTATGTACGGCAAATGGATTTCTCAAAAATACGTAAACGCACTACCTATCTAAATTATCGTGGACGTCATTTTTTTCAATTTATAACTATGCCCAACTACAACAGCCGAGATTGTTAGCATAACGGGGGTAGCTAATTTATTATACCTACAACAAAAGTTTGTTGTTATGTGTTTACCCAACAATAATTACACCTTAGCTATCAAAAACCGCCCCAAACTAGAGGCGGTAATTATCGGGGTAAGTTAAAACTAGTAGTTACTTGCCTTGCTCGTTGCGTATATTGGTATTTGTAAAGCCTCGTTTTGCCATAGCCTCGTCAAAAGTCTTGTCCATATAAAACAAATCACCAAGCCGGCCCATAAGAAAATAATTTGCGGTAATACTACGCCCGATTGCACCTTTAGCGTTGCCTAGATACCAGCGGTTAATTGGTAGTACCAAACTACAAGCGGTTAATATTTTATAAGTTTTGCGGTCTTTCACTTTTTGCACTCCTTACGGTTAATTTGCTATAGCCGTTAGAGTGTCTTAAATAAAAAGGGACACCGCCAACGGTGTCTTAAGTCGTCTTACCACAATAAGTTTTAGCCTACTGTTCGGGCGATGCCCCTTTTCAGGCTAAAAACCAATACGGTAAACCGAGTGGCTTTATTGTGTTTTGACAACTTAAGACCCTTTTATTATAGCACTTTTTACTTATAACTAAGATTACAATATCATAAAACTGGTATAATAGCTAATAAGATAAGATAAGATAAGATAAGATAAGATAAGATAAGATTGCGGACGATATGACAAGCTATACCCCAAATAAAGCCATAGCCGAGCTAGAGAGATTACACGCTAAAGGCAGAAAACTAGCCGACGATTTTATACATACTTTTGAGAAAAACAGAGGCGTATTTATCGAGGACAACGAACTTGCACGCCTTGCTCTTTTGCCATATGAGAGAAGTAAGACGCCTAGCATATCGCCCAAGATACAAGCCAAAGCCGACGAGTACGAGCAAGCCGTCAAAGACGCTACCACGCAATGGCTTGACGATGTTTTGGCTACGCTCAAGCGAGCTGCACCTAAGGTGGTACTATGAAACGATTTAGCCATAGCCCTATGCCGAGTATCTACAGCCGAGCAATTACAAAACAACAGCCTTAATCGCCAAGACGAGGCTGTAGAGCGTTGCGCTAAAGAGCTTGGCGTGCAGATAGTCCGCAAGTGGTCTGGTGATGTGTCTACGAGGCGTGGTAAAAATCTAAAACGTCCAGACCTCAAAGAAATGCTATCATTTTGTGCTAAAAACAAACATGTAAAATACTTGTTAATTGACGAGCCAGACCGTTTTATGCGGTCTATGGACGAGGCTTTTTACTACGAGGTAGAGTTTAGCAAGCACAATGTTAAAGTTTGGTACGCCTCAGACCCTGAGTTAAATAGCGATAATCATATGGCTAGGTTTATGCGTTTCTTAAAATACTTTACTGCCGAGGGTAGTAACGAGGAGCGTATCAAAAAAGCCGTTTCTGGCGGTATGAAATCTATACAAGAGGGCGTTACCTGTCACGCCCTAAGACGTGCTATAAAAAGGGTTTAGAGCGTGGTATACACGTCCCCAACGAGCCTATAGCTAGACCCGTTCCAGCAAGCCCTAAAGACGATAGCTACCCATAGCAAAACACCTACAGACGCCTTAAAATGGCTCAAGACTACCGAGTTTGGCAAGCGTTACCCAAATTACAAAATGGACAAGTTCCGCAATCACGCTTGCGATGTTTACTACTACGGAGCTGTTAAGCTAAACGGCAAGCTTAGTCTACAAAATGAAAACGGTTTACACGAGCCACTAATCACCAAAGCCGAGCACGAAAAGATACTACGAGCCTTTGATAAAAACGCTAAGAAACAGCAAGGCTACAGACCCGACAAAGACACAAAGTACCCGTTAGCCAATAAAATCACCTGCCTAAAATGTGATATTGCCGAGCGTCGTAACCCTCGTTTCTCTAGTGCACCCATTAGCAATGGTACGAATAATCACGGCAAGCCTCGTAAGAAAATTACCTACTACGAAAAATACAGATGTAGAACTTGTAGCCGTTACATAAATCGTGACGAGACGCACGACAGTTTCAGTAAGTTACTAGACGGTATCATATTGCCAGAGCTAGAGCTTAAAAAACTCAAAACAAAATTAGTAGCCACCTTTGATGCCCAGCACCGAGAGGCTAGACACGAGATAGCAAGGCTAGAGGCTATTAGTGAGAGTATACGGCAAAAAGTAGCCAATCAAGTTATAGCACTTACAGACCCGTCAAATGCTTTTATTGCCGACGAGATACGCAACGCCATAGAGAGCCATAAAGCCGAGCTTGCCGAGAACCAAGAGAAAATAAACACACTTAGCAACGAGCACGATAGCGACCTTGCCGAGTTCCTAGAGTTTGCTTTTAGTTTTCTAAATAATATAGGTAGCTGATACTTTAGTCTGCCAGTGGCACGACGCAATGAGTGTACACAAATGCTATTTACAGGCAAAATATACGTCACCGAAAATAAAAAAGTGTACACCCAAAATATAAGCCCTATTTTCAGTAGTAGACCAAACAAAAAAGACCTTTCAGAAGCTGAAAAGTCCTTTATGGTGCAGCATAGTTGACGTATTTCAAACAGCTGCTATTGATGCACAAGAGGATTATAAGCTAAAACATCTCGTTGAACAATTCCAGCTTTCAGGCAGTTTACTTGAGGCTTAGTGGGATTTTTCAAACAGATGCTTTAGTGGCTATGACCTGGATGGTAGTGAACACGCCTCAGTAGCTGGGCATTTATAGCTACAATCACAGTAGAGAATGACATTAGGACAGCCCCAACTGCTGGCGATAGCAATATGCCCGAACTGTATAGCACCCCAGCGGCAAGTGGAATAGCGACCACATTGTACCCAGTAGCCCAAGCTAGGTTTTGTACCATCTTGCGGTACGTTGCTTTTGACAAGTGAATAACTCTTATTACATCTCTTGGGTCGCTTTTTACCAAGATAATATCAGCAGACTTGATGGCTACGTCTGTACCAGCACCAATCGCCATACCAATATCCGCTTGAGTTAGAGCAGGAGCATCATTTACCCCATCGCCAACAAAAGCCACTTTGTTACCACTTTTCTGTAATTCGCTAACTTTATTGGCTTTATCCTCAGGTCGCACTTCTGCAAAATACTGGTCTAAGCCAAGCTGTTTAGCTACGTACGCCGCTACATCTTGGCTGTCGCCAGTAACCATCGCTGTTTTTACGCCCTCGGCTCTCAGTGCGGCAATGGTTTGTTTTGATTGTTCACGAATAACATCAGCAAGAGCAATAGCCCCAATAACCTCTTTGTCGTCCTTTATTAGATAAACCTCGGTTTTGCCATCTTTTGCGGCTTGCTTAGAATATCGCTCTACATCTTTAGGCACGTTGAGCTTATTTTCTTTGATATAACGATAGCTCGCTGCAATAAAGTTGTCGTGACCGTGCAGTTTACCCTTAACTCCTAGCCCAGGCAGAGCAGCAAAGTCTTCAACCTTATCCAAGTGGACGTGTTTTTTCTGTGCTTCACTTACAATGCCTCTGCCAACGATATGCTCGCTATTCTGCTCAAGGCTTGCAGTTAGATGTAAAATGTCTTCTCCTGTATAGCCTTTCGTTGCCCAAATATCTGTTACGCCGTGTTCGCCCTTGGTAAGTGTGCCTGTTTTATCAAAAAGCACCCAATCTAGCTTACGTGCAGCTTCAAGTGCCAAACGCTTACGAACAAGCAAACCACTTCGTGCAGAAATGGCAGTTGATATAGACACTACTAAAGGTATTGCTAAGCCGAGAGCGTGCGGACAAGCGATAATCAAAACAGTAACAGACCTTTCTAATGCAAAAGCTGCATCCTTTGCAATGAGCCAGTAAACAAAGGTAATGATAGCTGTCGCTATGGCAATGATTGTAAGAGCAAAGGCTGCTTTATCGGCAAGCACCTGGACATTAGATTTTGAACTTTGAGCCTCGGCAACTAAACGCATAATGCCAGCAAGTGCTGTATCTTCGCCGACTTTTGTTACTTTTACTGTCAATGCACCGTCTTGGTTTATCGTACCAGCCACAACTTCATCGTTCACGGCTTTACTGGTCGGTTTGCTTTCGCCCGTAATAGCAGCTTCATTTACAGATGAACTACCATCGGTAACTATGCCATCCACAGGAATACTTGAGCCTGGACGTACTAGCACAAAGTCGCCAACCTTTAGCTCACTGACCAATACTTGTTTCGGTCTACCATTGATGAGCTTTTCTGCTTTGTCGGGTAGTAGTTGGGATATAGCATCAAGAGCACTTTCGGCTTTGGCAACTGATGCCATTTCAAGCCAATGACCAAGCAGCATAATTGTTACTAAGGTTGCCAGCTCCCAAAAGAAACCATCGCCCTGAATAAAGAATTGAGTAGCTACGCTATACACATAAGCCGTGATAATTGCCAGGCTGATGAGCGTCATCATACCTGGCAATTTGGCTTTTAACTCGCCCCACGCACTCTTTATGAACACCAAACCCCCATAGAAAAAGATGATGGTACTAAACACGAATGGCACATACTGCGAGCCAGAAAAAGCTGGCGGTACAAAGTTCAGCCAGTGTTGTATCATCTCGGAATACACAAGTACAGGTAGCGTTAGCAGCAAGGACAGCCAGAACTTGTCTTTGAACATTGCCACTGAATGTCCTGCGTGTTTGTCGTGGTCTTGATGCTCAGAGTGTTCGTCGTGCGAGTGTTCCATTTTAGTGGCTCATTCCCGACATAGAGTTGGTAGTATCGGAAGTAGAATAGCCCCAGTCTTTTTGCCACTGCTTCATTTGCTTTATCTCTTTGGTCTGAGCCGTAACGATAACGACTGTTAAGTCTTTTACTTCTTGGTGTTGAGCATTCGTTTTACCCGTTGCCGCCATATTTATAGCCGACTGATGGTGCATAATCATCTGTTCAAGAAATGCTTTATCAAACCCTTCGCCAGTCTTGCCGTTCAATTCGTTCATCATTCCAGCGTTCGTGTTCATCATACCCATTGAGCTGTGGTCTTCCATCATTTCGCCACTGCTTGCAGGATAGCCCCACGTCTTTTGCCAAGCAGTCATATCGGTAATCTCAGTCGTTTGAGCGGACACAATGGCTTTAGCTAAGTCCTTGACTTCTTGATGGTTGGCATTGGTTAGAGCAAGGTTTGCCATATCAACCGCACCCTGATGATGGGCTATCATATTGGCAAGAAACATCTTGTCATAGTCTTCACCTTTTAGTGCTGCGTACTGCTTATAGTCCGCTGAGTTAGTATCAGCTTGGACTGCCGATTGTGAGTTTGAGTTGCCCATCATATTGCCGTCCATCGTATCGTTATTGCGGCTGATGGCGTAAATGCTAACACCTGCAATAGCAACTACTGCGACAATTGCGACGATGATTATGCTGTTCTTTTTCATATTTTCTCCAAAGTTAAGTTGATGCTGCTTGAGTAAACAATCACATCCTATACTCGGAAGACACCATACAAAATATAAATCGGTATCTTTGGCGGCGGTTTTATCTCTGCGGCATAAAGGTGTTGAGAAAGCGATTTTTCATCTGTTGATAATGTTTGGCTCTGTCCGTAGAAAGCTATAGCTGGTTCGGTATCATCTTCGCTTTCGTCATCGTTGATGACATTATCTTCCTTGTTGATAACTGCCGTGCGGCAAAGGGTAGCACAGGAAGTTGCGTCGCTTGAACCGTGCTTCATACTGCCCATTTCGTGCGACATACTAGACATAGCTGAGGTATGCCCCGCAAAGCTAATAGAATTGATTAGTACAACAGCCAATAAAACCAATGCGTTTTTTATAGCTGCTGCTAATTTCACAATTATTTACCCCTCACATTTGTAAGTTCATACAGTGAAAGAAGTTCGGTAATTGCTTTTTCCTGTTCATCTTCCGAACTGGAACTTAGATTGTCTTTGATGTGTGTTCGCACGTGGTTCTCAAGTATCAGCTTGTTGAGCGAGCCGATGGATTTTTGAATAGCTAGGTTCTGCGTGAGTATGTCCATACAGTAGTCTTCATTTTCAATCATCTTCTGGATACCACGCATTTGACCCTCAAGTATCTTGGCTCGGTGCAATGCTCGCTTCTTTATTACGCTTATCATACACTTTACTATATACCCCCTAGGGGTACTATGCAAACAGCGTGTTGATAGGGGGGGTACTACCCCTTTATTCTGCCAAAACAGCACTCCGCAGTATAAATACCGAATTTATGGGGGCAGAATGACCAAGCGTTTTTTCGCTGCCTACTTTATTTCTATATCTGACTGTTTAGCCACGCCCTCTGGCGTGTCATAGATGTAAAAGCTACCGATGAGCTTCATCAACTTGAACTTGATGCTGTCCTTTTTCCAGATGTACTCACGATGGTCTTTATCATCCTCTTTGAACTTGCGTTGTGGATACCTGTGTTCTGGTGCTATATAAAGCTCAGGCATAACTACACTTATGCGACCACCATCGCAATAGATGAACGTAAACCGCTTGATGATTGTGCCAGCATATACAAGGTCAACGCTATGTTTACCTGAGCCGTTTTTATCAGGGTAAACCTGTGTCCACGGCTCACTAAATTCGTCATAATCGCCTCGGCTGTGTATTTGGTAGAGGTTATCCGTTTCGCAAATCCAAACCGTATCGCCATCTAACTCCTGCTCAGTCCATTGCTTGGTTGCAATATAATCCTCAAAGGTTTCCAACTGCGACTTTTGTCGCTTGGGTTTTACGGCTCTTTGCTCGTCTAGCTTGGCGTTTCCGTCGTCACGCAAATCCTTTGTTCGTAACTGTGCGGCTGTTTCACTCAGCACGATAGCGAGGTTGCCCTGCAAATTATCAACAGTTAGCTTGCTGACTTTGAGTGTTTCATCCTTACGAGCTGGACTATGCAAGCCATCGTCAGCAAGGTTACGACTGGCTTGGTCAAGTTGCTTCAAAGCATCCTTGAATGTTCGTTTACCGTGCAATTCTGAGTAAACCTGAGTGGTATTCGCAAAACCAAAAATGGTCGGTATGTAATCAAGCACCCCTCGTATGACAATGGCGACAGTCGTGTAGTTTTGTTTCTTGTAGCTATTGTTGAGCGAATTGCAGTGTTCAATCAGTTTGACAGGCGGTTTATCAGAGCAGCTTTGCAGACCCGCTATCAGCAAGGTATCAACGTAGTTGTTCCGATTGGTCAGTTTTTGTATTAACTTTTTCATTACGCTTATTTTTGAGTATTGTTAGCTCGCTTAATTAGCTTTTTCTCACTGATGGCACATCTGTGTATTGGTGCGTCAGCTTTGTCTCTATCAAACAATAGTGATAGGTAGTGCCTATCCTTGCTGTTAAAACCAAAAATGTTGACGATATTAAACCTGCCCTCGGATACGATTTTAGCCAGCTCAGCCTCTTTTAGGTCGCCGTCCATATTACAGAACACTATCAAGTGCATATTCGCAGCGTAACTTTCGCCTTTAGATGACTTATCCTCAACCCGTTCAGCCACAGTCTCCAGTAGAGTATCGTGCTTCTTGTTCTTGTGTGTTGCAAGTGTCTGCTCTACATACACAGCTTCGCTTTCGCCACGAACTAAACCGCCGTCATCATTATCTAGCATCTTCGCAACACGTAAGTCATCGCCTGTTAAGTCCATCAGTGCAACTGCGTGGACAATAAGTCCAATCCATTCTCGCTTACTCATCCCCGTGTCGGTTACTTTACTGCTATCCTCAATCCAGTTCGGGTCGCCAAGACCAGGCATTACAAAATGCTTGAACGCAAGATAAGGGTCAATCGCAATCCCCTGAGCCTTAATAGGCGAGCCTTTTGGTCGCCACGTATAATCATCAGGCTTTGTAGTGCTAGTGCCGTTCGTGTTCATCGTGCGTAGTACAGTCTTCCAGCTCAACTTCAATTGTGGCGTGTTGAATATCGTAGTCTTTTCGTAACTTGGCTTTGATAACTTCTACAATGTTTCGGCTGTCCTTTAAATCAGTTTCATCAATAGCAATATGACAGCTCAAGGCGTTATAGCCTGAGCGGATAGCCCATACGTGCATATCATCAACGGATAATACTTTTTCTGTATCTGTTATTGCTTGAGTTATAGCAGTAATATCTAAGTCTTTTGGCGTTCCCTCAAGTAGTATCTGTACAGCTTCACGAAGTATCTTGAGCGTGTTGTATACGAGTAGTGCGGCTATCACTAGACCAACGGCACTATCAACCCACGTTATGCCAGTGAGCCAGATAATTAGACCAGCAATAACCGCACCAAGTGATGACAAAGCGTCAAAAGCCATATCCACAAAAGCACTTCGCATATTCAAATCTTTGCGGTTCTTGGATAGAACATACGCAATTGAGCCGTTGACCAGTATCCCAACAAAGGCAACAGCAGCCACGACACCGCCCTCTACGGGGTGTGGATTGCCTAATCGCTGTATTGCTTCAATAACAATAAAGGCTGCAACAGCGAGCATCACGCTCGCATTGAGTAAGGCGGCTAGGATAGTAGCACGACCATAACCAAAGGTTTTACTATCGTTCGCCTCTCGCCGAGCTAGACGGTTTGCAATAAAGGATACTGAAAGCGTAAAGGTATCAGTTAGGTTATGGGCTGCATCAGCAATAAGGGCAAGGCTGCCTGTGAGTATACCAAAGATAAACTCAACTATCGTAAAGCCAGTATTTAGAACCAGACCGAACTTGATACTACCGTCATTGTCTTTCGTGTCGTGATTATGGCTCATAATTTATTCTATCCTCGTTTTTGTAGAGCGTTTAGTGTTCTCATAATACTGCATAACACCCACTATAATACCCGATATAGCAAAAGCTCCGATTATATCAACCAAATGATGTACACCCGCTATAACCCGAGCTAAGCCTATTGCACCCGCAATTATCAAAAGGAAAACTCCTACCTTACGGTTGTAGCTCAAAGCTAAAAAGGCTAGGTAAGATGTAAAAAGCGTATGGTCAGAGGGAAAGCCATTGTTATTTGGGTGCGGAAAATAAGGGTTAAAATTACTGACGACAAAAGGGCGAGGGTTGTAATATAGCCAGCTCCCAATTCTAGCAAGTAGGATAATAACTACCGCCCCGACAAGTGCCTTTATAAGAAACTGCGTTTTTTGGGGTTTACTGCCTAAGGATAGCCATACTAGCACCACGCCGATAATCGGAACAACTAACGCATAATTAGCAACAAAGGTAATGATACCGTGCATACCCTACTCGTTAGCTTCTTCCCACGCCTCACGACCCTCGTATATAGCCACTCCCGCAAGCAACAAGGCTACAACAGGGTCTGCCCACCACCAGCTAAATACGGCATTTAGACCAAGCCCCACAAGCAAACTGATTGACAAGTAGTTTGATAGCCACGTTTCAGATGATTGAGCTACAATGACTTTATTTCCCAGTTTTTTACCCGTTCGGCGTTGGATTATAGCGACAGGTATCATTACGGCTAGAGCCACTGCATTGAGCCAAATACCGACAATTGAGGGGTCAGGTCGGTCTTTTGTTATTAAGTCTATGCTTGCTTGGATAGCAATATAAGCGGCTAAAGCAAAAAAGCTCAGAGCAATCAGTTTGAGAGCAGGTTTAATACGCTCCTCTTTTGCTCCACGCAAATGCCAAACCACAACACTAGCCGCAAATACTTCTATGGCACTGTCCGTGCCAAAACCCGTTAGGGCAATTGAGCCAGCAATTACGCCAGCAGTTATGGCAATCAAGCACTCAAAGAAATCCCAGCCTATAATGAAATAGGCGAAATGTAAGCCACGCTTTTCCAGTGTCTTTGTTTCCGAATTGCCCACAACATCATCTCTCATACTTAACAATCACCCCTGTTATTATTTTTTGTTCTTTGTGCCAGTTCTTTCCAGTAACTTCATCACATCTTCTCGGTGGTAGCGTCTATCGCCACGTGTACCAAAACGAATGGCAACCAAGTAGCCTTTTGCATCCCACGCACGCAACGTGTTTGGGTGGCAATTCAGTAGCTCACACGTTTGCTTGAGTGTGAGCAGCTTCGGCTCTTTTTTCCCTGATTGTGTCATACTATAACTATACACGAGTTACTAACGTGAATGAGAGTGAAGTGATGAAAAATGACGCAAAGACTAAAGATGATGCCTCTAAACCCGTAATCGTTACGGTATCTACTGCTGCCGACTTTAAGAACAAGAAACGAAATGCTGGCAGCTCGCTCACGCTGCGTGAATACAAAGACCTGAGTGTAAAAGACCACCACACACTCACTCCGAACGAGCAAAAACGTTTGACCGATGCTCAAGAGCAAATACGAAAAGTGTCTGAGAGGCTAACCAGCCAGTACGACTTTAGTGGCTTTGCTAAGGCTTTGAGCGTTTACAACTCCCCATCAGTTCAACAAACTCTCGTTAAGGCATTGGCAATAGACACAAAGCCAATGTTGAAAATAGCAGCTGATATGCAAAAGTTATCTTTTACCACACAGCCAGCATTGGCTAGGGCATTTGATATTCAAGCCAGCTTGATGCCTGCCATAGATGCAATCTACAAAAGCAGTGTATTTACACAGAACCAGTTCACTGCCCTTGCTGCCATACAAAAGTCATTGTTAGCGTTTCCAACGGAAAGCATCCTTATGTCAATAAAAGGCATCCAAAGTGCTTTTCAAGCCCCGTTTATAGCACGAACAATGTTTGCTGATTTTCAGACTATGCACGAGCGTATTGTACGTAACTTGACGTTTGATATTGGCTCACTTACAGCAAGCATTGAGTTTACCCGCTTTGAAACTGTAGACGTTGCTATTGACGACATTGACGGCAGTGACGAAAACCTAACGGCAACAGCTGTTGCTACGCAGTCTAGCAAAGTCGGTAACGTCACTTTTTCCGATAACGCTAGTTTGCTACTAGCCTTCAACGACTTGAAACAAGAAGTACGTGATTTAAGACAACAGCTGCTTGTGAATAACGCACCACAGAGTAAACAGCTTGTATCGCCATCGTCAGTCCGCTTCCAACGAACAAGCTCATCTATACAGATTGGCTCATTCAAAGTATCAGTGTCAGTCAGTTCAAAACAAACGCAGTTTGCCCGTATTCTGCTTAATACACCAGAGAACATCACAAAACGCTGGGATATTGAGGATTTGATATTTCAAGCATTTGGCGAGCGGATTGAAGATGAACACAATTGGATAATTAAAATACGCAGCTATATACACCAGCTCAACCAAAAAGTGTTGATAGCTTCGGGCGGTACAATTCCTAACTTCTTTGTTTTGGACGGCGTTGAGGTTTACGTCAATCCAGAACACATCACTCTGTAAAATATAGTTTTTCCACAGATTTAAATGGCTTAAATGAGCCGTTATTCTTAATGGTTACTATGCAAGAACAGCAGGATAACCACCAAGAACGAAAGGCTACTAAACCAGCAGAGCCACGAGACAATGCCACAAATAATGGCGTGACTGCTGAGTTAAGCGATGAGGCTATCCGTAACCTTACGGGTTTCTTTGACGTGCTTATTCAGATGGACTTTGCACAAAAGCAACGTAATGAACAAGGGAGCACTAAAAATGAACGACGAGCAAATGATAAAGATAGCTGACCAGTTTAGTAACTGGTGCGAACATTGTCAGTTGTACGCAGTAAAGTTCTTTATTTGGAACACGGAAGCCGAACAACTTGAACAGATTATTGCCGATGCATTTGATAGCTTACCTGGAAAGGTAAGCTCGGACGAATGGTCAAAATCACTCCGCTCTAGCATTGGCAGCTTGCCTCATTGCTGGTTAAGAGACTTGAGCACGCAGATTGATTTTTTGATTGAAAGTCCGTGCAAAAGTGATGAATGTCAGGAAGAATGCACCAAATTTCGGGAGCGGTATGAAAGTTAGCGAAGTGAATATCACGCCAGTCAAACCGACTGACGGGCTTGTAGCATTTGCAAGTTGTGTGATTGACGGTCAGTTGTATGTCGGCTCGCTCGGTGTACACCAACTACTAGACGGCACTGGCTATCGCATAACCTACCCCACCAAAAGGATAGGTTCTCGGCAGCTCAACTACTTCCATCCTGTAACCAAAGAGGCTGGCAAGATGATTGAGCAAGCGGTTGTAGCAAAGTGCATTGAGCTATTTGAAAGAAGTGATGAACATTATGATAGACACAGTAAAGCTACTCATACCCGTACATAATCCGCTCGCCTTTGATAATGGCAGGTTCTCACCAAGCCTTGAGCTGCTAGTAAACAGTCGGGGCTTTGGTAAGGCTATGCTCAACCCCTCTCGTACGTACGCAAAGATGGGCAAATATATGCCACGCCTAACAATGTACAAGCGAGTACGAAAGACCGTTGAGTATCAGCTGGCTGTTGAGTTTTCGGCACCGAAGATGTTGTTCGGCAATAACTTTGATGAGCTAGAAGAAAAAGACTTTGATGCACTACTAACAGCACTTCAAGGTGCGTTATATGAGCTAACGGGTCATCGGTTCTTCAAGCCACAGCTTGCCCACGCCGATATTGCGGCTTGGCATCCATCCAAGAACATTGTGTTTCTTGACTATACCTCGTGCCAAACAATCCTCAATACTATGGGCAAGTTGGACGTGAGTAAAACGTACGACTTGCAGAAAACGGACTTTCGTGATGGACACGTCGTACACATTCACGCCAACTCACTTGATATAGCCTTTTACGACAAAATGGCTGACCTGCTAAAAGCAAAGAAAAGCGGTAAACGGGCTTTTGAGAATGACAGCACCGTGCAGCTCAACTTGCTTGAGAGCCTATCTGAGTACCGCCCAATGGAAGTATTCAGATACGAGGTACGTTTTGTCGGTAGAGCCTCTATCAAGCGAGCCTATCCCGAACTTGAACAGTGGACGTTTGAAAACCTGTACAAGAAAAAGTTGTGCCAGAACACCCTGCTCAAGCATTGGAACAAGCTCACAAGTTCGGTTGATATGTTGGCACTTGACGTAAAAGAGCCGTACGAGCTTTTACAAAACTACATTGAGGCTAACCAAGATGCTACACCACAAGCAGCACTTGCGGCAGTTGCTGGACTGGTTATTACCAGTCAGGTTGGTGCTATTGGTCTACGGAATGTGCTTGAGGCTCGTTACGGCAAACAAGCGTGGTATCGCATCAAACCACTGCTAAAGCCACCAGACGCATACCGCTTTGCATCGTTTGTACATATAGACGAGGCGTTGCAGATGTTCACGCCAACACGTATGTCTGACTTTCTATCAAACATTGAAAATACTGGTAAGTAATGTTAAGTTATAAAGGAGTAAACAATTATGGAAACTAAGCTAATCCTAATCGCACGAGTATCAGATGTTGAGCAACGTAAAGCGTTGCCAGCTCAAAAGTTGCGACTTGAACGGTACGCCGAACAAAAGCAATTACCGTCTGAATATCACGAGTTTGATGAAAGTGCTCACAAGGACGTGCGACAAAAGTTCGGCAAGCTCGTTGAACATATACACAAGCAAACTGGCTTGTGCTATGTTGTCTTTGATAAGATAGACCGCCTTACCCGTGATAGTAGCCAAGAAGAAGTAAAGGCATTACAGCAGTTGGTCAAGCAAGGCAAAATTGAACTGCACTTCCCAAACGATAGTTTGTACATTGATAAAAACTCATCAGCTGCTGATTGGTTTCGGCTTGGCATTGGAATGGCATTGGCAAAATACTACTCAGATAGCATCCGAGATAACGTCAAACGCCGTTTTGAGCAGATGCTGAGTGAGGGTATCTGGGTACATCGTGCTCCTATCGGCTATCTAAACGTGCTTAAAGGCGGTACGCCACAGAAACCACTCAAAGATATTGAAGTTGATGATGCAAAGGCACACTACATTGTAAAAGCGTATGAACTGCGAGCAAGAGGTATGTCATACGCTGTCATTGCAAAAGAACTTCGTGAGATGGGTTTTCGTAGCAATATCGCTGGCAGTAAAGCACCGAGTAAGCAGTTTCTTGAACGCATCTTGAGCAACCCATTTTACTATGGCGTTATGGTACACGCTGGCAGAGAGTACCCACACAAGTACAAGCCGCTCATCAGCCGTGCCTTGTTCAATCAAGTGCAGCGTGTCCGTGATGAGCGTAAGCACGAAAAGACTAAGTACGATAGCAAAGACTTTACACTCAAAAAGATAGTGAAGTGCGGTAAATGTGGACGTGCAGTATCGCCATTCAAGGCTCGCAACACCGTGTATTTGCGATGTGCTAACTCCAAGTGCGATAATCCTAATACAGCCGTGAGCCTTGTAATTGATGAAGTAGCGGCAGATATAGGATTTATAGACGTGCCAGAAAATTGGTTAGATAAAGTCATTGCCGAGCTGCGTAACCGCCATAACGACCAGCAAACCTACTTTACGCAAAACATTGAGCTAACCCGTGCTGAGTACGACAAGCTCAAGGACAAAATGCGTAAGGTTTACTATGACTTACTTGAGGGTCGTATTACACAGACATTCCACGATGAAATTGCAACTGAGCTAGAAAAGAAACAGCAGGAACTGAATGACCGCCTAAAGTTGCTAACAAATGATAACAAGCAGTTCCAAGTAACCGCCTCTTACCTGTTAGACTTGGCTCAACGGGCTGACCAGCTGTTCAGAGAGAGCGATGAGGGGCTACGACAGAAGTTATTGGAATACGTACTTTCAAACATTGAATTAAAGGACAAAAAGCTGTCTTATATACTAAACGACCCCTTTAGAACCATCGTTGAGGCAAAGAAAAAGAGCCTTTCGGCTCATAATTCAAATATTTGGTGCGGGTAAGGAGACTCTAACTCCTGGCCTCATCCTTGGCAAGGATGCACTC
>JAPUET010000023.1 GCA_027492465.1 Candidatus Saccharimonadota bacterium | reverse complement strand
AGTTTCCTCGCCGACGTCGGGCAAGGTAACATTCCGCTCAATGAGCTTCCATTTCGATTCAGAGCAGAAGGCGGATATGCTCGAGATGCTGAAGGTAGGCCGGTCTTGGCGCGTAGTGACGGACGGATCGTTGTTCCGTACGAACCAACGGCGGCTTCACCCGAAACTCGAACCGGTACAACTCCCGAACAGCAAGAGGTGATTACGAGGGTAGCGCGTAATGCTGAGGCGCGTAAATTAAAGATTAATTCGCCGAAGGCTCTAGTGTTAGCTGAGCAGATTGCTCAAGGCCGGTTAACGCGTGAGCGGATCGATGCACAAATGCGCTCGAACGAGCTTGATGAAAGTATGAAACGGGAGCTTTCGGCATTATCCGGCCTAAGGGGTGCGCTCGCCAATGCTGATTTTGACCAAATCGTGCAAGAAGCGCTACGAACGGGTGATGATAGCGCTCTTGTTGCGGCCGTCCGTGCTGAGCGCGATAAATATGCCGATATTTCGGATGAGGGGAGTGTGAGGAGCTCGATCGGTACTCTACAGGCCTATGGTCAGACTGCGCGGAGAATTAACCTACGAGCAAAGTTCTGGAAACAAGCCGAAGACCCCGATGCTGAGCTTGGCCAACTAGAGCGGTATGAAGAGATTGACATTAACGATACAGAGCTAGTACGAGAGTTGCGTGGGGAAGCGCTCAGTGTGCGCCGTGACAGATTATTTGTGAATGCGTATAGAGCTGTTGCAAGTGCTGAACCAAACTATCAGGCAGCGGCAATGTTTTTATCGGCAGCAGCAGGAGTTGTAAATACTCTGAAAGATACTGAAGGTTTTGATAGCCTAGCGAAAATTGCAAACGATATTTATAACGGAGAGGTTGCGGCGATATTTACAGATGCAGTTACGCAGTTAGGGATCGATAGAGAAACCATTAATCAGGTCCGTGAATCGCTTAAGATTAGTACGATACGTCCAGCTATTGCGGGTGTGGAGTTTTTTGAAAAGTTCGAAGCGTCAAATGGTGAATTTCAGACTATCCTTGATGGGCTATCGAAACTAGCCATTGACAAAGAAGTTGTTGAGCTACGTAAGCGTTTTTTGAACGATAGTGATGTCCAGGGGACGATCGACACAATTCTTGATTTGCCGGGTGATGATGAAGGAGCCGTAGAGTTACGCCAAGGATTGCTTGACGAGCTTGCCTTTACGGTTGCGGCTACACGCGGGCTTAATCCAGCTCGCTTTGCAGTTCTCAAGGAAGTAGAGGTAAACGGTATTCGTGCTCGACGTTTTGAAGATTTGAAAAGACTCGATCTTGAGGCTAATGATCCAGAGCGTCGGGCAGGCTCTATTCATAACATTGTACGTCGCTACAATGAGGCAGTAATGCCACTTTTCGAAACTATGCGGGGGAGTGGTCTAGCCGCGAAGTATGTTTCGGGGAGAACGGGAGAAAGGACAGCTTATGTCCAGCGAGCGGAGTCGTTACGTGAACAGCGTGACCTGACCGATATAGAAGCTGCCTATCTTGGCTCAGTAGAACCGCTTACAGTTTTTAACCCTCATCTTGTAGCGTTGTTACGAGAGGCTCCTGAGCTGACGTCTCTTTATTTAGAGCGGTATTTTTCAGAACTGGATATGCGCACTAAAGAACAGCTCACAAACGACATGTACATACCGGCACTCCAGATAGGCCTTGGGCCGAATGGTCTAGCCGCCGCCGGCGAGCTTAATCGATCGAACCCGGACCTTGCAAAAGCCACGCTATACATCGATGCAGCCCGACTGCCCGGAGGGCCGTTTGGGGCAGCAAAAGGCCAATCGTGGGAGCTAAATAGCGCGAATAGCATTAGTCGAACAACAAATGTCTTGCCCGATGTATCTGAACTCGATGAAAAGGGTGCTAGTGTTCGTGCATACGGCAGTCCGCTTGTATCGTATCCCGGTGAGCGTAGGAAGGGTACTGATGTGCGACAAGGAAGCATTAACGTCTCGGTTGATTACTTACCCAACCCCGACAATATCTCCACTAAACGCTATCCGACTAATGTTGATCTTGCGCGCATCCTGCAATTGCAGACGGCGATGCTTGTTGATAATGTCATGCTGAATACGCGTGTTAAGCTTGTTGAGCCAATCGACGACGGGCAACCTGGCAATAAGCGTGTGACGATCGAATTTGACACTCCAGGAGGTGAAACGGTGTCCTCGACAATTCGCACCGATTCTATTGTTGTTGCAGGGGGATTG
Organism: Candidatus Saccharimonadota bacterium; assembly: GCA_027492465.1. Classification (GTDB taxonomy): domain Bacteria; phylum Patescibacteriota; class Saccharimonadia; order Saccharimonadales; family Saccharimonadaceae; genus Saccharimonas. Next base: position 59,339 of record JAPUET010000023.1, on the reverse strand, counting down.
GGTGAGCCGAATTTTGGCATACGGCTTGAAGGATCTGCAGCGCAGGAAATCATTGCTCGTCAAGAGGCCGGGATAGATGGATTTCCGCGCATTACAGATACGATCGGTGCGTTTGAGGAATTATCTCGACCTGAAGGCAAGCCGTCGGCGCCGAAAGGTGCAATCGCCATTTATGGTGGGGGCAACTCGGCCGATGTCTTAATTGAATATCTAGGGCGTCAGTTTGAAAGCGGCAACCCAAATCTTAACGGTGTTACTAAAGTTTACGTTATTACGAATGCGCCTCTAAGCCAAAGGCCACGTTATGCCCAGATTAACGATTTGAAAACACGCAATGGTCAGCCGAGTTTCCTTGAGATTATTCCCGATCGAGTTGCAGATATTCGTGAAAGCGCAAAAGGTAAGCTCGAGCTTCTTAACGTAAATGGTCGACCGATTGAAGGTGGTCAAAATGGCTCTCGTGGTCCTATTATGGCAGATCATGTTATCGCTGCCAGCGGGTTCCGTCCGCAACTTGATGAGGTGTTTGCCCCGTTACTGTCCAAGGAGGAGAGTCTTGATAGAAGGCAGAATACCGTTCGTGTTTCGTTGCCATCAAATCCTGGCTTCGGTATCGCTGATCGACTGCAAAATGATCCGAGCGTACTAGTTGTGGGCACGGCATCGCGTGCCGACTTTAAAAACTCTTCGAAATTGGGGCAACTGCCCCCATCTGCGCGCGAAGCACTACTTCGGAATGGTGCAGAGAATGCTGTTGCGATCGGGTTCCGCACTCCCGACACTCGTGCTGCCGTCCGTCTACAATACGAAGACCAACAATTTAAAAATATAGAGAGTTCCTTCTCGCGCCGGCCAAATTGTACCGCAGACACAAACAATATTAGTGAACGTCCTTTAGCGGTTGTCGTGACTCCGGATAAAGTAATCCCAATTCGGCGCGATGTTAACAGTAGTTCCAAGACCCTAACTGCTCTCTTGCTCGATACTCTACCTACGATTGAATTAAACACTAATGGTCGTCGTAGCCAGGGTCGGATCGACTATAGTATTCAGGTTGAGCTTGACGAAGTCGAGCAGCAATTAATACTTACGGGCGAAAAAGTACCTGAATCTATTTTGGGTGCCATGCGTGATGCATTTGAAAATCCATATTTACTTTCATATACACTCGATGCAGTCAGGCAACGACGAACAAATCGTGGGCTTGAAGTTTTGCTAGCATTTAACAGGGGAAGACTTGTTTATCGGGATAGTGGTAATCAAGAAAAAGGGAGAACGTATGTTGAAACGCTCTAACGCCACCACCACTCACTTTGGTCGGGAAGTGGTAAGGTTGGCAGCATGATACAATGAGAATATAAGGAGAGTTTAGGAATGAACGAAAAGTACAAGAAGTTTATTGCACCAGGAGTAGTGATTGGCATTTTATTACTGATCGGGTTATGGATTGGCGGTACTTACAATAGCCTCGTGCAGGCCAGAGAAAAAGTGACCGCGTCATTTAGTAATGTGGAGACACAGTACCAGCGTCGCGCTGATTTGGTGACCAACCTCGTTAATACCGTAAAAGGTTCGTCCGATTTTGAGCAAGAGACTCTGAAAGCCGTGACTGATGCCCGGGCAAAAGTGGGAACGGTAAAAATTGACGCAAACGCTAGCCAGGAACAAGTTCAGCAATATGTAGAAGCGCAGAATCAAATGACCTCCTCGCTTAGTCGATTGATCGCCGTTGCCGAAAACTACCCCGACATCAAGTCGACCGCCGCCTACCAAGATTTAATGAGCCAGCTTGAAGGTACGGAAAATCGCATTCAGGTTGCACGAAGTGATTTCAACGAAGTTGCGCGTCCATACAATGCTCGCATCCAGACGTTCCCAACGAATGTTATCGCGAATCTCTTTGGGTTCACTCAGCGCGCCTACTTTGAAGCTCAGGATGGTGCTGAAAAAGCTCCTACTGTAGATTTTAGTAACTAGGAACCTACGGGTGCGAAGATTTCTTCTCGCTACCGCCGCCTGCATGGCACTACTGGGGCTGTATCCTCTCCAAGCTCATGCCCTTGACGTACCTGCGGCCCCCTCTCTCGAAACACCTATTGTTGATCAAGCGGGAGTGCTTAGTGCCGAGCAAATTAAGCAACTTGCTGATCAGATAGCGACGAGTCGCAAAGATAAAGACTATCAGATCGGAGTGCTGATTATATCGACGCTCGGTAACAGCGAGTATTTAGAGGGTTATAGTCTAAAGGTGGCTCGAGCGTGGGGGATTGGTGAAAAAGAAAAAAGCAATGGCGTGTTGCTTCTGGTGGCGCTCGATGACCGCAAGTTACGCATAGAGGTGGGTCGAGGGCTGGAGGGTGATCTGACCGACGTCCGCGCAAATCGGATCATCCGTAACGTCATTACGCCGAAATTTAAAACTGGCGACTACTACGAAGGCATAAAAGAAGGCGTTAATAGCATTCAGCTTGCTGTTGCGGCAAAAGCTGATCCCGCGACTGAAACCGATAACAGCGATGATGAAGGTAACCTGCTTGCTCAAGCAATCATCTTTCTTACGTTTTTCGGCTTCGGTATATTTGCATGGCTTGGAGCAGTGCTTGGTCGCAGCAAAAGTTGGTGGGCCGGAGGAGTTATTGGTGGTGTGGTGGGTTTTTTACTGATGCTATTTTTCGGCTTCATCTTGTGGTCAATTATCGGCTTCATTGGTCTCATACTGGGCGGTCTTGGCTTTGATTATTTAGTATCAAAAAACTACAAGCAGCATGTTGTGGGCGGCGGCAATCCAGCCTGGTGGGCTGGCGGCACCTGGGGTGGAGGGAGCGGATGGGGCGGTGGTTCATCGGGCGGTAGCTTTGGCGGTGGCGGTTTTTCTGGCGGTGGCTCTAGTGGCAGCTGGTAGACGCTTATGGTATACTAATAATTGAATGATTCTGTTAGACAGGGTAACAAAGTCCTATGGCAAGGAAGACAAACCGGCTATCAACCGGATTTCTTTGCATATCGAGCCAAATGAGTTTGTGATTTTGGTCGGTACCTCGGGGGCTGGTAAAAGTACTCTTCTAAAGCTCCTTACTAGAGAAGAAAAGCCCACAAGCGGCAAAATTGTTGTTGGCGGGATCGATTACGACACCCTTAAAGATAAGCATATTCCACTCTTGCGTCGCAAAATTGGGGTGGTGTTCCAGGATTTTAAATTATTACCACAGCGTACCGTTTTTGAAAACATCGCCTTTGCGCTCGAGATCGCCGGTATGACGAATCGAGAAATTAAAAATACCGTTCCAAAGGTTATCGAGCTCGTTGGCTTATCTGGCAAAGAAAAGAAATTTCCGCACCAGCTTTCTGGTGGTGAGCGCCAACGCGTGGCAATCGCCCGAGCAGTAGTGCGACAGCCAAAAATCTTGATTGCCGACGAACCAACGGGCAACCTCGACCCTAAGCACAGCTGGGATATTGTTCGATTACTTGAAAAGATCAATAAATACGGTACTACTGTGCTTCTGACGACCCATAACGTCGATATTGTAAATAAATTGAAACGCCGCGTTATCACGATTGAGCACGGTAAGATCACCTCAGATCAAGCCCAGGGGAGTTACAGACAATGAGTCGTGATAAAAATGCTAAAGTATTCACCCAATCTAAGCGTCATCGCCGCCAGTGGCTGACCTTTTTGCGCATGTGCCGTTATGGTGTTAATAATTTTACGCGAAACGCGTGGTTAACTATTGCTGCTACGGCCGTTATGACCATTACCTTATTGATAGTGTTGCTTACCATCGTTGCTCAGAACGCACTTACCGACACCGCCACTGAAATTGGTCGTAACATTGAGCGTTCGATTTACCTTAAAACTGGTACTACTAAAGAACAAGCCGTTCCAATCATGAACGATTTAGAGAAACTCTCTAACGTTAGCAAGGTGACGTTTGTATCGTCTGAAGAGGGTAGGGCGCTTGTGGCTCAGGACAACAAGAGCGAAATAGGAGTGCTTAACGCCCTTAATGAGGCAACGAATAAGATTCCGGCAAAAATCAGTATCCAGCTTAACAATGCGAATGATACGAGTCAGTTAGTGCAGTTTGTTAAAACGAATCAGCCTCTTAAAGAACATATTGACGCGCGGGAGCCAACTTTCATGAGTAACCGAAAAGTTGCAACCGATACGATTGCCGATTGGACAGCTATTGCTCAAAAAATTGGCATCGGCGCTAGTATTTTGTTCACCGCCATTTCTACACTGATTATATTTAACACCATCCGTATGGCAATTTTTAATCGAAAAGATGAAATTGAAATGATGAAACTTATCGGAGCCGATAAGAGCTTTATTCGCGGACCATTCGTGGTAGAGGCGATCGTATATGGATTTATTGCTGCAGTGCTCGCGACCAGTATTGGCATGGCAATTCTCTATACGATTCGTCCAAGCGTAACTGATTGGGGGCTGAAAATTGGTCCAACAATCGATATCTTTACGATGTACATCGGATTTGTGATACTCGGCATGATTATTCTTGGTGCCATTGTGGGTACTATTTCGTCATTACTTGCAACGCGGCGTTATCTAAAAATCTAAAAGCTACTCTTCACGAAACCTTTAGGCAGGGAGGTCGGCTTTTGTTGTCTATAGAACAACACAATCTTGACAAAGTAGTAATGCTTATGCTAATATGGGAGCAATGAAACGACGATCCACCACACCGGTTTCAAAAGGGTTAGTCACGAAATCAAGTCTCGTGGCCGCCGCTGTCGTTATGGCTATTGCCGCTCCAATTTCGATTAGCAAATATGCCTTTGCAGACCGCTTTGATGATCAGATTCGCGCACTCGAGAGTGAAATTAGCGGCTACCAGGCTCAAGCTGCAGCGCTCAGTCAACAGGCAGATACGTTGCAAAATGAACTGGCCAACTTGGCTGCACAAAAAGCCACGATTCAAGGCCAGATTGATCTGAGCCAGGCAAAGTACGACAAATTAATAAATGATATTGCTGTAACCGAACAAGGCATCAGCGACAATAAAGAAGCCTTAGGGCAGATTATTGCCGATATGTATGTTGATGGCTCTATCTCACCGCTAGAAATGCTGGCAAGTAGCAAAAACATCGGTGACTATGTGGATCAAGAAGAATATCGATCATCTATTCAGTCTAATTTGAGCGCAAAGATAAAAGAGATTAACTCTCTCAAAAAGAAACTCGAAGCTCAAAAAGTGGATGTGGAACGAGTTCTTGCCGACCAAAAAGGTCAGCGTGATCAGTTAGCCGCAAAAGAGTCAGAACAAGCTCAGCTTTTGGCGCAGACACAAGGCCAAGAAGCCGCGTATCAGCAGCTCTCGAACGACCGTAACTCGCAAATCAATAATCTTCGTGCTCAGCAAGCGGCCGCTATGCGCGCAGCGGGCGGGTTTAACAATATTGGTAATGGTACTGTTGGTGGTGGTGGTTACCCTGGTGTTTGGGCATATGCCGAGCAAGACACCATTGTTGATAACTGGGGCCTATATAATCGTGAGTGTGTTAGTTACACCGCCTGGAAGGTCTGGAGCACTGGTCGTTACGTGCCACACTTTAGCGGGGCGGGTAATGCGAACCAATGGCCATCAACAACGGCGCGTTATGGGATAGCGAACGGCTCAACTCCAGTGGCCGGATCGGTGGCAATCCAGTACGTTGGCTACTATGGTCACGCCATGTACGTAGAAGCGGTAAATGGTGACGGTACGATTACGGTAAGTGACTACAACAACAATGCCGATGGTGGCGGTTGGGGTAAGTACCACTACTATACACGTACGGCAAGTGGCCTTACCTATATCTATTTCTAATTAGTGAGCTGAAAATAACCCGCACCTCGCCGTAAAATAGCGAGGTGTTTGTTTGTAGTGTGCGGTATAATAATACATAAGTGTTTTAACGAAAAGGAGTAGGGAGTGGCTGAACTTTCCCGTGAAGATGAACCCGCGAAGCAACATAAAAAGAACAAGCAGGTTTCGCAAAATACAGTATCGCTCTTATTATTGCTAACCGCCGTAGTGGCGTTTGTTGCCGGCACGCGGAGTGATCAAATATACGCGGTGGTTGCGCCTGTGTTTGGGATTAAAACAAGTTCGGGTACGCTTGATACGAACGTTCTACAGCAGACCTATCGCCAGCTGGTGGCAAATTACGATGGAGAGCTAGATACGGGCGCTCTTACCGATGGCGCTGCGCGTGGCATGGTGGCGGCTGCAGGCGATAAATATACGGTATTTATGGATGCGAAAGAGGCCGAGCAATTTAATAAGGACCTGAGTGGCGAAGTCTCGGGTATTGGCTCTGAGATTGGTGTGCGTAGTGGCCAGCCAACGGTGTTACGCGTGCTTGCTGATTCGCCGGCAGAAAAAAGCGGTGTAAAGGTGGGCGATGTATTTGTTGCGGTGAACGGTGAATCGGTTGTAGGGAAAGATGCTTCAGATGTTGCGACAAAGGTTCGCGGTGAAGTAGGTAGTTCGGTGAAAATAGAGTTCAGCCGCGGGGGTCAGAACGTAACTCATACCATTACTCGTGAGAAAGTGAACGATCCGAGTGTACGCTGGAGTATCGCTAACGGTGTGGGTGTGATGATTATGTCACGATTTGACGACGACACCGCTAATCTTGCTCGCCAAGCCGCACAAGAGTTTACAACTGCCGGGGTAAAAGGGGTGGTGCTCGATTTACGGGGCAATGGCGGCGGCTATCTCGAGGCGGCGCGCCAGGTAGCGGGTATTTGGCTGAACAATAAAGTTGTGGTAACAGAAAAAACCAACGGTAAGGTGACAGCAACCGAACAATCGGACGATACTCCCTTGCTTGAAGGCATAAAAACCGTTGTGCTTGTGGATGGTGCGAGCGCCAGTGCTAGCGAAATTGTGGCTGGTGCACTCCAAGATCATAAAGCGGCAACCTTGGTGGGCGAAAAGACGTTTGGTAAGGGAACTGTACAAAAAGTGATTAACTTATCCGATGGTCGACTGTTGAAGGTAACTATTGCGCGCTGGTATACACCAAACGGTAAAAATATTACTAAAGAAGGTATTGCCCCAGATAAGACCGTAGAGATCACTAGTGGAGACAGTGACGCAGGGAGAGATCCACAACTAGAAGCGGCACTGGGATTGTTCTAAAAACGCTTGTGCTATACTAAAGGTAAGGTTACTATTTAACATATGGATACGCATAAAAAGAAGATTTTACTTGTTGAGGATGACGAGGCGCTCGCGCTCGTATATCGCTCGCGTTTAGAGCTTGAAGGCTTTGATATTCAAGAAGTGGGCAACGGAGAGGATGCGCTTTCAGCAGCTGTTGCCTATAAGCCGGATCTGATCTTACTTGACGCAATGATGCCAAAAATTAGCGGCTTTGATGTACTAGATATATTGCGTAACACTCCCGAAACCACGAACGTGCGGGTGATTATGCTAACGGCACTCAGCCAGCCAAAAGACAAAGAGCGGGCCGAACAGCTTGGAGTTGATGATTACCTCGTAAAATCACAGGTTGTGATCGGCGATGTGGTTGCTCGAGTGAAGCACCACTTAGGTATTCAGTAGTAGCTAAGGGTAGAGACAATAAATTGCCATAAGCATATTGACTTTTTAGCAATTTTTTGCTATAGTAACTTATATGAGAGAACAAACTCATTACGATAAATATCCTCAGGCGCCAGTCTCAATTGCCGAAATCAAAGCTATATATGACAACGCTGGGATGAATCTTCGTCAGGGTGTCAAAATTGGTAATTTAGAAAAAATCCTATTGCAGTTAGTCCTGACGGTGACGAGCAGCTTTCTTACGTTATGCTTACAGGCGATACGGCGATTGGCGTGAGTGTGACATCGCCCTTTTATGGAGATGGTTATCGTCGAATGGAAAAGATAAGACTTTCAGTATTACCCATCGGTAATGCGTCAGAAAGAATAGTCAAGAAAGGTAGCTCCGCTACGCTTGCAGAGCTAGACTTTAGAAAGTTAAGGTCAAACTTAAGGTTTTCTGCCGAGATGTCCGTAGGCCGCGAAAAGGTATCGGAGCATACAGGGAATCCTGACATGCTCTTATCTAGAGAGCACGTGCAAATGAAAATACTTTCGACAGGCCAGATCTTTATCGCAGACACATCATTAAATGGAACAACCGTTATTTCTGCGGAAGACGTTGCATTCACGCAAGGGCTATCGGTAAGCGACAGAGAAAAGATAGCTACATTTTTGAATCCTTTAGCTGACAATCCAGATAAGTGGATAGCTTCTAGTGCAGGCCACCACATAATCAATCCTTATCAATAAATATTTAATTTAAATAGAACCCTTTGAAGGGTTCTATTTATTATGACGACAAGCAAACTGGCTAATCTTGTTTATTCAACGCAAACTTGTGTGCGTGGGTGGGTGCGGCCAGTGAATGAGCCTTTTTTAACCTTTTTAAAGGTGACAGACCCCGCTTTTGCGGCATGAATGGTGAAGTTTTTACTGATGTAGGTGCCAGGGCCGGCAATTTTTGTGCTACCGGTTTGGCGTACGAGTACCTCGCCGGCGTTCACTTTTTGGCCGCCAAAGCGCTTCACGCCTAGGCGAGCGCCGGCGTTGTTGTGGACGTTTTTACTTGAACCACCTGCTTTAACGTGTGACATATTGCTCCTTAAACTTTATATAAACAATCTGTTCCATTGTACGCTATAAGAGGTATTTCGTCAAGGACTTTACTGGTAGAAGAACTATGTTTTGCGCAAGAGGAGTAGCTCGCGGGCGACGACTTGATTTTCGCGGTAATATAGGAGTTGATTTGGGGTAACGTGTTGTAGAGTGATTTCGGTAAATCCAAGTTTTTTGAGGCCGCCAACAAGAGGTAGATGGGAAAAATTACCGTGAATATCGCGCCACGCCGGCACGGCAACGCATAGCGGTGTTCCGGGTTGGAGTTGAGTGGCGATGTTTTTGAGGAATTCGCTAATGATATGATTGCAATTGCCACGAACTTCGGTAAGTTTAGCGGGGGAGGGCGGGGCGCTGAATGGTTGGCCTAAGTAGGTTTCGGTAGCGACAGCGTCGACGGGTTGTGCCCACACATGCTCCATGGCATCGCCCTGTGTGAGGTGGAATTTAGAATTTCGGATTTGGAATTTAGAGACGAGCCATTCGAGGTTAACCTGCGAGTAGTCAATCATTTTTGGCGATAAATCGGTGCCTTGCACATTATAGCCAAGTAGCATTGCCTCTTGGAGTAGTACGCCAGTTCCGCAGAATGGATCAAGCATCGTGCAAGATTCAAAATTCGAACTTCCCGCATCAAAATTTGTTAAATTGACCATAATCCGCGCTAATTTCGGAGGCAGCATACCAACAAATGAATCAGTTTTTGGGCGAGCTTGGTCGCGGGCAGCAATCGCGGTGATATTCTGAGCACCAACGCTCTCGGCTACAATCACTTTGCCACCACTTGCGCGGACAATGAGTAGCTCGACATGATTTGAGGATAGTCCGAGCTTGTTGTGGTGCGAGGTAGCGCTATTTAGTGCGGGCTCAACGTTTGGTACGAGGCGTACACTGACGCCGCGTTGTTTTAATTTGGCTTTTAAAACAAGACCGGTTTTTTGAACATCACGCGCGCTGACGGGGAAGCCATAGGCGCTGATACCAAGGGTGATTTTGCCGCTATACTCGGCCCATGTGGCGGAATATTCTTTGACAATGCGCATACTAACGCTGCGCCAGTTTCCGGAGAGTTCAGCGACGACGCGCCCAGCTTTTTGCGAGCCGCCAAGACGATTGAAATCAAAGCGAGATGAATCAATTGTCGCTGATTGATCGGTAAACCATCGTACGGCGTCGCTGCCGTAGAGTTGTTCGAGTTCGGCGACGCCAAGTGCGGGTTGGCGTCCTAAGATCGCGATGTGCATATATGTATTGTATCAGCTATACTAGAGGGTATGAAACGACTTTCGGTGCGAGCGTGGGTCAGTATTGTAACGTTCATTTTGATCGGCGTTATTTTATTCTTTGCGCGCCATGAGTTGCAGCAAGCCTGGCATCTGATGAGCACGGTAGATATATGGATATTGCTTTTGCTTGTACCGGCCATTTTGGCAGGATATTTGGCTACCGGTGAGATGGTATTCTCGTATTTACGGATGAAAAATCTTATTAGTCACATTAGCCTTTGGACGCAAATGAGAATATCGCTTGAATTAAACTTTGTGAACCATGTTTTGCCGAGCGGGGGGGTGAGCGGTATTTCGTATATGAACTGGCGCCTTGGTAAGCTAGGTGTGCGTACTGGCAAGGCGACCATGGCTCAAGGGGTGCGATATGTCGCAGGATTTGCGGCACTTGTTGCACTGCTCGTAGTGGCTGTTATCGTTGTGACAATTGACGGCACGGTGAACCGCTGGATTATTTTGATGAGCTCAACGCTGGTAAGTCTGATGATCGCTGCGGTTGTGGGGTGCGTTTTTTTGTTCAGTAACGTTGAGCGTATGCATAAAGTAGCGAATTTTATTAGTCGAAAAGTGAATAGTTTAGTACGCCGTGTAACGTTCGGTAGGGTAGAGCGAGTGGTGAAGCGAACCGCGCTCGTGACATTTTTAGAGGATATTCAAGATGATTATCGGGCTATTATGCGCGATAAGAAAATTCTGTGGCAGCCATTTTTATGGGGACTATTCTTTACCGTGACCGAGATTGCCATTTTTTGGATTGTGTTTTGGGCACTTGGTTCACCGGTAAATCCGGCACCAATTCTGATTGCCTATGGTCTTGCGAGTCTTGCGGCCTTTGTGGTGGTAACGCCAGGCGGTGCAGGGGCATATGAAGCGGTAATGGTGTTTGTGCTGGCGATTGCGGGTATGGGAAAAAGTGAGGCGATTGCAGGAATTATTCTAACACGAGCAATTATACTGCTCGTGACGATATTGTTTGGCTGGCTACTGTACCAGCAAGTGGTAATCAAGTATGGCAAGCGACCAAACGCCACTGTTTAGTGTAAGCGGGTATATCGCCGCTTTGAATCAGACCCTTGAGTATGCGTACCCCGTGGTTGAAATTGAGGGTGAGGTGGCAAGTTTTAAAGTAAATCAAGGAAAATGGGTGTTTTTCGATCTAAAAGATGAGAGTGGGACAATCGGGTGCTTTATGTCGCTCTTTTCACTCCGCGTACCTATAGAAGACGGCATGAAGGTAGTAATTCGGGCGGCACCAAAACTCACTGCATGGGGTAAGTTCAGTCTTACTGTACAATCAATTCGGCCAAGTGGCGAGGGGAGCCTGAAAAAGAGCTATGAACTATTAAAAAACAAACTAGACAAAGAAGGTCTATTCGCTCCCGAGCGAAAGCGCTCGCTACCCGAGATACCGGCACACATAGCGGTGATTAGTAGCACAGGCGCTGCCGGATATGCCGACTTTATTAAAATTTTGAACGAGCGTTGGGGAGGGCTAGCTGTCGATGTGGCACATGTACAAGTGCAGGGAGTGGATGCGCCGGAGCAGATGATACGAGCGATAAAATATTTTAATGAACAGCCTGTTTTGCCGGAGGTGTTGGTAATTATTCGCGGTGGCGGAAGTGCTGATGATCTTTCGGCATTTAACGACGAGCCGCTCGTAAGAGAGATCGCCGGAAGTCGTATTCCTACGCTCGTGGGCGTGGGCCATGAAGTAGATACAACACTGGCAGATATGGTGGCCGACGTCAGAGCGGCAACGCCAAGTAATGCAGCGCAGATCGTGGTGCCGGATCGTCGTGAGTTAGTGAGCTCGCTCCGATTCTTAGTGTCGCGAATTTTGAACAGAGTGGACGATCTGCTCAATGAGCGTCGTAAAGTTGCACAAGATACCTTGCAGCAGGCATTGGCGCTCTTTGATTCGCGTATCGACCTATTGGCGGGCCAGCTAGTGACGACGAGACAAGTACTGAGCGCGTACGATCCACGACTCGTGCTGGCACGCGGCTATGCGATTGTTCGCGGAGAGATTCACCCGGGAAGTACCATTATAATTGAGCAACAAGATAAGCAGATAACCGCGGAGGTAAAAAATGTCAAAAACAGTAAGTAGCGATGTAAAAACAGTTTCTGAAAAAATGGATGAGCTTAGTCAGATTGTGGCGTGGTTTGAAAGTGATGAATTTGAACTGGAGGCGGCACTGGAAAAGTATCGCACAGCAGAGGGTCTTGCTGGCGAAATCGAGCATGATCTTGCGAATCTTAAGAATGAAGTAACGGTGCTGAAGAAAAAATTCGACGCCTAATATGTGGTTTTTTATACTTGCCAGCCTGGTACTTGTTGTCGGTTTTGTCGCCTTTACGGGTGCGCCATATGTGCCTTCAAGGCCGAAAGACGTAGAGCGGGCCCTCACAAAATTATATCCTTTAGGCAAAAAGGACTTGCTGGTAGATATTGGGTCGGGTGATGGCATTGTGTTGAGAATCGCGAGTCGCCATGGGGCAAAAGCCTACGGGCTAGAGATTCATCCTCTATTGGTAGTGTTAGCAAAGCTGCTCTCGCGTGGTGACGCAAATGTTACCGTACGGCTGGCGAACTTTTGGCGTGCCTCGCTGCCTCAAGCTACTACGGTTGTGTATACCTTTGGGGAGGGCAGGGACATTCTGAAGATGTATCAGAAAATACAGACAGAGGCGCTAAGATTGAACAAAGAACTTGCTTTTATTAGCTATGCTTTTGAAGTACCTGGCATCACTCCTCGAAAAACGATCGGTGCTCACCATTTGTATTACCTTAAGCCTTTACAATAAACGGGCTAACACCGTATAATCGTAAGCATGAATAAGCGTCGCGAGTTTGAAGAGGGAGCAATTAAGGGTAGTATATTTGCTATCGTTGCACTTGTTGTTTTAGTGTTGGTATTTGGTTCATTTAGCATTTGGGCATATATAAATTATCTCGACCAAAAGCGAGAGGTAGATTCAAAGATTCAAGAAGCGGTGGCGAGCGCAGTATTGCAGGAAAACAAGAAGAGTGAAGCTGCGGTTGAAAAATATAAAAACGAAACCACAACACTTTTTGTTGGCCCATCAGATTATGGCCGCTTAACCTTTGAATATCCAAAGTTTTGGAGCGCGTATCAAGCAACGGACGTTAGTGAAGGCGGTGGTGCAACGTATGAAGCATATTTAAATCCTGTTATTGTGCCTCCAGTTGGCGATACGACAAAATTCGCAGTTAGAATTACTATAGAGCAGAAAACATATGACCAATCTGTTGCCGATTACCAAAAGGAAGTTGAAAAGGGAGACCTAAAATCGAGTACGTATTCAGATGGTTCGCATACCGGTACGAAATTAGAGGGTAACTTTAACGAAGACATTTACGGTACCGCGGTATTGATTAAAATGCGCGACCGCACCCTAACAATTCGTACCGATGGCGATGTGTTTAAAGAAAACTTTGAGTCAATTCTAAAAACAGTGAAATTCAACGAGTAGACTAGGGGGTGAAGACCTTCCATGCTACACTGGTAGTAGCTATGGAGGGTAGTGGTAAAGACTTAAAGGCGACGGGTGGCGTATTTATTGATGCGCCACTTTTTGTGACTGCCGCCCACGAACTTAAGAGCCCACTTTCATTAGTTCGCCAGCTCTCGCTTGGTATTCAGTCTGGTGATCTTTCACCGTTCGAGGTCGAAAAATTGGCTCGGCAGATTACTCTTACGAGCGAACGAGCGCTCCGGCTAACAAGCGATCTTACACGTACGGCACGGCTTGAGGATGGGTTATTTGCACTTGAACCAATTAATCCGGCGTCGCTCTGCAGAGAAGTGGTAGAAGAAATAACGCCACTCTATAAGGCACGAGGTCGAAAAATTATATTTTCTGGTCGGAAACGTCCGTTACTAGGGGTGGCAAACCGCGATTTATTACGTAGGATTGTGCTAAATTTTGTTGATAACGCACTGCATTATAGCAACGAAGATAGCACTGTTATATTGTCGGCGACAGCTGTTCAAGGTGGGGGTAAGATTCGTCTTGGCGTGCGCGATTATGGTCCGGCTGTTCCATATTCTCGGGCAAAAAATACCGGCGCTCGGCCAGAGCGGCTCCACGCCCGACCAGAAAGCAGTGGGCTGGGGGTATTCATTGCTCGTCAATTTGCCGAAACAATGAACGCAGAAATTGGTACTACTCGGCACCGTGATGGCGCGACATTTTACGTGGATATCGGTACCTCTACACAGATGAGGCTCTTATAGTATGGCAAAGCGGTACGTGTTGGTAGTCGACGACGATATTTGGCTTAGTGAATTGTTTGTTGCTACCTTACGAGCGCATGGGTACGAGGCCGCAGCGATACATAATGGCATAGCGGCGATGGATGCAATTGATAGTGAGCGGCCGGTGGCAATCGTGCTTGATGTGATGATGCCGGGCCCGAACGGCATCGTGCTCTTACATGAATTGCAATCACATGCCGACCTTGCCGACATTCCTGTGCTACTGTGTACAAATAGTGCCGATGCAGTGGATAGCTCTTATTTGCGCTCCTATGGGGTGTGCCGCTTACTTGATAAAACTACTATGCGGCCCGAAGACGTCGTGACTGCAGTAAGGGCATGTGTATGAGTAGCGAACAAACCCGCGCCATTGTGTTACGGCGAACAAACTACGGTGAAGCCGACAGAATACTAAAGTTACTCACTCCACTTGGCCAGCGAAGCGTTATTGCAAAAGGGGTGCGTCGTGAAAAAAGTAAGCTTGCTGGCGGAATAGAGCTGTTTGCAATCAGTGATATTGTAATTACTACCTCAAAAAATAGCGATCTTGGTATCCTCACCAGTGCTCGACTTGTGCATTTTTATCGACACATACTCGACGACTACGATCGCTTACAGTTTGGGTACGAGGCGGTAAATTTAGTGGCACGAGCGAGCGAGGATATAGATGCTCCGGATTGGTACGGCATACTAAGTGAGGTGTATATGGGTCTCGATGTCGCGAGCATTCCACTACAAGTCACTCAAACATGGTTTTATTTGCACTATGCCGAGTTAACAGGCTACGAACTGAATTTAGAACGAGATGTCACCGGGCAATTACTGGAAGCTGATAAAACCTACATGTATGATGCGAGCGAAAAGGGCTTGCGGTTAGCGGAGCAAGGCGATATTACTGCCGCCCACATTAAATTACTACGCGTTTTAGCGACGCGGCCTATTGCGACGGTAGTACAAATTGGGGGTATTGGCGAGATTTTGCCTGAGTGTTGGCTGGTTGCCCGGCAGCATGCGGCAATCTAGGGTATTATGCGGCGAGCGATAGTGGGATGTTTTGTCCTACGGCTATTTCGCCTAAAATGCCATGGCATTTTTGTATTAGAGTATCGCGTCGTTCGCGTATTCCTTCAAAATCAATAGGTTCAAAAGTATTTGTTGCTAGATTTTCATACCAACCGCTATCGATGGTAGATATTGATTCAAGGATAGTAATTGCTCTTGCAGCCATAGCTTGGGAATGCTCCCATTGACCGCCCTTATATGATTCAATCGCAAGACCATAAAAATACATACCTCCGTCTAGCTGGTTATATTGGTTTGGACGATTTGGCTGGTATGTGTCTTCGTAAGACATAGTGGTTCTTTATTTTCAACGCAAATGCGCTAATTGCATTATTGTACCATAAATAATCATTAGCGATAAGGGTTTTGTTATAAGGCTATAACAAAACAGGTTCTCGAGAGTGTGCTATAATAATCTCTATTATGACAGAGGTGAAATTAGACGATATTGTTAGCTTGGCGAAACGCCGAGGGTTTATTTACCAGGGGAGCGATATTTATGGTGGTCTGGCAGGCACCTGGGATTACGGTCCACTAGGCGTGCAGCTAAAGAAAAATATTACTGATGCGTGGTGGAAGTTTTTTGTCGAAACCAGGGACGATGTATATGGTATTGATGCCGCAATTTTGATGAACCAAAAGGTATGGCAGGCAAGTGGACATGTTGATGGTTTTAGTGACCCGCTAGTAGAAGATTTGGTAAACAAAAAGCGCCATCGCGCCGACCATTTGCTAGAGGAGGCAGGCGTAGAAGGCGTGTCAGCTATGACTCCTGAACAGATGAATCAGGCCTTCGCCGACAATGCTATTAAGAGCCCTGACGGGAACCCGCTTAGTGAGGTGCGTCAATTTAACATGATGTTCAAGACGCATATCGGCGCGATTGAAGATGATTCGAGTATCAGCTACTTGCGCCCCGAAACCGCCCAAGGCATGTTTGTAAACTTTAAGAACGTTGTTGATAGTTTTAGCCCTAATGTGCCGTTTGCTCTGGCGCAAATTGGCAAAGCGTTTCGTAATGAAATCAGCCCACGCGATTTTATTTTCCGTGTGCGCGAGCTAGAGCAAATGGAGCTTGAAGTATTTGCACATCCTGATGATTGGGAAAGAGTGTTCGCTGAGTGGCTAGAGCTACAGAAGACATTTTATCTGAGCTTGGGGTTGCCAGAAGAAAAGTTGCACCATATTGAAGTTCCGGCGGCAGACAGGGCGCATTACAGTAAGCACTCCATTGATACCGAATACGACTTTATTATAGGCCAGAAAGAACTTGGCGGTTGCGCTTACCGTACCGATCATGACCTAAGCGCCCATATGAAATACTCTGGTAAAAACTTAGAATACCGGCCTAAAGATGGCTCTGCGGCGTACATACCTCATGTGATTGAGCCGACATTTGGGCTGGGTCGCACGCTACTTGCGGTAATAGAGGCAAGCTATCGCGTGGATGAGCAGAATGGCGAGACACGTACTTATTTGGCACTGCCAGAGCATCTTGCCCCGGTAAAATATTGTGTATCGCCACTCCTCAAGAATAAGCCAGAGCTCGTTGCCAAAGCCCGAGAGGTGTATGATGCGCTTAAAAAGAAGCATGGGGCAGTGATGTGGGACGATAATGGCAACATCGGCAAACGGTATCGTCGCCAAGATGAGATTGGTACGCCACACTGTGTTGTAATTGATTTCCAGACGCTGGAGGATGGTACGGTGACCGTTCGCGATCGCGATACAACAGAACAAAAGCGGGTAGATTTAGAAAAAGAAATTTTATGAATGAAGTATTCGTCTACGCACCTGTCGGTGATGAAAGCCTCGATGCGTGTTACAATTCTCTCGGTATGAGTAGGGACGGCGAGTATACTTGTTTTTAAAGGAGTTGTAAATGAAGAATATTCTCATTACGGGTGCGGCACAGGGTATCGGAAGAGCCATCGCTGAAACATTCATGGCTGGAGAGCAGGCAAAACTCTTCGTTATTGATAAAGAAGAGACAGATTTCATCAAAAATAATCGTGGCGAGAGTTTCGTTTTCTATCAACAAGACATCGCAGAGAGGGATGGGCTATCTCAAGTATTGGCGGAGTTATCGTCACAGAAATTTGACGCCATTATTAATGATGCAGGCGAGGTGTATCTTGAGAAGTGGGATGAACTTCAGATGAGTACTTGGGATAGGACGCTGGCAGTGAATGTGACGGCCCCGCTGCACATCGTCCATACTTTAAGAAATTCTTTGAACCCTGGAGCGTCAATTGTCAATATTGCCAGCGTCGATGGAACGATGGCAGCCTACGACACGATTGCATATGCAGCCAGCAAGGCGGCGCTCATAAACCTCACTAAATCACTTGCCGCAAACCTGGGGCCAAAGAATATCCGCGTCAATGCTGTTGCGCCGGGCTGGGTTGAGAGTGAAATGACAAAAGACACTATGCCAGACGAATCTACCTACATGACACCGCTTGGTCGGAACGCCTCAGTGCAAGATATCGCGAACGTCGTTGATTTTCTCGTATCGGATAAGTCCTCATTTGTGTCAGGAGAAGTGATTACCGTTGACGGCGGTTTGACAGTTGTCGATTATACTTTGAAAGTCGAATCAGGCTTATAGATTGAGGCATGTCGGCCGCGAGAGCGAGGAGAAGCCGAAACTCTGGGAAATTATCGAACCGGCGTTATAATGGGTTCATGAAAATACCTATTGACTCACTTAGAGCTACACTTCACCAACTATTGTCTGTAAACTTTTCTCCTGAACAGTCCGAGAAGATAACTGAGTACCTCTTGTGGGCCGATATGTCAGGGAATAAGACGCAGGGAATTATCAAAATGACGGGCATTGGGCCGTTGCAAAACATTGTGCCGGAACACGAAGTGAGCGTGCTTCGCGATACAAAATTATCTCAGCTTATCGATGCGGGGAAGAATCCTGCGCCCCTGAGTGCACAAATAGCGACTGAGGTTGCGATATCAAAAGCCAAGGAGCACGGTTTTGCTATAGTTGGGGTTAAGAACACTTTCTCGAGCAATGGTGCACAGGCCTTTTATGTCGAGAAGATAGCCAAAGAGAATCTGATAGGAATCATGTGCAGCCGCTCGCCAGCTTCGGCGGCTGGGTTCGGTACGATTGATCCGATCTTCGGTACTAATCCAATTGGGTTTGGCTTTCCGACCAATGATGCACCACTTGTATTCGATGCTGCGACGTCTGCTATGACGTTCTATGGGCTTGTGCTCGCGAAAGCCCGTGGCGAGCAGATACCCGAAAATATGGCGATTGATCATGATGGCAATCCGACCACAGATCCGACAGCTGCGATGAGCGGGGCACTTCTCTCATTTGATCGTAGCTATAAGGGATCTGGTTTTGCGATGGTCGTCGAAATGATGGCCGGACCGCTCATCGGTGGGGCGTGGGTTGATAATGTGTCACAAACCGAAGAGTGGGGAACTGTCATTATGGCGATCGATCCTGAGCTGCTCGTGGATATTGATGAATTCAAAGCGAACGCATCTGACCTGATTGCGAAAGTGAAAAGCGCCCGGACAGCCGAAGGCGTGGAAGCGGTTCGGTTGCCAGGTGAAAACGGAAGGAAGCTATACGAGGCAGCCCTTGCGAGCGGTCAAGTTGAGATCGATGACGTGATCGCAAAAGAATTAGGAATCAGAAATGACTAATTAACACTAGTCTAGTGTACCAAAAACCTTACGCATAATTTTACACATACACCCCTACGCTATATATGGGCACGCTACACATAGCGTAGGGGGCGGGAGAAACAGAGGTGAGTTGTAAAATTTTATCGCTTACGGTATAATAAAGATAAATAGCGATTTCTCAGCAATGTGACTGATAGAGGTATGCTCTCTACAGAACTCGCACGTGGTCAGTTCAGCACTAGCTGACCGACAATAGTAATATTCGTCGGCCAGCTTTTTTGATGGCCGCAAAAAACAAAAGGAGGACATGGCAATGTCGATCATAGCAACAACAGGGGCAATAGTAATGGCGGGTGCTTCAATACCGTATATTACGGCGGTGCGAAGCGGCGATGCGCGGCCTCGAATGGTGTCATGGGCTGTGTGGACACTACTCGCGGGAATTATGGCCGCCTCGGCACTAAGTGAAGGGCAAGTGCCTAGTGCGCTGTTATCTGCAGTGACATTTGTGGGCTGTTGTATGATCGTAGGATTTGGGTGGCGCACGAGAACGCGTGGCCTAACTTTACTCGATAAAGTATGTTTAGTGGGTACTGCGCTTGGAGTGGTAGCTCTTATTGTACTAAAAGATCCATTTGTAGCCACCGTCATCGCGCTTGTGGTTGATGCAATCGCGTTTGTGCCAACTCTCGTACATGCCTGGCGTCAGCCGTACGAAGAATCGTTGGCATGTTTTTCGCTTTCGATGTTGGGGGGAGGCTTGGCGCTCCTTGCTGCCGCAATGACCGAGGGAACACTTATGGGTATGCTTTATCCGGCATATGCACTGCTCTTCAATGGCGCGGTAGCACTTGTTATCATGGTTGGTCGTTTTCCTCTTTTTGGTGGCTATCGTTCGAATCCCGAAGAAGTATAGGGGTAAGATGCTATCGGTGGTATGATTAAGGTAGCTAAGGGAGTGTATCTATGAAACCGCGCTTAATGATTCAGCAAAAGATAACGGCCATGGTAAACAAGTATAGGGTATTCGGTGTTACCGAAACGGGAGAGCAGGGGCTACTTCAGGCGCTTGCTCAGCAGAAGCGACTAGCGTTAAAAGAAAAAGTGTTATTTTATACCGATGAAAAGCGCGATAAGCTCAGCTTTACATTTCGTGCCGAAAAAGTCTTTGATGTACACGGGCGCTATTTTGTAGAAGATGCCAATGGTAAGATGCTTGGGATGTTCAAAAAAGAGTTCGTAAGTTCATTCGTAAACAGTACCTGGAAGGTTTTGGATGCTGAAGGAAACGAGCTATATATTGTGCGCGAAAGCAACCAGACGCTTGCCGTACTACGCCGCTTTATGGGTATGATTCCTATTATTGGCGATCTCGCAGAAGTGGTACTAGCGTTTATACGATATCACTTCGATTTTGTGACTATTGATACTAATGCAGTAGTGGGGAAGTACCGTAAAGTAACGCTTTTTCGCGACCATTATGTACTTGATGCAGATGATTCACTATGGAATGGGGTAGATTGGCGTGTGCTTGCTGCGCTAAGCGTTGCGCTTGATGCGCTTCAATCGAGGTAATAAAGAAAAAGGAGGTTCTATGGGTTGGTTTGCAGATTTCGTTTTCGGAAAAGCAAAAAATGTAGAAGGCCCCAAACCGCTGGAGCACAGCGCATGGGGTGTAGAGCGCGAAGACGTGCCAAACATTACGGAACAATCCGTACCGCATACGGTGCAAGAAGAAGAGCCGCCTGAGGTGCGTATTATTCGTGTCGAGCCTCATTTAAGCAGCGCTAATGACCACGTAGAACTGTGGTTGTGTATTGAGAACTCTTCGAAGGCTGAAGTTGAGGTGACGCATATTGAATGTTTTCGGCAGACAGCCGAGCCCGCACGCTTTTTGCGGCCTGGCGAAAATCACGAGGTGCGGGTGTATAACGGGCCCGTTTTTGTTAATGATACCCAGCAAAAGGCCATTGTACGATACAAATCGCTCGCAAGTGGAGAATACTATCAGGCTGAGTTTTTAGTTAAATATAGATATTCGCAGCATGGTGGGGCTGAGCAATGGATGCCGTACGAGTTCGACCCAACCGATGCGTTTAGAACGACGTAGCGTATTTGGCAAATGGGGAGCGTTCGCGGTATGATATACCCTACAATGCGAATCTTTTTTACTGACGGTAGTGCAAGTCCCAATCCTGGCCCAGGAGGGTATGCGGTTATAGAGAACGGCAAACCAGTCGCGCTTGGAAGCGAGGCGGGCGATAGCACTAATATTCGTATGGAGGGCAACGCTCTTATTGCGGCAATGCAACTCGCGGGCGGTGAGCCGTGTGAAATTTTTACTGATAGTGAATTCTGGATCAACGTTATTACAAAGTGGGCGCCTGGCTGGGCTGCGAAAGGCTGGCGAAAAAGTGGGGGCCCGATTAAGAATCTTGAGCTTGTTCAGGAGGCGTACGAGTTGTATAACACTTCGCGAGCGACGCTTACGTGGGTACGTGGCCATGTTGGCCATGAAGGAAATGAGCTGGCCGACGAGTGGGCGAACAAGGCTCGTGAGGGCGCGCGAGTGTAATGAATCAGGGGCTGGCATTAGAAATACTGCTTACTGGCGAGAGCGCATTACTGACGGGTCCAGCGGGAACTGGTAAGACGTTTGTACTTAATCAGTTTATAAAACTTGCCAAGTACGAAGGTAAACATGTGAGCGTGACAGCAACAACTGGTCTTGCGGCAACTCATCTTGGCGGCACGACGATTCATGCTTGGGCGGGAATAGGAGTGCTTGACCATTTGCCAAATGGATTTGCCGAACATATGGCAAAAGGTCGCCGTGAAATTATCGAAAAAACCGATGTGCTGATTATCGATGAGATAAGTATGCTGCATGATTATCGACTCGATATGGTAGACGAAGCATGTCGTCTTGTTCGCCGGAAAGACGAACCGTTTGGCGGGATCCAGGTGGTAATGAGTGGTGACTTTTATCAGTTGCCGCCGGTGAATCGTAGTGATTCTCGCGAAGGTGGGTTTGTAGTGAATAGTACTGCCTGGCGAGAGCTAGAACCGGTCATTCTGTATTTGAGCGATCAGTTTCGGCAAAGTGAGGGCGATGCACTGCTTGATATTTTAACAAACATGCGCGTCAACGATCTTCGACGTCATCATGCCGAGGCGCTTCTCGCACGCACCGAAGTGCAGCCAGAAGTCGATGCACGATTGACCGAACTCCATACGACCAATATTGATGTTGACAGAATAAACGAACAAAAGTTAGCAGAACTTGGGGGTGATGAGCTGGTTTATCAGCAACATACCACAGGAAGCGCGAATTATGTTGAGAATTTACAGCGCAGCGTCCTGGCGCCAGCTGCATTGACGCTGAAACAAGGGGCGCTCGTTATGGCGGTCAAAAATGACCCGAGCCGTCGTTACGCGAATGGCAGCATTGGTACGGTAGTAGACTTCGAGCCCGGTACCGATTACCCAGTGGTAGAATTTTTAAGTGGCAAAATGGTTACCATGATGCCAGATACGTGGGAGCTGCGCGACGGGGATAAAAAACGGGCGAGTATTAGCCAAGTGCCACTTCGCCTTGCTTGGGCAATCACCGTGCATAAAAGCCAAGGTATGACACTTGATGCGGCACGAATTGATTTACGCAAAGCATTTGTTCCAGGCATGGGATACGTTGCACTTAGTCGAGTAAAAAATTTGGACAATCTTTATCTAACCGGCATTAATCGGATGGCGCTGCAGATGAGCGAAGAGGCGCATACGATAGACGAAATGTTACGTACTCGCGCAGCAAATGATGCCAAGCGGTTTAGTCACCTAGAAGAAAAAGCCGCCATGCGCAAAAGCGAGCCGGTAAAGCCAAAAAAATCTGGCGCGAGCGGGAGCTGGGCTGATAAAATTGCCAAAATGCGCGAAACATACCCCAAGGCATATATGCCTTGGGAGCCCGACGATGATGCGATTTTGAAACAAGAGTTTCAAAATGGCGTGACAATAAAAGACTTGAGTAAAAAACTAGGCCGCCATGAGGGAAGTATAAAGATGCGCTTACAAAAACATTTTGGTGAGGATGTTGTGCAGTAGTGCCGAAAAAATAGTACACTAATACACATGACTGAAAAAACCGATCAAACCGAAACACCAGAACCAACTGATATTTTTTTGTGGGCAAACCAGGCCGATGCACATAAAGACAAGCTAGAAGTGGACCTTTTTATGTTTACCAAAGGCTATACTGTATATGCAACAAATTACGCTAAAGAACTCAAGGCGCAGCTAAAAGTTCTCTTTTTGTACGACATGATCAGCCAGGTGCAGACCGGTGCCGCAACAGGTATGTTAGTGCGCGATTTCGAGGCCGCTGCTGCCGAGGAAAACGTGCTAGAGCGCACGAGTCTCGATAAAGTAGAGCATGCTCAAGAAGTGATTGAACAAATTTTGTACGATGAGCCAAATCTAGAAGTGTTCCGCGAGGGTGATCATGAGTTTAAAAAGGTAAAAGGTATCATTGCGCGATTTACGCGCGAGGATAAGGCGCCATTCTTTGTAGCAAAATTACTGCCACAGAGTCAGGTGCTAAAAGGTGCGACTGCCTGGATGTATAATGGTGATTCGTTCCAGCCGTTTAGTGCTGATGCGGGCCTGCGAATCACGCCCGATAATCAAGTGCTTGTCGCGGGCAATGATATCTTTGCCTTTAGTGAAACGAAATTTATTCGTATGTTTGGCTACGACGCCAAGAAATTTGCGGTCGCCGAAGAAAAAATCAAAGAAATTGAAGCGCACTTTAAACTAAAATTTCCCGAGGGCATGACGTTTGATGCGTTGGTGCGCGATACCCCAAGCTTAGTAAGTAAGCTACAAAAAGTTGAAGTAGGCACTATTACCCAAGACCAAGTGGTTGATCATGCCGATGAAATGGATTTGGAGCTCATGACCGACGACGCGACTGGCGAGATCATTATTATGGACGCAAAAGACGCGGCGAAGTTTGTAAACCTGCTTAACGATGATTACGTAACCAGCGATATGACCGGTATAAAGTATGAATTAAAGGGTAAAAAAGAGTTGCGCAGCAGCGATGAAAAGGCTGAATAATGCAGCCGGGCAATAATTTTGTTTTGTGGCAAAACAACGAGTTTGTAGTGAAAACACCCTTTAATCCTCACGCGTCATATAGCGAAGGGCTGAACGTAATTGTCGCACCTATTAAAGACATACAAACAGCATGGCAAGACCCTGAATTAACTGGCCAAGCATTTTTGCTTGCGGCAAAAGTTGCGCAAATAATTACTCGTGAAGGTTTTGCTCCATGGGTAAACTTGCAGGCGAACGGAAATTGGGGCCTGCTACCAGGCGCGACGCCATTTTTTCATATTTATGTCTATGGACGAAATAAAACCGAGCGGTGGGCAAAGCCAATCATTATACCTGAGCAACCTAACACCTATAAGAACGACCCAATGCCCGAAGCTGACCGAGATCGACTCGCTGAGCTACTGCGCCAGATGGTATAATAGTCTACGATGCCAAGTTCACCCAGGCTACAATTTCCAAAGCATTTCCTATGGGGAGCGAGCACAAGCGCGCACCAAATGGAAGGCGGTTTGCATAACCAATGGTCTGTTTGGGAACTTGAAAACGCAAAATCTCTAGCTGCTCAAGCGAGCTACCATTACAATGACTTGACCAACTGGAGTCACGTGATGAATGCCGCGAAATCGCCGGCCAATTATGTGTCTGGTAAGGCTACGAATCACTATCAGCTGTATGAGCAAGATATTGAGCTTGTGAAAAAACTCAATATGAACACATTTCGCTTTAGTGTTGAGTGGTCAAGAGTGCAGCCGCAGATCGATGCGTGGAATAGTGAAGCGGTCGACCACTACAAAGATGTCCTAAAAGCGTGTGAGCGCCGAGGAGTTGAGCCGGTCATGACCTTGTTTCACTTTTCCTTGCCAGTTTGGTTTGCTGAAATGGGAGGCTTTGAGCATCGACGCAACGTTCGCTACTTTGTACAATTTTGCGAGCGAATTTTGCAAGAAATTGGGCCAAGTGTTCGCTACGTTATCACCATTAACGAGCCAGAAGTATATGCCAATCAAAGTTACTCAAGAGGCGAGTGGCCGCCTCAAGTGCAGAGTACAACAAGGTTTTTGCGCGTACTGAACAACCTAGCTCGGGCCCATAATCAAGCGGCTGATAAAATCCACGCGTTGAGCCGTAAATATAAGGTGAGTATCGCAAAAAATAGTAGCTATGTTTACCCTGGCGATAATGCGTGGCTGAGCGTACGTGCCGCCGGCCTTATTCAGTATCTCAAAGATGATTACTTTTTGAAAAAAATCGTTAAGCGCTCAGACTTCATAGGGGTGAACTATTATTTTAGCGAGCGAGTGTACGGCTACCGTATTCATAATCCAGATTTGCGCTTAAGCGATGTTGGCTGGGATTTGGAGCCTGCTGATCTTGAGTATGCACTTGAACGGTTGCATGAAAAATATCATATGCCAATTCTTATTACCGAAAATGGCTTAGCCGATGAGGGTGACACCAATCGAGAATGGTGGCTAATGCAAACGGTTCTTGCCATGCAAAAAGCCCTCGATAAAGGAGTTAATTTACTCGGCTATATTCACTGGAGCCTTATGGATAATTTTGAATGGGACAAGGGTTTTTGGCCCAGATACGGCCTATTTGCGGTCGACTATAAAACGCAGCAGCGCACTCCACGCAAAAGTGCCGTGAGATTAGCTAGCCTCCTAAAACGAATCCGTGAGGAATCACGTTGATGATCGTCCCCAGGAGGGACTTGCTGAGTAGTATACGCGAGCGCATATTGTTTAAGCTATTGACATTTAAACTTAAGCGTGATACAATAGTACTATTATGAAAACAATGACATCCATTGATCATAGTCAAAAAACAGAAATCCCATTTAAAAAATCAGCCGTCGCACAGCTTGCTATTTACAGCGGCCTCTTTGCAGTATGGTTTATCATACAATTGCAGAAATAGGCAGTTTAAAGCAAAGTATAGCTAAAATTACCACGACCTTTACTAGGGATGTGGTACTTTTTATCTCTGTTATAAATTTGACTTATCCACAAAACTGTGGATAAACGGCAACACAATGAGAAAAATTGTCAAAAAATGGTATTGCAACAACTTATCATCTGCTTGTATGATGATGTCAGTGGATAAGCGTAAGCAGATTACGCCAAGAAACAAACACACCACACTAAACAATTAAAAAAACCAAACCTATAGTCAGAGACCGTCAGCCTAGTAGGGTAGGGCAGTATACAAGTTTACCGACCGTTTTCATACCGTACATTAAAAAGTCAGCGATATCCTCGAGATCAACAATCTGGTAGTGAGCCAGTGGTTTATCGACCCACATAAAAAATTGTCGAATGCACCTTCCTCTAACACAACACCTCCCAAAACTCCACCTCACACTTGAAAGTTTAACTTCGGTTAAAATTTCTCAACACATAAGTCTCTCTTGGTATAGCATCAAATTATGAGTTCTATTTGAACCCCTTGGCGCTCTACTAAACACTTATCAAAAACAAACATTACCATGCGAAAACAAACATAGGTTCTCTACCAGTTTGGTGATCTCGAGTGCCGCCAGTATAGCCACCCTGTGGTATATTGGAGGCATGAGTACAAAAGAACATCCACCACTTCATGTTCCTGTACTGCTCGATGCGACACTTGATTTGCTAAATCCTCAGAAGGAAGAGAATTATCTCGACCTGACGGCAGGATATGGCGGTCATGCGCGGCGCATTTTAGCAGCGACAGCAAATTATACCGAGTCGGTTCTAGTAGATCGTGACGATTATGCGATCGATCATCTAGGCGAGTTTTCTGAAAAGGGAACGCGACTCATGCATACCGACTTTTTATCGGCCGTAAAACAGCTGATAGAGGAGGAGGTGAAATTTAATTTGATCTTACTTGACTTGGGGGTGTCGTCACCACAGCTTGATATTTCAGGCAGAGGGTTTTCATTTACGAATGATGGCCCGCTCGATATGAGGATGGATCATCGACAAAGCTTAACCGCCGAGACGATAGTTAACACTGCCACGCGCAATGAACTTTCCAGAATCATTCATGAGTACGGCGAGGAACCGCGAAGTGTAGCAAACCGCTACGCTGATGCGATTATCTCCGCCCGCCCATTACAAACAACGGGCGAACTCGCCGAAGTAATTAAGCGCGCACATGTCGGCAAGTGGCAAAAAATCCACCCAGCGACACGCACCTTTCAAGGCCTTAGGATCCAGGTCAACGATGAACTCCGCCAGGTTCGTGAAGTGATGCCGCTCCTCCCTCGACTATTGAAAAATGGTGGTCGAGCCGGCGTTATCAGCTTTCACAGCCTGGAGGATCGCATCGTAAAGCGCTACTTTGCCGAGCAGGCAAAAAGCGGTTATGAAGCGGAACTCGATATCCTGACCAAGCATCCGATTGACGGATCCACCCACGATGTTCACAACCCGCGTTCGCGTAGCGCAAAACTACGTGTCGCTGTGAAAAAATAAACAAAAAGAAAGGGGAACACTACACATGCCAGTGCATATCCCAGTTCAATACCAAGACGAAGTTTTAAAAGTTGACGTTCGCGTCAAATAACACTTCTTCGTTCGCTCGCATTAGGGGAGGAGTAATCCTCCCCGCGGGCACCAAGTAAAAAAACACTAAAACAAACACCAAACCACCACTATGTCCTATACACGCACCGTACAATTTAATAGCAGGCGCCAAACTAACTGGCAGCGAAACCAAAATACAGTTGCTTTTGCCTCTGCTGTAAAACTTGGCCCAATTAGCCATACCGTCCTTGTTGCACTGATGATTGCCGTGCTTGGCCTGATATACTTAACACAGGCAACGCGCGTTTCAGGATACGATTACGCCGCGAGCGAAGTTGCGTCTAAGATATCGTCTTTGACCGAACAGAAAAACGATCTTGAGGTAGAAAATGCGCGACTCACGGCACTCCAATCAGTGAAGAGCTCGAGTGTCGCAAAGGCAATGACCACGCCAAGCGATGTCCAACATGTAAACGAATAATATAACATTTATGGAACTGCATTTTTCAAAAGGGAGCCGCGCTCGAGGCATTGCTGTCCTCATCATAGTTGTGATGGGGCTCTTTGTTATGCGGCTTTTCTATGTGCAGATTATGCAGCATGAGGCTTACGTTGCCCAGGCTGATAGCGAGCACATAAAACAGTTTACTTTACAGGCTAAACGCGGCGTGATCTACGCAATGGACGGCAATTCGCCGACTGAGCGGCCGATCGTGATGAATGAAACCGTTTATACGGTCTGGGCTGACCCTACAACAGTAGAGGACAAGGCGGCGGTTGTGTCGGCACTGAATAAAATAGCTGGCGGAAATGTTCGCGAGAACTTTGGAAAATATCTTGACGTTAAGGATTCGCAGTATCAGGTGCTTGCAACCAAGGTAACCCGTACACAGGCAGAGCTCATTAAAAAAGAGAATCTTGCTGGTATTGGGTTTGCTGCCGTAACTCAGCGTGTATACCCCGAAGGTCAGCTTGCGAGCCAGGTCTTGGGATTTGTGAATAATGAAGGTAAGGGCGTGTACGGGTTCGAGCAAGCTAATGATAGTGAACTGCGGGGTAAAGACGGTTTACTAAAAACAGTGACCGATGTGCGCTCAGTTCCTCTGACGGTGACGGATAAGAATATTCGTCAGCCGGCAGTGGATGGTAAAAATATTGTACTTTCGATTGATCGTAACATTCAGGCTGCCACGGAGCAGGCACTCGCAGAAGGCGTAGGGCGGAGCGGGGCCGACCACGCTTCGGCAGTAGTGATGGATCCGCAAACCGGCAAAGTGCTTGCAATGGCAAACGTCCCTACCTACGACCCGTCAAGGCTTAATGAGGTGACCGATGTTGCCGCATTTAATAACGATACGATTTCCAACCCGTATGAACCGGGGTCAGATATTAAAACATTTACGGTCGCCACCGGCGTTGATAGGGGCGTTATTACGCCAGAATCGACCTATAACAATACCGATAAAATTACGGTTGATGACATAACTATCGGTAATGCCTCGACTGGCCACACGGGTTCGATTACGATGCAGACGGCACTTAACTGGTCTCTCAACACTGGAATGGTAACGGTTGCCGAGCGGCTTGGTAACGGGACAGAGATCACACGTGGTGCACGCGATACCATGTACGACTATTTCTATAATCGATTTCGTTTAGGCCAAACTACCGGAATTGAGCTTGCCAATGAGCAGCGGGGGACGATTATTGCGCCAACCGAAGTGCAAGGAAATGCTGTGCGCTATAGCAACATGGCATTCGGGCAGGGAATGGACGCAACAATGATTCAGGTGGCGAGTGCATTTTGTTCGTTGGTTAACGGCGGCACTTACTATGTGCCAACAGTACGTGCTGGAGTTATTAATGGTGCTGGCCAGTTTGTGCAGGCGGCGAGCCGAGAAAAATATACCGGCGTGGTTTCTGGCTCAACTTCTCGAACACTGCGTCAAATGATTCATGAATCGCACTACGCAACGTATAATCCTCACGATGGGTCGGATCGCTTTTTTGTGGGCGGTAAGACTGGTACCTCGCAAACCGTCGTAAATGGCAAGTATGTGAATGATCAGACGATTGGCACCTATTTAGGATTTGGTGGCGGTACAATCGATCATCCGCGCTACGTGATTATGGTTGAAATATCGGCAAAGAATCATTCAATGGGTGGTGGCGCCGATGCAAAGCCGATTTTTAATACCATTTCAAACTGGATGATTAATTATCTGACACTAACGCCTCAGGGGTAGATAAGGTATACTATGCATATGAACCTTGAACATTTTACTACTGATCTCAACGCTACATTTTTGCTGAGCGTGGGGGCGTTTTTGCTTGCGATGGCCCTGACCCCTATCTATACGTACTTTGCGTATCGCTATAAATTCTGGAAGCGGCAGCGGAGCACTAGTACGCTGGGAGAAAAACTCGAAATTTTTACAAAACTGCACGCTAATAAGTTTACTCGTAACATTCCTACGATGGCAGGCGTGATCGGTGTTGTCTCGATTACGGTTGTAACGCTATGGTTTAACTGGGACAGGGCAGGGACGTACCTGCCGCTTGCCGGACTACTTGGGGGTGCTGCCGTAGGCTTGCTTGATGACATGATTAATATTCGCGGACAGGGTGCGGGGGTGGCTGGCCTGCGCTCAAGCCTTAAATTTGGCATGATTACCGCTATGTCGATTTTGCTTGGGTGGTTTTTTTACGCAAAACTCGGCTATGATTCGATCCACGTACCGTTTATTGGCGATTGGCAGGTGGGCGTATGGATTATTGCAATTTTTGTATTCGCCGTTGTGGCGACCAGTAACGCTGTAAATATTAGTGATGGGCTTGATGGGCTTGCGGGTGGATTGTTGTCGTTGTCGTTTGCTACATTTGGGGTGATTGCGTTATTGCAAGGTCATCTGACAATCGCGGGATTTTGTTTTACGGTAGTTGGCGCACTTTTAAGTTATCTTTGGTTTAATATTTACCCGGCTCGCTTTTTCATGGGCGACGTGGGTAGCTTTGCATTTGGGACGAGCCTTGGGGTCGTTGCTATGCTCACTAATACATTGTTCTTGCTTCCGGTTATTGGTATCTTATTTGTCATCGAGGCTGGTTCGAGTCTTATTCAAATTACCAGCAAACGCCTTTTCCATCGCAAAGTATTTATTTCGGCGCCAATTCACCACCACCTAGAAGCAAAAGGGTGGCCTGAGACTAAAGTAACGATGCGCTTCTGGGTTGTTGGATGTATTGCCGGTTTTGTCGGTTTGCTGCTTGCACTTACCGGAGGTCACATTTAGCGTGGAGCGCCGGCGGCAAACACGTACATTAGCAAGGGAGCCACTCCCTGATGTTATATCGGGACAGCGACGACACCGACCTGATTATCAGATTATTCTTTTTGTCGGGCTTTTGATGCTACTTGGCTTGGTTGTAATGTACGCTATTGGACCCGAGCGCGCCAATGTATTGAATAGGCTCCATAATACCGATTTTTACACTGAAAACTACTTTGTTGTTAAGCAGTTTATTAGCTTACTAATTGCGGGTGTAGCGTTTGGAGTTATGGCGACTGTGCCGTTTGCAACTTTGCAGCGGTATCGATGGCGATTGGTACAGGTAGGATTTGGGATCTGCGCGTTGCTGCTGCTCGCAGGCAATATCCTTCATATTAATGCGATTGCCGTTGAGACGCTGGGAGCGTATCGATGGTTTAACCTAGGGCCACTTGGTACATTTCAGCCGGCCGAGGTGCTAAAATTCGCTCTCTTGATTTACGTGGCCGGCTTTTTGGGTAAACGCCACCAAGAGGGTAAAATTAACGACCTTCATGCAACGATTTATCCCGTATCCGCCATTGCCGCCGCAGCATTGTTCGTGGTGATTGTTCTCCAGAAAGATATGGGGACGGGTATTGCAATGGCTTCTATGATCGCGTCGATGTTCGTGGTAAGCACGATTCGCTGGAAGACCCTCCTAACAATAGGATTAGTGTGTATTGGTCTTGGAATCTTGGCAATTGTCACTGCGCCGCATCGTATGGAGCGTATAGCGACATTTTTTAGTGGCGATACGGCGGTTATGGCAGGGGCGGATGCCGACGACAACAACTACCACATTAAGAATGCAATGATTGCGCTTGGAACTGGTGGTGTTTTTGGGCGAGGTATTGGCCAAAGTATTCAGGCGACTGGGTATTTGCCAGAGGCGATTAATGACTCAATTTTTGCAATTATGGGTGAAATTTTTGGCTTTGTCGGTACGACGATTATCATTGCGCTCTTCACCGGGCTATTGCTGCGGCTGTTACGAATTTCTGATCACTTAAAAGATATGTCAATGCGTATCGCAGTGGCGGGGATTTTTGGCTGGCTGGCAGCGCATGTCGTTATGAATATTGCCTCAATGATCGGCCTTGTGCCGCTTACCGGAATCACTTTGCCGCTACTTAGTTTTGGTGGAACCAGTATGGTATTTATGACAGGAGCGCTCGGCTTAGCATTTCAGCTATCGCGTTATACAACGCATGGATTAGTGACAGAAGGAAAGGAGATCGGCAATGCGAATTTTGGCAGCCGGCGGAGGATCAGGGGGGCACGTTACCCCGGTGGTCGCCGTCTTACGAGAAATTAAGGAGCGTGAGCCAGGGGCGGAGATTCGTTTTTGGTGTGATCGTAAATTTGGCGCATCTGCTCGGCAAGTGATTCATAACTTCGATAC
Source organism: Candidatus Saccharimonadota bacterium (assembly GCA_027492465.1). GTDB lineage: Bacteria > Patescibacteriota > Saccharimonadia > Saccharimonadales > Saccharimonadaceae > Saccharimonas. The sequence continues at coordinate 27,030 of JAPUET010000023.1, read as the reverse complement.
CACAATACTGGTGCAGACTGTGACGAGCGGTAAGCTTCGCCGTTACCACCACCTTACGGTATGGCAACAACTCCTTAAGTTTCGTACGATTGTACTGCCAAATATTATCGACGGATGTAAAGTGGTTGTGGGCTTCTTCGAGAGTTTTGCGCGCCTGATTGTATGGCGGCCTGATGTCGTTTTTGCTAAAGGCGGATTTGTTTGTTTGCCTATCGGACTGGCCGCTCACGTATTACACATTCCTCTTGTAATTCATGATTCGGATGCGCATCCTGGACTTACAAACCGGATTCTTTCTCGCTGGGCCACAAAGATTGGAACGGGTGCTCCACTAAAGTTTTATTCGTATCCAGTAAACAAAACGCAGTACGTGGGGGTGCCGGTGCGCACAGAGTTCACGCCATTCTCTGACAGCAAACGGAGCGAAATAAAGCAAGCACTGGGTTTGAATGCTGAGCGCCCGCTTGTGGTGGTGACGGGAGGTGGTCTTGGCGCGGCGCGCTTGAATATGGCAGTGGCCTCAACTCTAAAAGAATTGCTCACAAAAACGAGCGTTATACTCATTAGCGGCGAAGCGCAGTATGACGAAATGCGTGCTCTTACCCCGTCAGACGATCCCACTTATCAGTTGCACGCTTTTGTTAGTAACGGTATGGCCGAGATGCTTGGCGCGGCGGACGTCGTTGTGGCTCGGGCGGGTGCAACTACCATTTTAGAGCTTGCTGCATTGGCAAAGCCAACGATTTTGGTACCAAACGGGTACCTTACGGGCGGTCATCAACTTAAAAACGCTGCTGTATATGCTGAAGATGGAGCGGTGAGTGTTATTGACGAGTTGGATCTCGAAAAAAATCCAGAGTTGTTGGTTGATGAAGTTTTTAATCTTTTAGCCGATCCAGATCGCATGAAGAAAATGGGGAAGGCCTTCCATGGGTTTGCGCGCCCCTACGCGGCAGGTGATATGGCCGAAATGATCTTGAGCACGATAAGGTAGGAACCACCTGCACCAGAGATCATTTCTTGTACAATCCTAGATGAGCGTATGGCCTCACTCGATCTAGAATGAGTTTGCTCATTCTAGACACTCGTTTCGTTGTACAATGGTAAGGAAACGTAACCACAATGAAAATATTGCAAAAAAAACAACAGACCCCTCGTCGGCGGACTTCCCTATCTGTACGAGAGGGAAGGGCTTCGGCGGACGAGCTGAGTCAGCGGTATGCATTTCGGCGCAACCGCACACTCACAGGTAGTTTAGTGTCGGATGTGGGTAGCGCAGGGGAGTATAACTCCGAACTACGTTCGCCGCGCGTTCAGACGCATCATTTACGTAAACATCGCCGTCGATTGTTTTTTTATTTCGTTGGCGTTCTACTTGTTGTGTTATGCTTGTTTTGGCTTATTTATGAGTCTATTGCTAGGGTTTATATTACAGTCGAGGCCGATATACCACCTACGACAACGAGTATTTATGAGCAAGGGGTGCAAAATTATTTGAATAGCCATATCTTTGAACGGAGTCGTCTGACGATTAATACTGGAAGTCTCGTTAGTTATCTTCAAGAAAATGGATTTCCAGAAGTTGCTGGAGCTGATGTTGAGCCCCGCCCGGCTGGCTTTGGAGCCAGTACTATCCGGTTAGTAATGCGTCGACCCGTTGTCACCTGGAAGACTGGGGCAACGCAGCTCTTTGTGGATGCTGAAGGAACGGCATTTGGACGTAGCTATTACGCTACTCCCCAGGTAGAGGTGGTTGATCAGACGGGTATTCAAACAGTTAATAATCAGGTGCTTGCAAGTGATCGATTCCTGAGCCTCATAGGGCTGATTATCGGTAAACTTGCTGCTCAAGGCTTTACTGTCTCCAGAGTGGTATTGCCGGAAAATACTACTCGACAGTTGCTGATCTCGATAGAGGGTGTTAGCTACCCGGTAAAATTTAGTGTTGATCGCCCAGCAGGGGAGCAGGCCGAGGACGCTGCAAGAGCGATTCGGTATCTAGCTGGTCGGGGTATTGGCGCCGAATATGTAGATGTTCGGATTAGCGGCAAAGCATATTATAAATAAGGGTCTCTCCTCGCCGCTCGGAGTAATGTTCTATTTATGTTCTATTTTTTCAGAAATCAAAAAAATATATATTATCATACAGAAATAGGGGAATTGCAAATACCTTAAAAAGAGGGAAAAAGAATAGGGGGGTAATAAATTTAAAAAAATGCAAATGTAGCAAACAAATTCGTGAAAAAGCAAATAAACGTTGTGGAAAACTTACTTGTCCCGAGGTTCCAGGGATGTCTTGTATGGGTCCGTACAGAAGTCTGTGAAAAGAGCTATAGAGTAAAGGAGTACCGTAAAAAATAAGAGTAAAAACGAACGACATACATAGAAACTCCCCCGTTAAGGAAGGTCTATTAAAAATAGCACTCTCACTAGACGGATGCTGATTCATCTATGTTACGTATTCTTAATGACGTGAAAGAAATATTGTGCGACGTTAAGTCTATATATAAATATAACTACCTATTACAACTTTTCATCCTCATTTTCCGGTCGTTTTTGTACGTACTCCCCACCTGGTTTACGGTTTGCCCTTTTTATACCCGTACTGGCTTCCGTTGATTGGTTGATTGTTTGTATTATGTAATTTGCCTAACGGTTTTACATAGGCGTGCTTATTTCAGTAAATTATAAATGTTCTACTTTTGTTCTATATTGTTCAATTAATGATGTTTCCTGGTGTATAAGATATCAATTGATAACTATACGGGAAGGACATGAAGAAGGTAGGTACAAGAGCCTATAAACAAAACGAATGAACGTTTTTATTAGCGTAGCGAGAGCATCGTTGGATCTTTCTGTTCAGAAGATGTTGGCCGAGATGCGGTAGGGGTCTTCGAGGCTCCTCCCCCTTCACCGCTACTTGACTTACGCTTACGCGTGCGAGTTCGCTTTTTCTTTGGCGTGGCAGTAGTGGTTTCGTTTACGCCAGAACCAAACGCTTGCTCAGGGCGAGCCGGCTCTTGCTGAGGTGGAGTGGGGGTGTCACTCCCCTGCTCTTTTGCGGCTTGGAGGGCCGTATTGACCTCGTCTGGTGTTACATTGCTAATAGGCCACGTTTTACCCTGTGCAAGCATCTCTGCCTCTTTGGCGGCACGATCGGCCTCACGCTGCTCGGGACTCTTTGGTGGGGTATAGGCAGGGCCAGGGCGCTTTACGGTGAGGTTTTCTGGCGGCAAGATGCGCTCGGAAATATCTTTCTCGATATCTTCGCGAGTTCGGCTATAGACTTCGCGAGTATGTTGAATAATGCGGCCAGTGTTGTCGTCTTGTGGTGGCGGTAGATTTAGTGTTTTTGCGCTAAATGCGGGGGCCTTTTCGCCATTTATCACCATGTTAATGATAAAGTTACGATTATGCATCTGCAAGAGGTCGTTTGGCTCGAATTGTGGCTCAAACTGCTTCGCCAGGATTGGACTGTCATCGGCGGAAACACGGAAGCTAATCATGGTACCTACGTTTCCAAATACGGCGTCGCGCACAGTGTCGCTCATCTGGCTAATGTATTGGTTAGCTACCGTAAGGTTAAGGCCGTACTTGCGAGCCTCGGAAAGAATGGTGGCAAAGCTGTCGGTGGCAAAGTTTTGAAACTCGTCGACATATAGATAGAATGGACGGCGATCTTTAATGTCTGGAATGTCACTGCGGCTCATGGCAGCAAGCTGAATTTTTGTTACTAGGAAGGCGCCTAAAATACCGGCGTTGTCTTCGCCGATGAGGCCTTTTGAAAGGTTAACTACAAGAATCTTACCTTCATCCATAATTTGCCGAATGTTGAACGTGCTTTTTGGCTGGCCGATGATATTACGGATAACGGGGTTGGCCGTAAACGCTCCCACCTTGTTTAGTACTGGTGCGATTGCTTCGGCTTGGAATTTTTCGGTCCAGCTGGCAAATTCAACGTTCCAAAACTGCAGCACTACAGTGTCGGTACAGTAACTGAGGGTGTCTTTACGGAACTTTTTATCTGTTAGCATGCGGGTGATATCGAGCATGGTGGTTTCTGGTCGGTCAAGCAGTGCGAGAATTGTGTAGCGCAAGATGTACTCGAGTCGTGGTCCCCACGATTCGCCGAACATGCGTTTTAACACGCCAATTACTTCTGAGGAAATATTTGTTTTTTGCGAGGGATTTGTTACCTCGAGCGGGTTGAACCCAAGAGGATACTGAGTATCGGCCGGATTAAAGTAGACCACATCTTGCAGTCGTGAGCCAGGAATAAACCGCATATTATTTATAGCGAAGTCGCCGTGTGGGTCGATAATGGCATAGCCTTGGCCGTGGAAGACGTCACTTAGTGTGAAAAGTTCGAGAAGTCCCGATTTACCGGCACCTGTTTGTCCAATAATATAGACGTGACGCGAGCGGTCGTAGCGCAACATACCAAATTGATGGTTAATGCCGCGGAAGTTTGTCATACCGAACGCCGAGATGTTTTCATCAACCGCAGGGTCGCCGGTGAGTACGGGGAGCTTAGCGGGCGGTTCGGCGGTTTTAGTACTTGCCCATACAATGTTGGGTGTTTCCACATTGGTATGAGGAAGGTGGAATACACTGGCAACCTCTTCGATGTTCATGAGGTAGCCGCGATCGGCAAAAAGCCGGGTTTTGTACTTGGCGAGCGCTTCTTTTGCAAAACTATCGCCCGAGCTCTTGAAACCATTAAGATTGGTGCTGTTGAATTGTTTGAAGGTACCAACAATTCCTTGCATGCGTAGTTTGGCATCGGCTTGGCTTTCGCCTAGGTAAGCAATGCGAATTTTCACCTGATAGCCTAGTTTTGTGGCTTTCTTTTCGGCTTCGGCAATGCGTGTTTTGTTGCGCTCAGATACTTCGGCGGGCTTACCTTCTTTTCCCTGCTCTGGTGGGGCCCATAACGCCTCGAATACGCCGGCAAACCACTTTCCTGCCCCGCCGGGCGCAAAAAGATTCAAACTACCACTTTTTACCGATTTAATCCAAGCGTCGGCGGCTTTGTGCCAGTCGTCTTTTACTGGTCGCACTAGCATTTGGATCCAAATTTCCTCGTTGGTGTCTTCTAGCTTTGCAAGAGTACCGGTAATACCCGCGAGCGGATCCACCTCAAAGCTCTGAAAGGTTTTAATTGGGAGAAACTCGGTGTCGGTAAGCGTAATTTCGCTTGTGTAGGTAACACTATGCTGGCGTTCGTGCGAGACGTAATCTTCTTCAGCGGCATGAATTTGTACCTGGGGGTACTGAGCATAAATTTGTCCTTCGACGAAACTTTGCAGTGCCTTTGGCGTCCAAACATAAAACTGGATGCGCCCCCCTACCGAGGCAAATTCAAAGCTAAGGTGTTCTTGGTAGCCACCATTCGCTTTTAGCTCTTTTGCGTCCCGCAAGATACCATGAAGGCTCGCAAACATTTGTTCGGCCGCGAGCTCGGATTTGTCATTTGCTTTTGGAATTTCGAGAATAAGGAGTGTACTCTCGATTTCTTTAATGATGTCAACTTTTTGATAGTTGCGCCATGTCATGTACGCCAGTAGGCCCACAATTGGGAGCCAGATGTACCACTGCAGCAGTAGGTTGATAAAATCTGTAATGAATGACATAACTTGCTCTATTCATTATATCATACCTCTGTTAAAAAAGCAAGAGTAAGCATAATCCGCATTGTAAAAGCCCGTCACTGTGGCATACATCATAAGCGACAGGCTCCTACTAGTGCTATGCTACTATTTTGTTTCGACTTGAGCGAGGGTATACGTTGCTTTAGCAACGCGCTTGAATTCTGATTTCGACTGAAGATTCAAAAGAATCGTCGTTTCTTTTACTTGGCGGCTTTTTAGTACGCGCTTAACGATTTCGTCACGGTGTAATGGCTCGCCGGCTTTTTTGAGGACGCTAGTGATAATATCGCTTACCGTACCTTTAGAATAACCCCAGCTGTCGAGCGCGTAGATGCCGCGGCCAATAAGTACGAACCGCTTGTCTTTGATTAGTTCATTGTGAATCGCCTGAGTAGTAACATCTTTACGCTTAAATTCGCTGTCTTTAATCTTTTTTGCAATGTCAGAAAAGTGCATTGGCTTAGCGTTGTCTTGCAAAATTACAAAGATTTTGTCGCGGATGTTCTTTGGATTAACGGTTGGCCATTTTACGAGGCCCCAGATATCTTTTAGGTTAGCGAGGCTTTTTGAAAGACTAGCAAGCGCACGTACTTGACTTGGACTTTCGTAGCTGAGCATACCATGTAGAGTTTCAATATCGATCGGCTCACCGTGCTTTTTGATGGTTTTAACGATTTCGTCTACATGTGAGCGAACTTTCTTTTCGTCGCCGTTTTCGATAATACCAACGCCTTGGTAATAGTTGTCGTTTTCGTTAACAACGACAAGTTTTGGTGAAAGTTCGGCAACAAAGGCGATACGAGCTTTTGTTTCGAGCGAAGGTGCTTTGCTGCTTGTAAGACGAGCGGCGATGTCTTGTACGCGAGCAACGCGGCCATTTTCAGAAAGATCGCGTACGATCATGCGCTCAATTTCGTGAACGGCAGGAATTTTGCCATCGTCGGCAGCGATTTTAAGGCGAATAAGGATTGCTTTTTCAAGCTGACGAACACGTTCACGGGTAATGCCAAGCAGTTCGCCGATCTGTTCTAGCGTCTCTTTACGATCGAACAGCCCAAAACGACGCGTAATAATTTCGCGTTCGCGCTCTTGGTCAATTGCCTTCAAGATCTCTTGAACGGCAGTTTTAAGGCTTGCTGCTGTTTCGGTCGATACAGGGTCGCTCATCTGTTTTTTCGTCTCCGCTCCCCGCCTCACCTATAGGGATATAGTTAGATTAGTATGTAATTTCAGAATTTAGTATAATACATATTTTTATAAATGTCAAACACTAAATCTACTAACTTTATTGTACCACAATGTAGACGCTAATGGTAAATACTTTTTTTGGACTTTTTTATACAAAAAAGCATGGTTAGGCTAACCACACTCCCCTGGTATGTCAAATACTACCTCTGTAAAAATATAAATTCTTGGGGCTAAATTGAAATAAATATTAGATCATGAAATATACATATACAAAAGAAACACCCACCCCGGCCCGGGTGAGTGTCCCGGTTGGGGTGGGTTGTGCGTTCCACGCGACCTCAACGAGAGAGGGCGGTGAAGAACCGGCCGAGTGCGTCGAAGGCTCCGAAGACCTTCTTGACGGCTGCTGCCGCAGCCTCCGGCTGCGTGAGCAACTTGAAGACGCAGAAGCCGACGACGAGCACCAGCAGAATGGTCTTGATCCACTTGCTCATGTTCATTCCTCGTCGGGGAGGGATATGCCGTCGCCGAACTGGCCGGTGTAGCGATCATGGCAGAGGCCGAGCTCGCTGGCCACTTCAGTGGTCTTTCGACCGTCGTGCCAGCGTACGTCGACGACGAGTCCTTGGTTGTGGCAGGGATCGTCGCTGATGTAGACGCCACTGAGGAACTCTCCGCGGCGATCGCTTCCTTGTTCTCCAAGCCGGTAGGTGTGGAAGGTCATCCCTTCCCGCACCTCCTCTTGGGTGAGGGCGTACGAAGGGCGCGTGGGTGCGCCGAAACCACCAGGCATTTGATTGCTCCTCTCGGTTGGTGATTTAAATAAAATATACCATAAAAATACCTATTTTACCAGTAGGTGTCTATTTCTTGCGGCCGCGAGTGCGTGGCTTGCGAGCAGGGGCTTCCGCGAGGAGTTTTTTGGCGTCTGCTTCTTTCAGTGACTTGGGGTCGGTGTCTTTCGGGATTTTGGCATTCTTTTTGCCGTCGGTAATATATGGGCCAAAGCGGCCGTTTAACACTTTAATAGTGCCAAAATCAGCGATATTTTTTTCAGCTTCTGCTTGAAGTTTTGCGGCGTACAGTTCGCGGGCTTTTGCCTCGGTAACATCATGCGGGTCGTCTTCTTTTAGGCTAATATATAGCGGCTTGGTGGTCTTGGTTTTGTTGCCAACCTGCAAGAAGGGGCCGAAACGTCCAATATTCGCTTTTATGATCGTACCATCTTCGGTAGTGCCTACGGTACGAGGCAGCTTAAAGGCCTCGATTGCTTGCTCTAGGGTAACCGTTTCTACCCGCGCGCCTTTTGGCATCGGGGCGAACTCGGGTTTCTCGTCGCCCTCGCCATTGCCCAGTTGTAGCATTGGTCCAAAACGTCCAAAGCGTGCCAAGATTGGCTTACCGGTTTTAGGGTCGATCCCAACTTCGCGGTTAGCGCCCACGGTACTGCGGTCAATACCGCCGGATTGCTCAATAAGTTCGTGGAATGGTGCGTAAAAATCTTGTAACATCGTGTTACGAGGCAGTTTTGCCTCGGCGATTTGGTCGAATTCTTGCTCGACGTTGGCAGTAAAGGCGTAGTCGACCACTTGATCGAAATGGTTAGTTAAAAAGTCGGCGATGAGTTCGCCAGCAGGGGTTGGCACTAACTTGCCCTTGGTACTGCCAGTTTTTTCTTGCACCACTTCTCTGTCTACGCCGCTTTCTAGTAGCTGCAGCACGATTACATCGCGTGGTTCGCCCTCGCCTTCGCCACGTTCAACGTAGCCGCGGGTTTGAACGGTATCGATAATCGTTGCATAGGTAGATGGGCGGCCAATGCCAAGTTCCTCGAGCTTTTTCACCAGACTACCTTCGGTGTAGCGAGCGGGTGGTTTGGCAAACATCTCACGGGCGGTGATTTCACTGGCCTGTACGTTATCATTAGCCTTTAGTGGCGGCAATATCTCTTCTTTACTCGCACCATAAACGCGCATAAAGCCATCGAATATGATTACCTGTCCTTTCGCAGTAAAGCTGGCATTTTTCTCATGCTCCTTACTCCCTACCCCATACTCTACCGAAATCGTGATTTCGGTTCTCTCTAGTTTCGCTGGGCTCATCTGGCTCGCAAGTGTGCGGCGGCGAATCAGGTCGTAGAGTTTTTGGTCATATTCATTATTGCTTGCTGTTTCTACAGTAACATCAGTTGGGCGGATGGCCTCGTGGGCTTCCTGGGCGCCGGCAGACTTGGTTTTGAATTTACGCACTGTAGAGTATTCCGGGCCGTACAGGCGCTTAATAAAGTCGGTGGCGGCAGCAATAGCTTGGCCTGATAGGTTTACGCTGTCGGTACGCATATAGGTAATTTTACCGGCCTGATATAGCTTTTGGGCGCTGGCCATAGTGGCTTTTGAGCCAAATCCGAGTTTGGCATTGGCCTCTTGCTGTAATGTGCTGGTAGTGAATGGTGCGCCAGGATTGCGGGTGCCGGGAGATTTGGTAATATCACTGACAGTAAAGGTGGCGCCGCGGAGACTCTCGAGAAATGCAGTCGCCTCTTCTTCGGTATCGAATCGCTTGCCAAGTTCGGCTTTGAACTCTTGGCCTTCGTGATGAAACAGCGCGGTAACGCGGAATTGGCTGGAGCCTTCAAAGGCGCGGATTTCGCGTTCGCGCTCTACGAGCAGGCGCACGGCCGGGCTTTGTACGCGGCCAGCAGATTTGCCGCCAGGAACCTTTTGCCAGACTACGGGGCTGAGTTCAAAGCCCACAATCCGATCCAGAATTTGACGGGCTTGCTGAGCTTCAACGAGTTGCATATCGACTGTACGAGGTGCTGCAATGGCATGTGTAATAGCATCTTTGGTGATTTCGTGAAAAACGATTCGTTTTGTGGTTTTAGGGTCAAGACCGAGCACTTCGCAGAGATGCCAAGCAATCGCCTCTCCCTCGCGGTCTTCATCGGTTGCGAGCCAAACATTCGCTGGCCCCACGGCTTTTACTTGCTTTTTGAGCTCGCTAACGATTTTTTTCTTTTCTGGGTCGGTTTCGTAAGTAGTTTTAAAGCCATTTTTTATATCAATTGGCGGTGTACCATCTTTGGTCTTTTTAACGATAGAGCGAATATGCCCCACGCTTGAAAGCACGGTGAAGTCTTTACCGAGGTATTTTTCGATGGTTTTGCCCTTAGAGGGGCTCTCTACAATAACAAGATTTTTGCTCATGCTTACCTACCTAATATATATATGTTGGCGTATTTCGCCAAATACCAGTGGCCTATACTACGTCAACTTGAAAAAATGTGCAAGGCTATTGATTTTTAGTTCCACTTATGCTACCATTTCGGCATAGACGTTCCAACAAACACAAAAAAAGAGCGCCGATACGAGGACAAGAGACAATGGCTTGCCGTCGCGAGATTATATAACCAACTATAATTTTAAATTAAGGAGGAATATATGACAGTAAGAGCAATTAAGAGACCTGCGGCAGAGTTTCTTGAGCTAGACGAAACTATGCTACCCGGTACTGTATCACCTTTGGAAGCGGCTATACTTGAGACGCAGATCCATTGGCGGGAGGAGATGGAGAGAAAATCGGCCTGGAGGCGCACGACTGAACAACAAGCGGCTCAACGTATCGTAGGTGCGGTTAACCATGGGCTGAACCTAAATGGGGATCGTCTAGATGCCGATACTGGTGAAGCTATTTTTGGTACGGGTAAACCCTAAAAAATAACACCCCTCTAGGGTGTAGTGTCGTTCCTAGAGCGCCGGGACGGGAGTTGTTCTCCCGCCCCGGCCGCTCTTTTTGGCGTTCGTCACGGTCCGTGTGTACAGGTGATTGTGACGAACGTAGTGCTGGCCACTACCCCGTGAATGCGGACCGCGCGGCCACCGTATTGGAGCGATGGCTCCACGGTGAACGTGGCCATTCCGGCCGGTCCCTGGAGCGCTCCGCCCGTGATGGCGATGCTGCCGGGAGGCGTGATCAGGACGTCGCCGTCCTTTTTCACCACCATCACGTGAATACCATCGGGAAGACCGATGTCTAGCCAGGCTTCGCCGTGGCCGTCGAGCGGTGCGGCACCTCGGCAGCCGAGAGACTTGAGCTGCACGCCGTTGTCGACGACGGTCACATCGGTGGCCGTCCAGGGCGCAGACTGCCAGATGTTCAGCTGGCCCGTTGCCCAGCCGTTCCAGAGGGCCACTACCGACAGGGCGAGCAGGATGCTCACCACCAGCGGGGCCCCTGGGGTCCTACGGTTTGTGGGAGCCATCAGCTCCTCACCTCCTTTGCTTTCATCCACGGTTGGTCCATGGAATCACATTTCTATTATATCACAAAACTAACGAATAGTCCACTGATTGCCGCCAAGGGCACGCACAACACCGTTCACTTCAAGCATAGTCAGTGTGACGTTGAGATCGGTTGCGGTGCAGCTAAGGGTTTGTTGCAATTCGTCGCCATCGCGCATACCGGTGCGGAGCTGTTCGAGCACAGCAGTTTCGAGCGGCGTATTGCCAAGCGCCAGGCTTGCTTGGCCCTTTAAGAGTTGCGGTGCTATGACCTCAAGAATGTCATCAACCGATGTTACGAGCCGCGCCCCTTGCTTGAGCAGCTGATTACAGCCGACACTCATAGGACTTGTAATGTTGCCTGGCACGACAAAAACTTCTTTGCCTTGCTCGAGGGCTCTCGCGGCTGTGTTGAGTGTTCCGCTCCGCGAACTTGCTTCGGTGATTAGAATCGCATCGCTAATGCCTGCCACGATTCGATTGCGCTGTAAAAAACTCCATTTTCCGAGCAATGTTTCATCGTCTGCCTCAGAGAGAATCGCTCCGCCACTGGCAATAATTCGTTCACCTATGTCGCGATTAGTGACTGGCCTAATATCTGGCAAGGCGTTCGCAAGGACCGCTATTGTTATGCCACCCGCCTCTAGCGCGGCGCTATGGGCGATGCCGTCCACCCCAAGGGCAAGTCCACTGACTATCACTACGCCGCGGGCTGCAAGATCGTACGCCAACTTGTGGGTTACCTCTTTGCCATAAGCGGTGGGTTTACGTGTACCGACGATCGCAACGCTTGGCAGGCGGGTCTCGGGCAACTTTCCAAAATAATACAATCTACTAGGGCATTTATCAATAGAAGCTATAATCTGTAAGTACTTGTGCTTATCTGGAGAAACTTTATTGATGATCATACAAATTTGTTATAAAAAGTGTTGACATATGATAAATAGTGTGCTATCATAAGAAATGATTGATGTGTGGAAACCCATCAAGCACCTTATACCCCCTATTCTAACAGAGTTTTCTTTACTGAAAACTCTATATGTTAGGTTGCGCACCAGGGTGCGTTATAGTATTCTACCCTCCACTATAACGCCGTTAGAAAGCTCTAGTGCGTATACTAACCCCTTTGTCCAGCGGATCGCTCGTAGTGTGAGGTGGATCACGTTTACCCGATAGGGTGGGACGAAGGGCAAAATGGCGCCAGGTGATGCCCACCCTTACCTGGCGCTTTTTTGTTATAATAATTCCAATGACAGATGTAGGCTTAATGATCGCGGTTATTTTGGTGGGAAGCCTTATTTCTTTAGGTGGTGGTGCGCTGATTTTTCTTTCAAAGCGCAATCGTAGCCGTGCTATTACGATTGCCCTGCCATTTGGTGCCGGCGCACTGCTTGCGGCGGCGTTTTTTGATTTACTACCCGAAAGTTTTGAACTTGGCGATCCGCGCGCATTGCTACTGTGGACACTGGTCGGTTTTATCTGTTTTTTCCTCTTGGAGCGGCTTTCGGGGTGGTTTCATCACCACCATGAGCATAACGAACATACTCGTCGCGAGCAGCAAAATCGGCTTGTGATGGCGGGTGATTTATTGCATAACATTATCGATGGTGCGGCAATCGGTGCGGCCTTTTTAGTGAATCCGGTAAGCGGTGTCGTAACGACGATTGCTGTGAGTGCTCACGAGATTCCTAAAGAACTTGGTACCTTTGGTATTTTGCTTTCGCGCGGCTGGAAAGATAGAAAAGTTTTGCTTGCGAATGTGATGACTGCGGTTGGAACCTTGCTGGCGGCCCTCGTAGTGGTGTGGCTTAGTTCTTCGGTAAAGTTGCCCGAGGCCGAGCTTTTGGCGCTTACAAGCGGATTCTTTATTTATGTTGCCGCGAGTGATATTATTCCGGAAATTCATGAACAGCCTCGACGCATAGGTACTATACAAGCAGGTGTGCTATTGGCTGGGCTTGCGTTTGTGGGCGGAGCTAGTATGCTGCTCGGCGTTTAACTTGATTTTTATTAGCGTTGATGGTAAAATTATGAATTAATGCCTACCCGGGCATGACGACAGGGCAACCCCGCCCTCCCTCGTCCGAGTGCAGAAGGAGCACTCGAGATGTTTCATACCCCCAATAAGCTCGGCGTGGCCACCGTTGGCCTCGCCATGGTCGCGACTGCCGGTCTCGGCATCACGGCCCCCGCCGTGGCCCAGGCCGCGCCGGTGCAGATGAGCAGTCACCCCGGTCCCCCGCCTGGTGGTGGCGGTAACGCCACGGGCTCCGCCAAGAGCACTCACTGCGGCAAGAGCCGCGAGTGGATCAAGGCTGCCAGCGGTCGCCTCGGCAATCTCAAGGCCGCCGAGTATGTGGCGGTCTACAAGGGCAAGGCCATCACGTGCGGCGAGGGCAAGGAGGTGAAGTCCAGCTCCAAGACCACGGTCAAGTCCAAGACGTACTACAGCTGGAAGGGCACTACCACCACCAAGAAGGGCAAGCGGAGTGTGGCGCAGTACAACACGCTGCCGGCCCGGCAGTGCGTGGCCACGGACTACTCCCTTCTCAACAAGAACGGGAAGGTGGTGAAGAAGCTCCGAGGGCTGGAGCGCTGCTCCGCCTGACCGACAACGATTCCTGGGGCGCGCGTGGCGCGCCCCAGGAATCGTCCCCCCGAAACTATATATCGCTCTCTTCGGAGAGTTTTTTAATTGAGGTACTATCGTTACCAAATTCGTTACCGATAAACTGCTCTATAAAATTAAGAATTATGGGCAGTAAATCGTTCTGCAGTACCGCTTGCTCTTCGGTCGAAAAACGGCCAAGTACAAAATCGTAATCTGGAGCAAGGTCTCGCAGCGGAGTGCCCGTACCTATACGCACGCGGGCAAATTGATCGCTGTTTACATGCGTAATAAGGGATTTAATGCCATTATTACCTGCATCTCTCCCGCTTGTTCGCGTGCGTACGGTCCCAAAATCAATCATTAGCTCATCATGAATAATCAAAAGGTCTTTTAGGCTCGCTTTGTAATAATCGATTACTGCCCGCGCAGCAAGACCGGAATCGTTATAGTAAGTGGCTGGCTTTATAAGCAGTATTTTTTCGCTGCTTACCACTATTTCGGCTAGTTCGGCTTTGAATTTTTGGTTAGCTTTAAATATGCCTCCATACTGCCGGGCTAGGGCATCAAGCACCCAAAACCCTACGTTGTGGCGCGTGCCGTCGTATTTTTGCTCGGGATTGCCAAGGCCAATAATGAGTTTCATATATTCATTATAGTATAGTGGGGCTCCCTGAGGTGAGCTACTTATTGTCTGAAAACAAGGTGCTAAATTCGGCCAGCGAAAGACCGTAGTTGAACCCGGCTGGTTTGTCTTGTAGTCTACCGTGAGTGTTGCGGTCGTAGGTCGGCATACCATCGAGCACGTTAAAGCAAACGATTGCGTGGCGGCCGACGGTGCTCGTAGTGGAATTGGCAGTAATCTCGTGAGAGAGGGCTTTTATACGGCCTTCGCTGAGTAATTGTAGCTGCATACCACCAAAAACCAACATTTCGTCGCTTGCGACTGGCATGTCAAACCATGTTTCATCTACGGCGGAAAGCCCATGGCACCCACTGGTAGATTCGTATAAATGAAATGTGTAGCCACTATGATCGGCGTGTGCCTCTCCGATAACAGTACCTTCCGGTACGGCTGGGTAATGTAAAAAGCGAATGAATCGATTGACGGCACTACGAGCAGCGGTGTTCCGAAACCCTGGTAGGTCGTAGGTTGCTTCTGCTGCCTTGCAGAATCCATCAGCAACCGGACCGAGTGTGTTAAATAGTTCGCTCGCCGCTTGCAGAAGCTCGTCGGCTGCCGCAGTATCCATTCCCTCTTTCATTGCTTCGATGCCGGCGAGTGTTACGTCAAAATTTTCTTTGACATCTTTACTTTCGCGCGATCCATCACCCTTATGTTCGTAGCCTACCGAAAATTGTAAGCCTTTAGCGGAAAATTGATCTTTTGTTTCTTGAGGTAGCTGAGTGAATCGCTCCCACGCAACTGCGGCTCTGTGGACGGCTTCTTTTGTAGCACTGGGATAATTAATAAAATCTATACCTTCATGATCTAATCTCGGCATATAGGGCTCCTTGTTAGGTTATATCTATAAGCCTACCAAGATGTCTCAGCGAGTATAAGTGAAGATCGCCTACCCTACTGTTCGTGAGTGATTTGTTCGTGGTACTGCCCGCGAATTGTTTCGAGTGTGTTGTTTTTGATTGCCGTAAGAATTGTCGCGATATATTCAATACGCGTATCTTGCTGGATGGCTGTATCTATTGGGACCCACTGATTTTTTCCGAAATCGGTGTCGCGCAACTCTCCCGAGTATGTAGTAGTAAGGCAAATCGGAAAGAAGACATCGGCAAATAACGTCCCGTGGCGGTAAAGAATACGCCGAGTAGTTGCAATGAGCGTGAATTCGGCTGTAAGACCTGTTTCGTCTTGTAATTTGCGGGTAGCGCCTTCTAGAAGAGGCTCAGATTTAGTGATAGTGCCGCCGGGGATCCCTACCGTACCGTAGTTCGGTTGAGAGGTCCGGAATTGCTGTAGAATATATATACCATCCGGACGTTGGTCGGCGACGATAAGGAGCGGATTTATTTTAAAGAGCCGATTTGCTTGGTCGGATGAATGATAAATATCCGCCACGTAGCGCTGGCCCTTTGCAGAAAGCGTATATCCACCGCGAGCCGGTAGTTTTGTGAGCATTCCTTTTGCGACAAGCTCACGAAGGTGGTAATTAAAGAGGTCACGTTCGATGCCCGCAACCTTTAATTCGCTATAGCGCAGGGTGTCGGCGTTTTTGAGCCGACTAATGATTGCTTGCTGAATGTGAGAACTACTCATCCTTCTTTACGTATTTTTCAGCCTCTTTACGCTGCTTGTAGGCTTTGGTTACTGGCTCTAAACCTTGAGCCATGCGCTCCTTGTTTGATTTAATTTGTTTTTCGTCGCGATAGCTAAATTTAATCGGTACGCCTGCGTAGTTATAGGTTTCGCGCACGAGGCGTTCGAGGTAGCGCTTGTAGCTCCAGTGTACAAATTTTAGATTAGAGCCATAAATGACAAACCAGGGTGGGGTTTTATCGGTTTGTACCATATAACGCAGCTTTGGATGGGTGTTTTTGAGCCCGGCTGGTGGGTGTTTTTGAACGGCTTTTTGCAGTAGATCGTTTAGTACGCGAGTTTTGGTGTCCTGTTCACGCCGAGCGCGGATATCAAGGGCAAGGTCGAAGAGTTTGGTAACATTTTGACCAGTAACACTGCTAGTAAAAATAAGTGGCGCCCACGGTACAAAATCGAAATTGTAAGTAATTTTCGGTGCTAAAGCATCACGAGTATAGGCGTCTTTGTCCATGACACTATCCCATTTGCTGACGACAAGCACTAAGCCCTTCCCCGCCTCGGCAATAATTCCGGCTAGCTTTTGGTCGAGCGCAACATTAAGCTCATTGACATCCATGAGCAAGAAGCACACTTCGGCTTCTTCTATAGCGTTAAGGGTGCGGAGAACCGAGAATTTCTCGATGCCAACCTCTTGCTTGCCCTGGCGGCGAATACCGGCCGTATCAATTAATTCAATTGCCTGACCATGGTAGCCGACCCTTACACGGTTAAGGTCGCGGGTGGTGCCAGCGACATTGGCGACGAGCGCCTGCTGCTTACCGGCAAGTGTATTGAATAGCTGGCTTTTGCCAACATTTGGACGGCCAATGAGCGCAACACGAAGCACGTCGTCGGGTTCAGATTCATGGGCTTCAGGAATCAGCTCGGCAATGCGGTCGAGTAGTTCGCTCACACCGCTGTTATGCTCGGCGCTGGTGCGAATGATATCTTTAATGCCGAGGCGGCGGAATTCATCGTTATGAATGGCATTTTTTAGGTCAGCTTTATTGGTGACTAAAATGACGGGCTTTTTGCTTTTGAGGGCTTTTTTAGCGACGATGCGATCTTCATCACCAGGGTATTCCATGCTGTCTACGACGACGATAATGACATCTGCGGCGTCAGCGGCTTCCTGAATCTGATCCTGAATACCTGCTTCAAATTCGTCGGATGGATCTTTCAGGCCGGCAGTATCAACTAACCAGAATTCGCCGGTATCCCCGCTCCTGTCGTCACGAATTCTTCTAGAATTCGCACGTAAGTCGCTAGACGCGGGTCCTGCCAGCGCGTCCGCCCCTAAAATGCTTTCGCCCTCGGACGAAACATTTTGGGCGCTGCCCCGCGCGCTGTCACCCGCTTGAGCCAGCTTGTTGCGCGAGTAACTTACCTTCCCGAGTACATTGTCGCGGGTGGTACCGGCTTCGCGGGCGACAATTGCCTGTTGCGAGCGCACCATACGGTTAAAAAGTGAGCTTTTGCCCGCATTTGCTCGGCCGATAATTGCGACAGTTGGTAGTTTGGTTGCCATAATTTACTTAATTGTAGCATATTTTACCTCTGATGACAAGCTAGGCGCTATAGCCTTCTTGCATCCTTATGCACTATATGGTATTAGTAGTAACGACCATCCTCGGCCAGTTATACCGGAAAGGAGTTGGTGCCCGTGAACCTCACGGAACTGTGGGTGATGATTGTCTTTTCGGTATCAGTCCTCGGCTGGGTTGTCGTCAAGACCATTAACCTGTATCAGCGAAGTAAGGTGCTCGCTGAGAGAGGTCGGGCCCAGTTGGCGCGCGACAGCCCGACGCTGTCGGCCGACGAACGACGCCAGTTCGAGGGCATTATCAAAAACAGCAAGAGGGGGTGCTAATGGGTGGTGTGTTGCAGATCGCGACACGCCACCCATTTTTGAATTATTATTTATATCACCTAGTGAATAGTGACGTTTTTTAATTCTCCAGGCTTCATATCACCAAGTGAATAATTTCCAAATTGTACGCGATGTAGTTTTTTTACCTCATACCCTAACGCGGCAAATGTACGGCGAATCTGCCTGTTGCGACCTTCGCTCATGGTGACTTGCCAGGCTTTACGCAAGGTATCATGAAGGCGCGCCAAGGTGAGTTGGCTGCTCCCATCTTCCAGTTGAATGCCAAAATCGCTAATCATTTGCTGATGCAGTGGCTCCAAGTCGCGGTCAAGTTCCACTTCGTATACTTTAATCTTTGCAAATTTAGGATGTGTCATCTGGTAGGCGAAATCACCATCATTGGTAAGTAGCAGAATGCCAGAACTATTACGGTCAAGCCTACCGACAGGCTTTAAAGCATGGTATTCGGGCGGAATGAGATCATAAATTGTTGGATTGTCGCCTTGCGCTCGACGTGAACATACGTATCCCACTGGTTTATTGAACTGCAGGTAAATGTGAGGGATTTTATTGCTTGCAATTTGCTTTCCTGCTACTGCTACTGTATCGCCAGTTTTTACACGAGCACCAAGAATGATCGGCTCATTGTTTATTGTAACTACTCCAGAATCAATTAAAATATCAGCCTCACGACGCGAAATGCCTAGCTGTAAGGCAAGAAATTTATTGAGACGCGTGGTGTCGTCGTTCATAGGCTAAACGCCGGTTTTTGGCGCTGGGGGGAGTGGAGGAAGCGGCGGTAGTGGGTTTGGCGCGGCAGCGGAGGTGGGATTTTGGGCGGCAGGATGAGGTGTTTCCTCAAATGCTAGCTCAGGGGTTGGAGAGGCTGTACCGGCTGGTGCTTCGCCGCCCAGTTCTTTATCGATCATATTGCCAAAATCTGGCCCAGGATTACTTGCTGATTCAAGTGGCTGAATAACGCGACCGGCAAGGTTTGTTGGGCGCGGAGTTGAAAATGGTGCAGATGGCTCCGGTAATACACTCTGAGGCAATGAAGTGGAGCCAGTAGAAGGAGTAGGCTCTGTAGGGGCTGGTGAAAGCGCTGTAGGCACAGAACCAGGTGCGGCGGCCAATGTGCTGTCGCTTACGGCTGGAGTTGTAGGGCTAGCGGCAGTAGGCGCTGTGCCTATTGGAGCAGAAGTAGGTATGACTGGAGCGGCAACGGGCGCAGGAGTTGGCGGGATCGCTGGACTAGGAGCTGTGATCGGTGTTGGTGTGACAGGAGCGGTTGGGCTTGTTGGGGCGGGGCTCACGAGTGGCGTTTGACCGGTCACGGGTGCGTCAGCAAGAACCTCGTGTACCGTGCGTACAACGTCTTCGATGCCGACCTGGGATTTTACAAGGTAGCGGTCTGCACCCAAACTGACGCCGCGTTGGCGCTGTTCTTCACTTGAGAGCGCAGTCATCATAATAACTTTAATATCCCGTGTTTCGGTGGTGCTACGCAAAATATCGAGCATGTCAAAGCCGCTAATTTTTGGCATCATCACATCGCTTAAGATGAGATTTGGTCGGTCTTTGATTGCCATTGCGAGCGCTTCTTCTCCGTCACCGGCCGAAATGATATCGTAGCCTTCAGCAAGGAGGCGGACGCCGTAGATTTCACGTAAGCTTTTGTCGTCCTCTACTAGTAGTATCTTGGTCATGTTATCTTCTATTGTAGATGCTTGTGGTAAAAAAAGCCATAGGTTTTATTGACGAGGTGGCACAGAGATGCGGGGCGTGGTACGTGCCGTGTTAGCTTCAATAGTTGTTATAGGGGTGTTGGTACGATTTACATTTACGGCGGGTGTGGGTTGTAGAGACTGAGGAGCGGCTGGAGTGGGCGGGAGCGACGGCGTAACCGGTGCTGGGAGCGTTGATGGGGTCACGCCAGGTTGTGGCAAGGAAGAGTCGACAAGTGGCGTTACTTGAGGTTCGGCGGGCGTGGCCAGCGATGCGGCATGGAGTTTTTCTTGAGCCACCTGTTGTTCGGCTTCAACACTCGCCTGTTCAATGCGACGCTGCGCTTCATCATGTTCAATACGGGCTATTTCTACAAAAAAAGTGCTCCCGTGCTTATACTCACTTTCAACCCAGATACGCCCCCCCATGGTTTCGGTAAGACGTCGGCAAAGGTATAGGCCAAGCCCAGTGCCACCGATTTCACGTGTGTCACTGTTGTCGACGCGGTAAAACTTCTGAAATAGGTGGCGTTGGTCTTCGCGGGGGATGCCAATGCCGGTGTCGGTAACGCTAATTACAATATGCGAGTCGCTACTAGTAACATCTACTACTACTTCGCCTTTTAGTGTGTATTTGATGGCATTTTCGATGAGGTTTTGAACTACCTCGCGGAGATGATCGTTATCGACATATGAATAAAGAACAGGATTTAAGCGCCGATTGGGGTCATTTTCGAGCGACATGCCATCAGGCATAGGCTTATAGTGGACACGCAGACCCTTTTCGGTGGCTTTAGGGGTGAGTCCTTGAATAATCTCGTGGATAAACGGTACAATATCGACGACCTTTGGGTCATTTTTTAGGCGAGAATCATCAGCTTTACTAACATCGAGCAGGTCGGAAAACAGCCGGCCTAGGTGTTGGGCCGAAGCATGAGCTTTAGTAATAAATTCGCGTGCTTTCGGATCAATTGATGCGGTTGCCGGGTTGAGTGCGAGACCCAGGTAACCTTCGATACTTGCGACGGGTGTGCGCATTTCGTGACTTGCTGTAGAGATAAATTCAGCACGCTGGCGTTCGTCTGATTTTTCGGTAGTGATATCACGAAATACCACAATTACTCCTTGGCCTGGCTGACCTACCGGACTCACGGTGATACTGGCTAAGAATGTTTTTCCCGATTGCGTTTGCAAGCTAAAGCTGTCGTTTTTCACCGGCTTATTATTGGCAAGCACCAATGCTACGGGATCGTTTGTGTCGGTCACCTCTTTGTTTTTTGTGTCGAGCATTTTAAGTATCGACTTATAGGTGAGGGTTAAACTGTCATGCTTGTCCCAGCCGAGAATCTGCTCGGCGGCGGGATTAATCAGTTCAATGGTGCCTTGCCCATTGAGCGCAAGCACCCCGTCACCGATTGCATTAATTACCACTTCAGACTTTCCCGATACTTGGCTTAGTTCGCTGGCAAGTTCGTGATATGAACGATCTTTCTTTGTTTCCTCGGTGACTTTTTCGCTTCTTCCCCAAATAATGAAACTTGCAATAAGCGGTAACGCGCAGAGTAGCGACAAAAGCATAATGTCACTTTCACCAAGCTCTCGTCCCATGTACTGCATGATCATAAACACTGCGAAGCCGCCTGTGCCCGCAAAAATACCGCCCAGTCCAAAAGCGCCGGCAAAGCCAAGTGTGGCAACGAGTAGTGGAAAATAGCCCGATTGCAACCCATCGGTTTGCATAACGAGCAGTGCTAAAGTGATGATAAGCAATGCGTAATTTATGGCTGCCGATGTTTGCAGCGATTTTAGGGGTGCGAAAAAATAGCCGACTAAACCGACTATCAGAATAAGTCCTGCACTAACGGCAGGTATAACTGGTACTTGCATCGCACGGTTAAGCTGGTCGGTTCCGCCCAAGTATCCCCATGCAAACACTCCCACAAGTGCAAGGCCCACCAACATAATCGCTTCGCTTGAGCGGCGATGCCAAAAGCGGGTCATAGTGTGTGATTTTATGGTGCCCCCTACTAGAGTTAATGCTACTTGTGCTTAGTATAACTCGGCTCTTGTTTTTAAGCAATAAACTGTTCGCCCTTCCGCCGACAAAACACGAGTAATATGCTATAATTAGTTTATATCATAACGCTTACCGGGAGGAAGATGACACAAGTTTTTAAAACCACACTACTCATGGCTGGCTTAACGGGCATATTCATGCTTGTTGGGTATCTTTTTGGGGGACAAAGCGGCATGCTGATCGCCCTTGGGTTTGGGTGTGTGACGAATATATTTATGTACTGGTTTAGTGACTCATTGGTGCTAAAGATGCAAGGTGCGAAGCCGCTTGACGGTAAATATCCAGAGGTAGAGCGCATTGTCCGTGATCTCGCTATGCGTGAGAGTATGCCAATGCCGAAACTGTACTATGTTGATACGCCCATCCCGAATGCCTTTGCAACCGGTCGTTCACCGCAAAAGGCAGCTGTTGCTGTAACCTCTGGTATTATGGAAATTTTGACAGAGTCCGAATTACAGGCCGTTTTGGCCCATGAGTTAGGTCATGTTAAAAATCGCGATATGCTCGTGAGCACCATTGCAGCGTGTATGGCTGGTGCTATTAGCTATGTCACGCAATTTGCCTTTATGTTCGGCGGTGATCGCGATAGTGAAAATAGCAATCCGATTGCTGCGGTCGTAGCCGTTATTTTGGCACCGCTTGCTGCGATGGTAATTCAGATGGCGATTTCGCGTGCCCGAGAATATTTAGCGGATGAACACAGCGCCCATACTCTAGGCAGCGGCCGCGAGCTCGAAGGTGCGCTGATGAAGCTTGAACAGTGGAAGCAGTCTGCTCCCCCCTTACAACCAAGCCCCACCGAAGAAGCGACGGCAAGTTTAATGTTTGCCAACATGTTTAGTATGCGCGGGCTCGCAAGCTTGTTTAGTACTCATCCTTCTACCGAAGATCGAGTGAGGCGCTTACGCTCACTTGATGGCCGACAGTAAATCGTGCCAGAATCATGCTATAATAGGTACAATACATGTGTAGTTTTAGTACGCTAATGGTGCGCTAGATTTGAGATTGTAATGACAGCTCTACTTCTTTTACTCATCTCCTTCTTACTTGTGGTGGCATGTGGTCTTTTTGTTGCCGCCGAATTTTCGCTTCTTGCGGTAAATCGTAATTCTGTCGAAACGCTCGCTAAAAAGGGAGACAAACACGCCAAGCGCGTATTAGAGGCGCTCAAAACCCTGTCGACACAGCTCTCGAGCGCTCAAGTTGGCATTACGCTTACCAATTTGTTGATTGGCTACTTGGCTGAACCGGCAATAGCCGACCTACTCCGCCCCGTGCTCATTTTGATGCGCGTTCCCGAACAGCTCATAAGCACCATTGCTATCGTGGTTGGTTTGGTACTTGCAACCGCCCTCACGATGATTTTTGGCGAGCTTGTACCAAAGAATTTAGCGATTGCGCGGCCCTATAAAACCGCGGCTATTGTCCAGATGCCACTACTATTCTTTACACGCGTTATGCGTCTACCGATTCGCTTGTTGAACGCGAGTGCTAATGGCGTACTTCATTGGTTTGGCGTACAGCCAACCGAAGAATTAGCCTCGGCGCGTTCGGCTGATGAGCTGCTGAGCCTCGTGCGTCGCTCGGCGGCTCATGGCACCCTGCCCCGTGAAACGGCAGCCATGCTTGAGCGTAGTCTTAATTTTGGCGACCTTACAACGCTCGATGCTATAACGCCACGGTTACGAATTCGGGCATTGCCTGCGAGTGCAAGCGCAGTGGACGTACTACAACTAGCGCGTGAGACTGGGTTTTCGCGTTTTCCAGTGCACGGTGCAACGCTCGATGAAGTGCTTGGTGTGGTGCATATTAAGCACGCGCTCTCAGTGGAGAAAGAGGCTCGTAAAGCCACGCTCGTGAAAGATATTATGGTTGAGCCTCTCCTTGTGCCGTCAAGTATTTCACTCGAGACGTTGCTTGACGATCTGCGCGGCAACGGCCTGCAGATGGCAGTGGCAGTTGATGAATTTGGTGCGGTTGATGGCTTAATTACCATTGAAGATTTACTTGAAGAGCTGGTTGGCGATTTGAAAGACGAGCACGACCAATCGAAAGCTCCGGTGCGCGACATTGATTCTGGCAGCTGGGAAGTCTCAGGACTGCTTCGCCCTGATGAATTGGCAGAAGCTACCGATATTTATCTATCCGAACACGACGAAGTGGAAACCGTTGGCGGGATTGTTGCACATCAATTAGGTCGCATTCCGGAGGTAAAAGATACCATTGTGACGGCCGGTGTTGATCGAGAGGGTGAAATAATCGAGGTGCAATTTACTGTTGTTCGAATGGACGGTCACCGAATCGATCGCCTTCGCGTCGAGTGTGTCGAGCTAGTGCCTGAGGAGGCCCAATCGTGAGCCTGGAGCTAAGTGCGTTTTTAGCATTTACGATGCTTGTGGGAAACGCGTTTTTTGTGGGTGCTGAGTTTGCGCTTGTGTCTGCTAGGCGTACGAGTATTGAGCTACGCGCCGCCAATGGTTCGCGCGTTGCCAAAATAACATTGCTCGCTATGGAGCAGGTTTCGATGATGCTTGCTGGTGCTCAGCTGGGTGTGACGTTATGTAGCCTGGTATTTGGTGCGGTTGGCGAACCACTTGTAGCACATCTGCTTGAAGCCCCATTTGCTGCGGCAGGACTCTCGGAGGTCACTCGCCATATTGTGGCGTTTGTGATTGCAATGCTGCTCATGGTGTACGTGCATGTGGTGGTAGGAGAAATGGTACCAAAGAACCTTGCCCTTGCTGGTCCAACGCGTTCTGCGCTGGTGCTTGTGCCGGTACTGTTTTATATTGTTCGCGCCATCCGGCCTGTCATTGGCTTATTAAATGCGATTGCGAATGGAACCCTCCGTCTCATTGGCATACAGCCGCGCGATGAAATTGCTAGTAGTTTTGATCGCGACGAAGTAATCGGGTTTGTGAAAGAATCGCACCGCGAGGGCTTGCTTAGTTCGGAGGAAGAGCAGCTACTCTCGCATAGTTTAGAGTTTGACACCCAAACAATCATGAGCGTGGTAACGCCCATGTCTCGAGTGATTGCAACAAGTCCAAAGCCAACGTCGGCTGAAGTTGAGCGGCTGGTTGTTGAAACAGGTTATTCGCGGTTTCCGGTGCGCCGTGAAGGTGGTGGCCTAAAGGGCTATATCCATATCAAAGATTTGCTTAGTCTTGAAAACGGTCGGACGATTGCCTCGAAGATTCGCTCGCTTCCCTCGGTTCGACCAACGGATTCTGCACGCGATGCGCTGTCGGTAATGCAACGTTCGGGTGCGCATATCGCCGAGGTGGTAAATGAGCGAAACCGGCTAGTGGGCGTAGTGATGCTTGAAGATGTGTTAGAAGAGCTTGTCGGTACAATTCGCGACGAGACACAGCGACGATAGCTCTGTAAAATGAAACGGCCGCCGAAGCGGAGCGAAGGAGCTGTGTGCTCGACTTCGAGGGCCGTTTCGGCGGCGAATTTACTTACTCGCTCACCTCCTTCTTTGGTAGGGGTTGCCGCAGCTCGTGAATAGCGAGGCGGATTGTGGTGGCTGCGGCCAGCAACTCGGCCAGAGTGACCGCAAGCGAGGTGGCCTGGCCGGCCCGGTGGACCGTTCGGGCCATGCGCCCGGCCGGGAGTTCCGCCGAAGCGACCTTCCGTCGTTCGGCACGGTCGGCAGCCCGCCCGAAGGAGGTTATATCGCGTCGTGCCTGCTGCGCGATCTCGCGCGCTTGGCGCATCGCCGTCTTGTGGTGGCGGCGGTTCGTCCAACGAATCGCCGTGTCCTCCATCAGGATTCCAAGAACGGCCATGACTATTCCTTATCTCTAGTGGTATGGGACTAATGTTCATTATAGCATATTATTTACAAAAATGCAATACTCTATTCAAACTATGAACACAAGCATATTGACTTTTTATAAAAAGTGTGCTACAATGAAATGAGTTGACGTATGAAAGTACGTAAATTCGGATGAAGCTCCCCTATTAGCCTCGAGCGTTCATCATTTGTATGAACGAAAGGTTATATACATGCAAAACAACAAACGTTCTTTTCGTGGCGGTGCGCCGCGGAATAATCCACGCCGTCGCAATGGTGGGTACAGTGGTGGTCGTCGCTCGAGTGGCGGCGGTAAATCGGGTCAGCTTAATAAGCAGACCATTCATCCCTCTCGCTTTATTAATCGCGATACCGTAGCGGCAAGTACCGCTGCCGATACGTACGAGCCAACGCATAAATTTAGCGACTTTGCGCTCAATCCAACTATTCAGCGAAATCTCGAAAACATTGGGTTTAGTAGCCCAAGCGCCATTCAGGATCAGACGATTCCCTTGGTACTTGAGGGTAAGGATTTGATTGGGCTCGCAAATACCGGTACCGGTAAAACGGCGGCATTTCTATTGCCCCTACTCACCCATCTTGCGAAACATCGCCACTACTTTTCTATTTTGATTATGGCGCCAACGCGCGAGCTTGCACAGCAAATTGACGAAGAGTTCCGCCGTTTTTCTGCCGGCATGAAATTGTATTCGGTATTGCTTGTTGGTGGTGTGAATATTAATCCACAGCTACGCGGTTTGCAGCGCCGACCTCATGTTGTTATTGGCACGCCAGGTCGTATTAAAGACCATATCGACCGCGGGACGCTTAGTCTTGCTGGCGTGAATGCCTTTGTGCTCGACGAAGCGGATCGCATGCTCGATATGGGTTTTGTGAATGATATTCGCCGTATTGCGGGGTTGCTACCAGAGGAGCGCCAAACGCTTTGTTTTAGTGCTACCTTTAGCGCTGGTATTCGTGCGATTGCCGAAGATTTTATGAAGCAACCTGAAACTGTTTCAGTGAAAGTGAATGAAACCAACGACCATATCTACCAAGATGTAGTTCATTACACCGACAAAGACCATAAGCGCGAGCTGCTAATCAATTTGCTAAGCGATGAAGAATTTGAAAAAGTGATTGTGTTTGGCGAAACAAAGTATGGCGTGCAGCGCCTGAGCGACGGCGTTGACAAGCTGGGCATTAGCTCGCGGGCAATTCATGGTAATAAATCGCAGGGCCAACGGACACGCGCGCTCGACGACTTTAAGACCGGTAAAGCACGTGTACTGTTCGCTACCGATGTCGCCGCACGCGGACTCGATATTCCAAACGTGAGCCATGTGATTAACTTTGATGTGCCGCAAACCTACGATGATTATGTGCACCGCATTGGTCGAACGGGCCGCGGAGGCAAATCTGGTACCGCGCTCACTTTTGTCGAGCAGCGTGGAATGAGCAGTAGATAAGCAAAAAGAAAAATACCTCAGGCACGCTGAGGTATTTTTCTTGGTGA